>NZ_CP102830.1:0-318636 GCF_024730785.1 Pseudomonas sp. LS44
CAGGCGAGGACCACCCCAGCAGTTACCAGCCCTCCAGCGGCTCCCCAGGCTAGACAACCTTCCCGCGAGGAGTCGCCGCGCCTTAGCATGGATCCGCTGGCCGACACGCCGTCCGGCGCCGCGCCGCGTACCGAGCGCTCGGTGCAGGTAGAGGGTGCGCTTAAGCACACCAGCTATCTGAACCGCACATTTACCTTCGAGAATTTCGTCGAAGGTAAATCCAACCAATTGGCCCGTGCGGCGGCGTGGCAGGTGGCGGACAACCCCAAGCATGGCTACAACCCGCTGTTTTTGTATGGCGGGGTGGGGTTAGGCAAGACGCACTTGATGCACGCCGTGGGTAATCACCTGCTGAAAAAGAACCCCAACGCCAAGGTGGTTTACCTGCACTCGGAGCGTTTCGTGGCCGATATGGTCAAGGCGCTGCAATTGAATGCCATCAATGAGTTCAAGCGCTTCTATCGGTCGGTGGATGCGCTGCTGATCGACGATATTCAATTCTTCGCCAAGAAAGAACGCTCGCAAGAAGAGTTTTTCCATACTTTCAATGCCTTGCTTGAAGGTGGCCAGCAGGTGATTCTCACCAGTGATCGCTACCCTAAAGAAATCGAAGGCCTCGAAGAGCGGCTGAAATCCCGTTTTGGTTGGGGATTGACCGTAGCGGTCGAGCCACCGGAGTTGGAAACCCGGGTGGCGATTCTGATGAAGAAGGCCGATCAGGCCAAAGTCGATCTTCCTCATGATGCTGCCTTTTTTATTGCCCAGCGGATACGCTCCAACGTCCGTGAGCTAGAAGGTGCTTTGAAGCGGGTCATCGCTCATTCGCATTTCATGGGTCGTGAGATCACCATTGAATTGATTCGCGAGTCGTTGAAGGATTTGCTGGCATTGCAGGACAAGCTGGTCAGCATCGACAACATTCAGCGCACTGTGGCCGAGTATTACAAAATCAAGATTTCCGACCTGCTCTCCAAGCGCCGCTCGCGCTCGGTGGCCAGACCACGCCAGGTGGCGATGGCGTTGTCCAAGGAATTGACCAACCATAGCCTGCCGGAGATCGGTGACGCCTTCGGCGGCCGCGATCACACCACCGTATTACACGCTTGTCGTAAGATTGCTGAGCTAAGGGAATCCGACGCGGATATCCGTGAGGATTACAAGAATCTGTTGCGTACGCTGACTACCTGATATTCAACGCAGCCCATGAGGCAAGGGACTAGACCATGCAATTCACCATTCAACGCGAAGCCTTGTTGAAACCCCTGCAACTGGTCGCAGGCGTCGTCGAACGCCGTCAGACCTTGCCGGTACTCTCCAACGTCTTGCTGGTAGTTGAAGGCCAACAGCTGTCGTTGACCGGTACCGATCTGGAAGTGGAGCTGGTTGGGCGGGTGGCACTTGAAGAGCCTGCCGAACAGGGTGAAATCACCGTGCCTGCGCGCAAGCTGATGGATATCTGCAAAAGCCTGCCCAACGATGCGCTGATCGATATCAAGCTCGACGAACACAAGTTGATCGTCAAAGCCGGACGTAGCCGCTTCACGCTTTCTACCTTGCCGGCAAATGACTTCCCTAATGTCGAGGAAGGCCCTGGATCGCTGAATTTCACCCTGAGCCAAAGCAAGCTGCGCCGATTGATTGAGCGCACCAGTTTTGCCATGGCTCAGCAGGATGTCCGTTATTACTTGAACGGCATGCTGCTGGAAGTCCAAACCGGTGTTTTGCGCGCGGTGGCTACCGACGGTCATCGTTTGGCAATGTGCGCGATGGAAGCCGGCATTGAACACGCGGACCGGCACCAGGTCATCGTGCCTCGCAAAGGCATATTGGAATTGGCGAGACTGCTGACCGAGCAGGACGGCAGCGTCAGTATCGTGTTGGGTCAGCATCATATTCGTGCGACTACCGGTGAATTTACCTTCACCTCGAAACTGGTGGATGGCAAGTTTCCTGACTATGAGCGAGTCCTGCCGCGCGGTGGCGACAAGCTGGTCATCGGTGATCGACAGGCGTTGCGGGAAGCCTTCAGCCGTACCGCAATTCTGTCCAATGAGAAATATCGCGGCATTCGCCTGCAGCTCGCTTCTGGCCAACTAAAAATCCAGGCCAACAACCCTGAGCAGGAAGAAGCGGAAGAAGAGGTAGCGGTTAACTACAACGGCGCGGGCTTGGAGATTGGCTTCAACGTCAGCTACTTGCTCGATGTGCTTGGCGTGATGACTACCGAACAAATGCGCTTGATCCTGTCTGATTCCAATAGCAGTGCACTGCTGCAAGAAGCGGATAACGACGACTCGGCCTACGTTGTCATGCCGATGCGTTTGTAACCGAGGCTTAAGCCTTCTCAATGTCGCTTACTCGCTTCACGGTCACCGCGGTGCGTAATCTGCAGCCGGTGACCCTTTCCCCTTCCCCCCGCATCAACATCCTCTCAGGCGCCAACGGCAGCGGTAAAACCAGCGTGCTCGAGGCCATCCATCTGCTAGGTCTTGCCCGCTCGTTTCGCAGCTTGCGCTTACTCCCAGTGATCCAATACGAGCAGCAGGCCTGCACGGTTTTTGGTCAGATCATTCTGGCTGAGGGAGGAACCAGCAATCTTGGCATTTCGCGTGATCGGCAAGGCGACTTTCAGATTCGTATCGATGGGCAGAGCGCGCGTAGCGCAGCACAATTGGCCGAAGCCTTGCCGTTGCAACTGATCAATCCGGATAGTTTTCGTCTGCTGGAAGGCGCGCCGAAGATTCGCCGACAGTTTCTCGATTGGGGAGTGTTCCACGTGGAACCGCGGTTTCTGTCGGCCTGGCAACGGCTGCAGAAGGCGCTGCGGCAGCGGAACTCATGGTTGCGGCATGGTACACTGGATGCCGCGTCGCAAGCGGCCTGGGACCGCGAACTGTGCCTCGCCAGCGATGAAATAGACGGCTACCGCCGGACCTATATTCAGGCGCTGAAGCCGGTATTCGAGCAGACCCTAAACGAGCTTGTCGATCTGCAAGGACTGTCTCTCAGCTATTACCGTGGTTGGGACAAAGATCGCGCTCTGATCGATGTGCTGAATACATCCAGAACTCGCGACCAGCAATTGGGCCATACCCAAGCAGGTCCGCAGCGGGCAGATCTTAGGCTGCGGCTGGGTGCCCATAATGCGGCGGAAATATTATCGCGAGGTCAGCAAAAACTGGTGATTTGCGCCCTGCGCATTGCTCAGGGGCATCTGGTCAGTCAGGCCAAGCGTGGTCAGTGCGTCTACTTGGTAGATGACTTGCCGTCCGAACTGGACGAGCAGCATCGGCGCGCACTGTGCCGATTGTTAGAAGATTTGAACTGTCAGGTGTTTATCACCTGTGTCGATGACGAATTGATGAGGGAAGGCTGGCGCACGGATACGCCGGTTGCCATGTTCCACGTGGAACAGGGTCGAATCACACCAGTGGGAGTGAAGGCATGAGCGAAAACCAAACGTACGATTCCTCGAGCATCAAGGTGCTGAAAGGACTTGATGCCGTACGCAAACGCCCCGGTATGTACATCGGTGATACCGATGACGGCACTGGTCTGCACCACATGGTGTTCGAAGTGGTGGACAACTCCATTGACGAAGCGCTGGCCGGGCACTGCACCGAAATTAGCATCACCATTCACCCCGATGAATCGATCACCGTTCGTGACAATGGTCGCGGTATCCCAGTAGACCTACATAAAGAAGAAGGTGTATCGGCCGCGGAAGTGATCATGACCGTCTTGCACGCAGGCGGTAAGTTCGATGACAACAGCTACAAAGTCTCTGGCGGTTTGCACGGGGTTGGCGTTTCGGTGGTCAATGCGCTGTCCAAAGAGCTGGTGCTGACTATTCGGCGCACCGGCAAGGTCTGGGAACAGACCTATATCCATGGGGTACCGCAGGCTCCTTTGGCAGCGGTTGGCGATACCGAAGGCACTGGTACGCAGATCCACTTCAAGCCCTCGGAACTGACCTTCCACAACATCCATTTCAGCTGGGACATCCTCGCCAAACGCTTGCGCGAATTGTCGTTCCTGAACTCGGGTGTCGGCATCGTTCTGAAAGACGAACGCAGCGGCAAGGAAGAACTGTTCAAGTACGAAGGTGGTCTGAAAGCCTTCGTCGAGTATCTGAATACCAACAAGACCCCGGTCAACCAAGTCTTCCATTTCAACATGCAGCGTGAAGAAGACGGCGTGGGCGTCGAAGTCGCCTTGCAGTGGAATGACAGCTTCAACGAGAACCTGCTGTGCTTCACCAACAACATTCCGCAGCGTGACGGCGGCACCCACTTGGCGGGCTTCCGTTCCGCTCTGACCCGAAACTTGAACAACTACATCGAAGCCGAAGGTCTGGCCAAGAAGTTCAAGATCACCACCACCGGCGACGATGCCCGGGAAGGTTTGACCGCAATCATTTCGGTCAAAGTCCCGGACCCTAAATTCAGTTCGCAGACCAAGGACAAGCTGGTGTCTTCCGAAGTGAAGACGGCGGTGGAACAGGAAATGGGCCGGCATTTTGCGGACTTCTTGCTCGAGAATCCCAACGAAGCCAAAGCCGTGGTGGGCAAGATGATCGACGCCGCGCGGGCGCGCGAGGCGGCCCGTAAAGCCCGGGAAATGACCCGCCGCAAAGGCGCGCTGGACATCGCCGGCCTGCCGGGCAAGCTTGCCGACTGCCAGGAAAAAGATCCTGCGCTGTCTGAACTGTACCTGGTGGAGGGTGACTCCGCAGGCGGTTCGGCCAAGCAAGGCCGGAACCGCAAGACCCAGGCGATCCTGCCGCTCAAAGGCAAGATTCTCAACGTCGAACGCGCGCGCTTCGACCGGATGATCTCTTCCCAGGAAGTCGGCACGCTAATCACCGCGCTGGGTTGTGGCATCGGCCGCGATGAATACAACATCGAAAAGTTGCGTTACCACAACATCATCATCATGACCGACGCAGACGTCGACGGTTCGCACATCCGCACCCTGCTGCTGACCTTCTTCTTCCGTCAGCTGCCGGAGCTGGTCGAGCGCGGCTACATCTATATCGCCCAGCCACCGCTGTACAAGGTGAAAAAGGGCAAGCAGGAGCAGTACATCAAGGACGACGAGGCCATGGATGAATACATGACCCAGTCTGCGTTGGAAGAGGCCAGTCTGCACGTTAACGAATCGGCTCCGGGCATTGGCGGGGAAGCCCTCCAGGCGTTGGTCAACGACTACCGCGGCGTGTTGAAAACCCTCAAGCGCTTGTCGCGTCTGTACCCGCAAGAGCTGACGGAGCACTTCATCTATTTGCCGCGGGTCAGCGTCGAAGGCTTGGCCGACCAGGCCGTGATGCAGACCTGGCTCGCCCTGTTCAGCGAGCGTTTGAAGGGCATGGAGAAATCCGGTCTGGCCTACAAGGTTAGCCTGCGTGAAGATCGTGAACGGCACTTGTGGCTGCCTGAGGTCGAGCTGATCTCCCACGGGGTATCCAACTACATCACCTTCAACCGCGATTTCTTCGCCAGCAACGATTACAAGAACGTTACCAACCTCGGTAACAGCTTGAACAATCTGCTCGAAGACGGCGCCTTCGTAAAACGTGGCGAGCGGAAAAAGCCGGTCAGTACCTTCAAGGAAGCTCTGGACTGGCTGCTGGCGGAAAGCACCAAGCGCCATACCATTCAGCGCTATAAGGGCCTCGGCGAGATGAACCCGGAGCAATTGTGGGAAACCACCATGGATCCGGACGCCCGTCGCATGCTCAAAGTGACCATCGAAGATGCCATCGCCGCGGACCAGATCTTCAACACCCTGATGGGCGATGAAGTCGAACCACGTCGGGTGTTTATCGAAAACAATGCCCTGGCAGTGTCCAACCTGGACTTCTGATCTGCTGGACTAGCTATGCAATCAACCCCGGCCCTGTGCCGGGGTTTTTGCTGCGTGGCTATAATTTGGATGAAGAAGCGGACGCTGAGGCGGGACTACGCGAATGCGAGATGAGCCATTGGGCAACGATAGCGTGGAACAGATTCTGGCTTACATGCGACGCCAGCTTAGCTCAGGTCGGGTTAAGCCGGCGGTGCTGGTTGTGCAAACCCAGCAGGCCTTTCCTGAGGCCAGCCACGAGCTGATCGTAGCGTGCTTCAACCAGCTTGATTCGCCGCTGTTGAAGCGCTGAACGCCTTACCCCGAGCAATGCCGGGATTAAGCGACGTGGGAATTGTTCGGCACTGCTTCCGGCTCGACACCGGAGATCTGCTGCTGCGCTTGGCTGACCCAGGCAAAGGCACGGTCGTTGAGCTCGGCGATGGCGCGCGGGCCCTCGCCTTCGGCGTACATTGGAGGGCCGATAATTACCTGGATGGTGCCCGGGCGTTTGCCCCAGCCGTGTTTTGGCCAGAATTCGCCGGCGTTGTGGGCGATCGGTAGTACCGGCAGGTCGGCGTTCACCGCCAGGGCCGTGCCGCCGCGAGAGAACTTGCCGAGCTGGCCCGGCGGCAACCGCGTGCCTTCCGGGAAGATCAGCACCCAGCAGCCGTCCTGCAACAACTCATGACCTTTCTTCGCCACCTGCTTGAGCGCGGCCTTGGGGTTGTCGCGGTCAATGGCGATCGGGCGAAGCATGGCCATCGCCCAGCCGAAGAACGGCACATACAGCAGCTCGCGCTTGAGCACCTGGCTGAGCGGCGAGAAATAGCTGGAGAGGAAGAAGGTTTCCCAAGTGCTCTGGTGGTTGGAGAGGATCACGCATGCCTGCTTGGGTACGTTTTCCGCGCCAGTGACCTGATAGCGCAGGCCCAGTACAGTCCTCGACAGGCCAACGGCAAAGCGGCACCAGAGGACGTTGATGAAGTGGTAACGGGCGCGGAACGACAGGAAGGGCGCAACGAAGAAGCTCAGCGTGCACCAGAGCAAGGCGCTGGACGACAGCAGCAGGTAGAAGGAAACGGTTCTGAGGGCCTGCACTATCGACATGTGAGCGTTATTCCTGTTGGAGAAGGTGGTCGGCGATGGCCGCCAGATCGTCAAATATCAAGGTGGCGGTGGGCACGCCTTTCGCCAGCGTGCGCTGGCCTTTGCCGGTTTTCACCAATACCGCCTGACAGTCGACGGCCAGGGCTGCCTCCAGGTCACCGCTGCTATCGCCGACGAACCACACGCCGCGCAGATCCACGCCATAGTGCGCGGCGATCTGCTGCAGCATTCCGGGCTTGGGTTTGCGGCAGTCACAGCCGTCGTCCGGGCCATGCGGACAATGCACGATCAGCCCGACCTCACCGCCCTGCTCTGCGACCAACTGGCGCAGCCGCGCATGCATGGCCTCAAGAGTCGCCACATCGTAATAGCCCCGCGCCAAACCGGATTGATTGGTGGCCACGGCCACCGTCCAGCCGGCTTTGGAAAGACGGGCGATCGCGGCGATGGAACCGGGGATCGGAATCCACTCATCCACGGTCTTGATGTAGGCGTCGGAGTCTTCGTTGATGACCCCGTCGCGGTCGAGTATCACGAGCTTCATATAGTCCTCATCGCTACCCTCTCCGCAGAGAGGGTGTGGACGCGTCAGCCGAGCACTGAGATATCGGCGACGCCGAGGAATAGCCCGCGCAGCTTGGCCAGCAGGGCGTAGCGATTGGCGCGCACGTCAGCGTTCTCGGCATTCACCAGTACTGCCTCGAAGAAGCTGTCGACCGGCTCACGCAGCGCCGCCAGGCGTGCCAACGCCTCACTGTACTGCCGCGATTCGGCCAGCGGTTGCACCGCCTGGTCGGCCTGCTGAATGGCGGCGTTGAGGGAGAACTCGTTGGGCGTCTCGAAGTAATGCGCTTCGACATTCGCGGCGACTTGGCCTTCGGCCTTGCTCAGCAAGTTCCACACGCGCTTGTTGGCCGCGGCCAAGGCTTGGGCTTCCGGCAGTTTGCGGAACGCCTGCACGGCCTGTACGCGTTGATCGAAGTCCAACGGCGAACCGGGATTGACCGCGCGTACCGCCTGATAGCTGGCGACGTCCACGCCTTCGTCTTCATAACGCGCACGCAGGCGGTCGAAGATAAAATCCTGCACCTGGCCGGCCAAGCCGGTGGCTTTGACCTGCGGGCCGAACTGCTGAATGGCGAAGGCGATCGCGGCCGGCAGGTCGAGGTCCAGCTGCTTTTCGATCAGGATGCGCAGCACGCCCAAGGCGGCACGGCGCAGCGCATAGGGGTCTTTGCTGCCGGTGGGCAGCATGCCAATGCCAAAGATGCCGACCAGGGTGTCGAGCTTGTCGGCGATCGCCACGGCGGCACCGGTCAGGGTGCTCGGCAGTTCGGCGCCGGCGCCGCGCGGCATGTACTGCTCGGTCAGGGCCAGGGCGACGTCTTCGGGCTCGCCGTCATTCAGCGCGTAGTAGTAGCCGGCGATGCCCTGCATCTCCGGGAACTCGCCGACCATCTCGGTGGCCAGGTCGCATTTCGACAGCAGGCCGGCACGTGCGGCGCGCTGCGCGTCACCGCCGATGCGCGGGGCGATGAAGGCGGCGAGCTGGGAAACCCGCTCGGCCTTGTTGAACACGCTGCCGAGTTGCGCCTGGAATACCACGTTGGCCAAGCGCTGGTTGAAGCTCTCGAGCTTCTGCTTCTTGTCCTGCTTGAAGAAGAACTCGGCGTCAGTCAGGCGCGGACGCACGACCTTCTCGTTACCGGCGACGATCTGCGCTGGGTCCTTGCTGACCAGGTTGGCCACGGTGATAAAGCGCGGCAGCAGCTTGCCGTTGGCGTCCAGCAGGCAGAAGTACTTCTGGTTGTCCTGCATGGTGGTGATCAGCGCTTCCTGCGGTACGTCGAGGAAGCGCTCCTCGAAGCTGCACACCAGCGGTACCGGCCACTCGACCAGGGCGGTGACTTCATCGAGCAACGCCGGCGGCACGATGGCCGTGCCTTGCTGTTCGCCAGCCAGGGCGGCGACGCGCTGCTCGATCAGCGCGCGACGTTCGGCAAAGTCGGCCAGCACGTGGGCGCTGCGCAGGTCTTCCAGGTAGGTGGAAGGCTTGGAGATACGCACCTGATCGGGGTTGTGGAAGCGGTGGCCGCGCGACTCGCGCCCGGCGGTCTGAGCGAGGATTTCGCAGTCGATCACGTCGTCACCGAACAGCATCACCAGCCACTGGGTCGGCCGCACGAATTCGACCCGGCGCGCTGCCCAGCGCATGCGCTTGGGAATCGGCAGGTCGTTCAGCGCGGTTTCGACGATGCCCGGCAGCAGGCCGGCGGCCGGCTGCCCGGGGATGTTCTGGCTGAACTTCAGCTTCGCCCCGCTGCGGTCGATCTGCGCCAACTCGACGCCACATTTCTTGGCGAAACCGAGGGCGGCCTGGGTCGGCTGACCTTCGGCGTCGAAGGCGGCCTGCACGGGCGGGCCATCGAGATTCAGGCTGCGATCCGGCTGTTGAGTCGCCAGTTGTTCGACCAGTACTGCCAGACGCCGCGGCGCGGCGAACACCTGGGCCTTGGCATAACCCAGACCGGCGGCCTTGAGGCCTTTCTCGACGCTATCGAGGAAGGCGGCGCCGAGGCTGTTCAGCGCTTTCGGCGGCAGTTCTTCGGTGCCCAGTTCGACTAGGAAATCTTGTGCACTCATTCTGCAGCCTCCTTCAGCATGGCCTGTACGTCGTCGCGCCCCAGGATCTCTTCACGAAGAGCAGGGTTGGCCATCGGGAAGCCAAGCTTGGCGCGCGCATCGAAGTAGCTCTGCGCCACCGCGCGAGCCAGGGCGCGGACGCGCAGGATGTACTGCTGACGCGCGGTTACCGAGATGGCGCGGCGGGCGTCCAGCAGGTTGAAGGTGTGCGAGGCCTTGAGGACCATTTCGTAGGTCGGCAACGGCAGTTGCAGCTTGATCAGGCGGTTGGCTTCGGACTCGTAGAAATCGAACAGTTCGAACAGCTTCGGCACGTTGGCGTGCTCGAAGTTGTAGGTCGACTGCTCCACTTCGTTCTGATGGAACACATCGCCGTAGGTCACGGTACCAAACGGGCCGTTGGTCCACACCAGGTCGTAGACCGAGTCGACGCCCTGCAGGTACATGGCCAGGCGCTCGAGGCCGTAGGTGATTTCACCGGTGACCGGGTAGCACTCGATGCCGCCGACTTGCTGGAAGTAGGTGAACTGGGTGACTTCCATACCGTTCAGCCAGACTTCCCAGCCCAGACCCCAGGCGCCGAGGGTCGGCGATTCCCAGTTGTCTTCGACGAAGCGGATGTCGTGCACCAGCGGGTCGAGGCCGATGGCTTTCAGCGAGCCGAGATACAGCTCCTGGAAGTTTTCCGGATTGGGCTTCAACACCACCTGGAACTGGTAGTAATGCTGCAGGCGGTTGGGGTTCTCGCCGTAGCGGCCGTCAGCCGGGCGGCGGCTCGGTTGCACGTAGGCGGCGTTCCAGTTTTCCGGGCCGATGGCGCGCAGAAAAGTGGCGGTGTGGAAAGTACCGGCGCCGACTTCCATATCGTATGGCTGCAGAATCACGCAGCCCTGCTCGGCCCAGTATTGTTGCAGGGCGAGGATCAAATCTTGGAAGGTGCGCACGGCAGGCGTAGTCTGGCTCACGAAATTTTCACCTGTACTGAGGCTGCGACAGAAAAGGCCGCGAGTATACCCCAATCCGTCGCCCCTCCACTGCCCTGGAAGGCCTATGCCACGCTGCTTCTGGTGTTCCGACGATCCCCTGTATAGGGCCTACCACGATGACGAATGGGGCGTGCCGTTGCGCGATCCGCGCGCGCTGTTCGAGTTGCTGTTGCTCGAAGGCTGCCAGGCCGGTTTGTCCTGGTTCACTGTGCTGAAAAAGCGTGAACGTTACCGTGAAGTGTTGTTCGGCTTCGATCCGCAGCGCCTGGCCGAGCTCAGTGACGCGCAGATCGAGGTGCTGATGGAGGATCCGGGGATCATCCGCAATCGCCTGAAACTCAAGGCCGCCCGACAGAACGCGCAGGCCTGGTTGCGCCTGGAGGACCCGGTGGGATTGCTTTGGTCGTTCGTCGGCGGCGTAGCGAAGATCAATCGTTTCAGCGGCCGCGGCGATGTGCCGGCGGTGACCGCCGAGGCCGAGGCGATGAGCAAGGCGCTGAAGAAGGCCGGCTTCACTTTCGTCGGGCCGACCATCTGTTATGCCTTCATGCAGGCCAGCGGCATGGTCATGGATCACACCCTCGACTGCGACCGGCATGCCGAGTTGAGCGGCACGTAGCTGGGGCGCGCGGGTTGCTGGATGGTTGGCGCGTAGGTTGGACGCGTAGGTTGGCGCTGAGCGAAGCGATGCCCAACAGGCGGTGGCGGCTCCAGCGACGATGCCCACCCCCACCGTTGGGCATCGTCGCTTCGCTTCTCAGCCCAACCTACAGGGATCTGTGCGCGGCGGTTACAATGCCAGCCCTGTCAATTTCTGGAGCTGCCTGTGGAGAAGTTCAAAGGCGCCTTGGTGGTCGGCTTTCTGCGGCTATTCGCCCTCCTGCCCTGGCGCGCGGTGCAAGCCGTCGGTGCGGCGATCGGCTGGCTGATGTGGAAGCTACCAAATGGTTCGCGGCGGATAGCGAGCATCAATCTGAGCAAGTGCTTTCCCGAGCTGGACGGTGCCGCCCATGACCGCCTGCTGCGCAGGACCCTGATGGACACTGGCCGGACCATCACCGAAAGTGCCTGCGCCTGGATCTGGCCGGCGCACAAGTCGATCGGCCTGATCCGCCAAGTCGAGGGGCTGGAAATCCTCCAGGCCGCTCTGGCTTCCGGCAAGGGTGTGGTCGTCGTTGCCACACACCTGGGTAATTGGGAAATCCTCAACCATTACTTTTGCTCATTGTGCAAACCGGTGATCTTCTACCGCCCACCCAAGCTCAAGGCTGTCGACGAACTGCTGCAGAAGCAGCGCGTGCAGATGGGCAATCGGGTGGCAGCCTCGACCAAGGAAGGCATCCTCAGCGTCATCAAGGAAGTGCGCAAAGGCGGCGTGGTGGGCATTCCGGCTGATCCTGAACCGAGCCGGTCGTCCGGGGTGTTTGTACCCTTCTGCGCCACCCAGGCCCTGACCAGCAAGTTCGTCCCCGGCATGCTCGCCGGTGGCAAGGCGGTGGGCGTATTCGCCAATGCTATTCGTTTGGAAGACGGTTCCGGTTTCAAGGCGATCTTCGAAGCGGCGCCCGAGGCGATGTACAGCAGCGAGGCGGAAACCTCGGCGGCGGCGATGAGCCAGGTGGTGGAGAAATATGTGCGCGCTTATCCGAGCCAATACATGTGGACCATGAAGCGCTTCAAGAAGCGCCCGGAAGGCGAGAGTCGTTGGTATTGAGTTGACTAAAAAGGCGCCCTGTAAGGCGCCTTTTTAGTGCGCGGTGACTGGGCGCACGCGGCTATATGCGCTATTAAACGCCATCACCCGTGACAGGCCAGGCCTCATGTCCAATCAGCGCCACTACCCGCGTACGCCGATGAAATGCCGGATCAAGATTTGCCATCCGAGCTTCGGTGAGCTGATCGCGCAAACCCGCGATTTGTCCGACGGCGGCGTCTACGTCAAACATCCGGCTCTGCTCGCGCTGCCGGCCGGCAGCCTGGTGACCGGCCAGGTTCAGGATTTGCCGTTCGAGGCGCCGATTCTGCACATGCAAGTCATGCGCGCCGATGGCGAAGGCGTCGGGCTGCGCTTTTGCCCAGCTGACGACGAGCGCCAAGCCGCTGCCGAGTGATCATTCCAGGCGGCGCAGCTTATCCAGTTTGTGGATGAACACGGTCATCTCCTTCTCCGCCTGTTTATCGCCGTGCGCCTGCGCGGCGGCGACGCCCTGCTCCCAGGCCAGCCGCGCCCCGGCCAGATCGCCGAGGCCTTGCTGGGCCTTGCCGAGCAGCTTCCAGGCCGCCGAATACTTCGGGTCGAACGCCACGCAGGCCTGCAAATGTTCGGCGGCGCGCGGGTAGTCGAGCAGATCCAGATAACCCTTGCCGAGACCGAAGCGCAGCAGCGCATTGTCCACCCCCTTGGCCAGCATCTTTTCCAGGGATTCGAGCATGCTGTCTCCTCAGGCTGTAGGAGCGAATTCATTCGCGACCGACGATGCCTCGATCGCGAGTGAATTCGCTCCTACCAAAAAGCATTAGCTTTGTAGGGCGGGTGCAACCCGCCAATGATCTCAAACCGTTCCGCGCGGGTTGCACCCGCCCTACGAAGCTTGGTGTGGAGGGATCACCAGCAAGCTGGCTCCTACAAAAGTTAGAAGAACGTCAGGCCGACCTGGAACAAGCGCTCAACGTCGCGGATGTGCTTCTTGTCGACCAAAAACAGAATCACATGGTCACCCGATTCGATCAGCGTGTCGTCGTGGGCGATCAGCACCTGGTCGTCGCGAATCACCGCGCCAATTGTGGTGCCGGGTGGCAGAGCGATGTCCTCGATCATTTTGCCGACCACCTTGCTCGACTTCGGATCGCCATGCGCGATCACCTCGATGGCCTCCGCGGCGCCGCGGCGCAGCGAGTGGGCGCTGACGATGTCGCCGCGGCGCACGTGGGTGAGCAGCGAGCCGATGGTCGCCAGTTGCGGGCTGATGGCGATGTCGATGTCGCCGCCCTGGACCAGATCGACGTAGGCCGGGTTGTTGATGATGGTCATCACCTTGCGCGCGCCGAGGCGCTTGGCCAGCAGCGACGACATGATGTTGGCCTCGTCGTCGTTGGTCAGGGCCAGGAAGATGTCAGCGTCGCTGATGTTCTCTTCGACCAGCAGATCGCGATCCGAGGCGCTGCCCTGGAGGATGATGGAGCTGTCCAGGCTGTCCGACAGATGCCGGCAACGGGCCGGGTTGTGCTCGATGATCTTCACTTGGTAGCGGCTTTCGATGGCCTCGGCGAGGCGCTCGCCGATATGCCCGCCGCCGGCGATGACGATGCGCTTGTAGCTCTCGTCGAGGCGGCGCATTTCGCTCATCACCGCGCGGATGTCGGCCTTGGCGGCGATGAAGAATACCTCGTCATCGGCCTCGATGACCGTGTCGCCCTGCGGCGTGATCGGTCGGTCGCGGCGGAAAATCGCCGCCACCCGGGTATCCACATTGGGCATGTGCTGACGCAGCTGGCGGAGCTGCTGACCGACCAGAGGCCCGCCGTAGTAAGCCTTGACCGCTACCAGCTGGGCTTTGCCGCCGGCGAAGTCGATGACCTGCAAGGCGCCGGGATGTTCGATCAGGCGCTTGATGTAATTGGTCACCAGCTGTTCCGGGCTGATCAGCACGTCGACCGGAATCGCGTCGTTGTCGAACAGGCCGCTGCGGGTCAGGTACGCCGATTCGCGCACCCGGGCAATCTTGGTCGGCGTGTGAAACAAGGTGTAGGCGACCTGACAGGCAACCATGTTGGTTTCGTCGCTGTTGGTCACCGCCACCAGCATGTCGGCGTCGTCGGCGCCGGCCTGGCGCAGCACGGTGGGGAACGAGCCGCGGCCGTGCACGGTGCGGATGTCGAGGCGATCGCCGAGGTCGCGCAGGCGCTCGTTATCGGTGTCGACCACGGTGATGTCGTTGGCCTCGCTGGACAGGTGCTCCGCGAGGGTGCCACCCACCTGCCCGGCGCCGAGAATGATGATCTTCACGGGATGCTTCCTTTAGCCGCGCGCGTCGGCGGCGATCTTGATCAGCTTGGCATAATAGAAGCCGTCATGGCCGTCGATCTGCGGCAGCAACTGACGCCCATGGCCCGGCTTGAGGCCGGCGGTGGGTTGCCCCGACTGACCGCCGATGTCGAGTTCGCGGGCGCCCGGAGTGCGCGCCAGAAAGGCCGCGATGGTCTCGCTGTTTTCCGCCGGGAGTACCGAGCAGGTGGCGTACAACAGCACGCCGCCGACCTCCAGGGTCGGCCACAACGCATCGAGCAATTCGCCCTGCAGCTTGGCCAGCGCGGGAATGTCCTCGGCCTGGCGGGTCAGCTTGATATCCGGGTGGCGGCGAATCACTCCGGTCGCCGAACAGGGCGCGTCGAGGAGGATGCGCTGGAACGGCTGACCGTCCCACCAGGCCGTGGTGTCGCGGCCGTCGGCGGCGATCAGGGTGGCGGCGAGGCCCAGCCGCTCGAGGTTTTCGCGAACTCGCCCTAGGCGCTTTTCTTCCAGATCGACGGCCACCACTTCGGCCAGCCGCAGCTCGACTTCGAGCAGATGGCAGGTCTTGCCGCCCGGTGCCGCGCAGGCATCCAGCACGCGCTGACCGGGCGCCAGTTCGAGCAGCTCGGCAGCCAGTTGCGCGGCCTCGTCCTGCACGCTGACCCGGCCCTCGGCGAAGCCCGGCAGGGTCTTCACATCCTGGGCTTCGAGCAGGCGGATGCCGTCGCGGCTGAAGGGGCTGGGTTCGGCGGCAATGCCGGCCTCGCGCAGTTCCGCCAGGTAGACATCGCGGTCGGTGTAGCGCCGATTGACCCGCAGAATCAACGGCGGATGGGCGTTATTGGCGGCGCAGATGGCCTGCCACTGCTCGGGCCAGTGGGCCTTGAGGCTCTTCTGCAGCCAGCGGGGATGGGCGGTGAGCACCACCGGATCGTGTTCCAGCTCGGCCAGCAGCGCGGCACTTTCGCGCTGGGCGCGGCGCAATACGGCATTCAGCAGGCCCTTGGCCCAAGGCTTCTTCAACTTGTCGGCACAGCCCACGGTTTCGCCGATCGCCGCATGGGCGGGAATGCGGCTGTACAACAGCTGGTAGAGGCCGACCAGCAATAGCGCTTCGACGTCACGGTCGGCGGCCTTGAACGGTTTTTCCAACAACCGCCCGGCTAGTGCCGCCAACCGCGGCTGCCAGCGCGCGGCGCCGAAGGCGAGATCCTGGGCCAGGCCGCGATCACGCGGCTCGACCTTGTCCAACTGCGTCGGCAGGCTGCCGCCCAGCGAGGCCTTGCCGGATAGCACCGCAGCCAGGGCGCGGGCGGCGGCCAGACGCGGATTCATTGGCGCCCCCGGATCATGCCAGCACCTTGCCGACGCTGAACTGCTCGCGGCGACTGTTGTACAAGTCGCTGAAGTTCAACGGTTTGCCGCCAGGCAGTTGCAGGCGCGTCAGGCGCAGCGCGCCGGCGCCGCAGGCGACAGTCAGACCATCCTTGCTGGCGGCGAGAATGCTGCCCGGCGCGCCCTGCCCATCGCCAAGGCTGGCGGCGAGGACTTTGAGCGGCGCCGCGTCCAGGCTGCTGTGACAGATTGGCCAGGGGTTGAAGGCGCGTACCAGACGCTCCAGCTCGACGGCCGGGCGCGACCAGTCGAGACGCGCTTCGTCCTTGTTCAGCTTGTGCGCGTAGTTGGCCAGGCTGTCGTCCTGTATTTCCGCGACCAGATTGCCGGCGGCCAAGCCGGCGATCGCCTGCAACACGGCCGGTGGACCGAGTTCGGCGAGGCGGTCGTGCAGACTGCCGCCGGTGTCGCCAGCGCCGATCGGGGTATGCACCTTGAGCAGCATCGGCCCGGTGTCGAGCCCCGCTTCCATCTGCATCACGGTGACCCCGGATTCGCTATCACCCGCCTCCACCGCGCGCTGGATCGGCGCTGCACCGCGCCAGCGCGGCAACAACGAGGCGTGACTGTTGATGCACCCCAGGCGTGGAATATCCAGCACCGCCTGCGGCAGGATCAGGCCGTAGGCGACCACCACCAGCAAGTCCGGCTGCAGCGCCGCCAGCTCGGCCTGGGCCTCGGTATTGCGCAGACTGGCCGGTTGATACACGGCAATGCCATGCTCGAGCGCGAGCTGTTTGACCGGGCTGGGCATCAACTTCTGTCCACGTCCGGCCGGGCGGTCCGGTTGGGTGTAGACGCCGATGATCTGATGATGGCTGGCGAGCAGCGCGGTGAGGTGCGCGGCGGCAAATTCGGGAGTGCCGGCGAAAACGATGCGCAAGGGCTCGGTCATGGGGTCACCACAATGAAAAAAGGCTTGCCGGAGCAAGCCTTTGGGAGCGGGGAATCAGGCGCGCTGGCGATGCTGTTTTTCCAGCTTCTTCTTGATCCGGTCGCGCTTGAGATTAGACAGATAGTCGACGAACAGCTTGCCGTTGAGGTGATCGCACTCGTGCTGGATGCACACCGCCAGCAAGCCTTCGGCGATTTCCTCGAACGGCTTGCCGTGCTGATCGTAGGCCTTGATCTTGACCCTCTGCGGACGATCGACGTTCTCGTAGAAGCCGGGCACCGACAGGCAGCCCTCTTGATACTGGTCCATTTCCTCGGTCAGCGACTCGAACTCTGGGTTGATGAAAACCTGCGGTTCGGATTTGTCTTCCGAGAGGTCCATGACCACCACGCGCTGGTGGACATTGATCTGCGTCGCCGCCAGGCCGATGCCCGGCGCGTCGTACATGGTTTCGAACATGTCGTCGATCAACGTGCGCAGGGCGTCGTCGAACACGTCCACCGGCTTGGCGATGGTGCGCAGGCGCGGATCGGGGAATTCGAGGATGGTTAGAATCGCCATATGCGTTTGTGATGCACTTGTGGAATTAAGTCAAAAACCGCTGCTAATATGCTGAGCAGCATTGAAAAACGGCTTCAGGCCGCGCCCAGCAAGGGCTCCGATGCGGCGCTAGGGCGCTTCATGAAGACACATAATAAAGGGATTCGCTGCATGAGGAAAACACTACTCGCCCTGCTGCTGCTCGCCGCTGGTGGCGTGGCTCAAGCCGCAGTGCAACTCAAGGACGGTCACCCTGACCGCTACACCGTCGTCAAAGGCGACACCCTGTGGGATATCTCCGGCAAGTTTCTCAGCCAACCATGGAAGTGGCCGGAAATCTGGCACGCCAATCCACAGATCGCCAACCCGCATCTGATCTACCCGGGCGACACCCTGTCGCTGGTCTACATCGACGGCCAGCCGCGCTTGATGCTCAATCGTGGCGCATCGCGCGGCACCATCAAATTGTCGCCGCAGGTCCGCACTACCCCGCTGGCCCAAGCCATTCCGACCATCCCGCTGGAAGCAATCAACAGCTTCCTGCTCAGCAACCGCATCGTCGATAACCCTGAACAGTTCGACAAGCAGCCCTATATCGTCGCCGGCAACGCCGAGCGCGTGGTCAGCGGCGCAGGCGACCGCGTCTATGCGCGCGGCCTGCTCGATGCCGGCATTCCGGCCTACGGCATCTTCCGTCAGGGCAAGACATATCTCGATCCGGTCACCCAGGAGTTCCTCGGGATCAACGCCGACGATATCGGCAGCGGCCAAGTGGTTGCCGAGGAAGGCGATATCGCCACCATGGAGCTGACCCGCTCGACGCAGGAAGTGCGCCTGGGCGACCGTCTGTTCCCCACCGAAGAGCGTGCGGTGAATTCCACCTTCATGCCCAGCGAGCCGAGCGGCGAGGTCAAGGGTCTGATCCTCGACGTGCCACGCGGTGTCACGCAGATCGGTCAGTTCGATGTCGTGACCATCAACAAAGGGGCGCGCGACGGCCTGGCCGAAGGTAATGTGCTGGCGGTATACAAGACCGGCGAAACTGTGCGCGACCGGGTGACCGGCGAAGCGGTGAAGATCCCCGACGAGCGCGCGGGTTTGCTGATGGTGTTCCGCACCTACGATAAGCTCAGTTATGGTCTGATCCTCGGCGCCACCCGCCAGCTGGCGGTGCTCGACAAGGTGCAAAACCCCTGAGTTGAACCACTCCTCAAAACCCCCGCCTTGCGGGGGTTTTGCTTTCTAGCGATCAAGGATGATCCAGCATGACGATGATTAACCCAGCCGAGCTGGAAGCCCGCTTGCGTATGCACGCCTTGCCGGAGCTTGGCCCGCGGCGTTTGCGCAAACTGATTGCCGCCTTTGGCAGTGGCTCTTCCGCCCTCAGTGCGCCGGCCTCGGCCTGGCGCGCGTTGGGATTGCCGGCGATCTGTGCCGATGCACGCCGCACCGATGCGGTCCGCCAGCAGGCCGCGGCCAGCCTGCGCTGGCTGGAACACGCCGACCAACAGGTGCTGATGTGGGACGACCCGGGCTACCCGGCGTTGCTCGCCGAGCTCAATGACGCCCCGCCGCTGTTGTTCGTCGCTGGTGCGGTCGAGCCGCTTGAGCAGCCGCAATTGGCGATGGTCGGCAGTCGCCGTGCCTCGCGCCCCGGCCTGGACAATGCCCGCGCCTTTTCACGCAGCCTGGCCGGCGGTGGTTTCGTCATCACCAGTGGCCTGGCCCTAGGCATCGATGGCGCCGCACACCAGGCGGCGCTTGAGGTGGGCGGGAAAACCGTGGCGGTGCTCGGCACGGGTCTCGAGCGCATCTATCCGACCCGACATCTCGGGCTGGCGGCGGCGATTCGCGAAAATGGCGGCGCGCTGGTGTCCGAACTACCGCTGGACTGCCCGCCGCACGCGAGCAATTTCCCCCGACGCAATCGCATCATCAGCGGCTTGTCGCTTGGCGTGCTGGTGATCGAAGCGAGTCCGTCGAGTGGCTCGCTGATCACCGCGCGCCTGGCGGCCGAACAGGGCCGCGAGGTGTATGCGATTCCCGGCTCGATCCATCATCCGGGCGCGCGCGGCTGCCATCAGTTGATCCGCGAAGGCGCCACGCTGGTGGAAAGCGTCGAGCATATTCTCGAGGCACTGCGCGGTTGGCAGCTGCCGAGCGCGGTCCCGACCAACGTCGGTGTGGCACGCGAGGAACGCCATCCGCTGGTGCAGTTGGTGCACGCCGCGCCGCACAGCAGCGAAGCCCTGGCCGCCGCGCTCGGTCGGCCGCTGCCGGAGGTGTTGGCGGCGCTCACCGAGCTCGAGCTGGACGGTCGGGTGGCCTGCGAGGGCGGACGCTGGGTCGGCCGCGGCGGCTAGCGCCACGATTGCCAATCCCCCGGCCGCGGTATTGTTCAACGCTCGCCGCGCTTGGGTACACTGCCGGCAGGTTTTCCGGAGGACAGCGATGATCAACAACTGGCGGGTACAACAGGCAGCGCGGGTGGTGCGCGATGGTGGGGTGATTGCGTATCCGACCGAAGCGGTGTGGGGCCTGGGCTGCGACCCGTGGAACGAAGAGGCGGTGCTGCGTCTGCTGGCGCTCAAGCAACGTTCGGTGGATAAGGGCTTGATCCTGGTCGCCGACAGTATCCAGCAGTTCGACTTTCTCCTCGACGACTTTCCCGACGTCTGGCTGGACCGCCTCAGCAGTACCTGGCCGGGCCCGAATACCTGGCTGGTGCCGCACCAGAGTCGCCTGCCGGAGTGGATCACCGGTAAGCACGCGACCGTGGCGTTGCGGGTCAGCGACCATCCGCAGGTGCGCGAGCTGTGTGCGTTGACCGGTCCGTTGGTGTCGACCTCGGCCAACCCCTCTGGCCGCCCGGCGGCGCGCAGCCGCCTGCGCGTCGAGCAGTACTTCCATGGCCAGCTGGATAGCGTGCTGGGTGGTGCTCTTGGCGGTCGGCGCAATCCCAGCGTGATCCGTGATCTGGTCAGCGGACAGGTATTGCGCTCGGCGTAGGTTGGCGCTGAGCGCAGCGATGCCCAACGAGCGCTAATCGCCCCGACGCATCAGTTAAGACAAGCGCCGCTCGTTGGGCATCGTCGCGGGGCTCCTCAGCCCAACCTACATCCGTCTATGGCAGCAGAATCGTCGAGCCGGTGGTTTGCCGGCTTTCCAGCGCGCTCTGCGCCGCGGCCGCATCGGCTAGCGCATAACGCTGACCGATCTCCACCTTGAGCTGCCCGCTGGCCAACAGGCCGAACAGTTCGTCGGCCATCGCCTGCAGGCGGGCTTGGCTGCTGGCGTAGGTGAACAGCCCTGGGCGGGTGACATACAGCGAGCCTTTCTGCGCGAGGATGCTCAGGTCGACTCCGGTGACCGGGCCGGAGGCATTGCCGAAGCTGACCAGCAAGCCGCGCGGCTTCAAGCAGTCGAGAGAGATTTCCCAGGTGTCCTTGCCCACCGAGTCGTAGACCACCGGGCATTTCTTGCCCCCGGTCAGTTCGCGGACCCGCGCCCGCACGTCCTCATGGCTGTAATCGATGGTCGCCCAGGCGCCGTTGGCGCTGGCCAAGGCGGCTTTTTCCGCGGACGACACGGTGCCGATCAATTGCACGCCGAGGGCCTTGGCCCACTGGCAGGCGAGCAACCCGACGCCGCCGGCCGCGGCGTGCCAGAGGATGGTTTCCCCGGCCTGTACTGCGTAGGTCTGGCGCAGCAAGTACTGCACGGTCAGACCTTTGAGCATCACCGCGGCGGCCTGCTCGAAACTGATCGAGTCGGGCAGCTTGATCAGCTTGTCGGCGGGCAATACGTACAGTTCGCTATAGGCACCGAGCGGCCCGGTGGCATAGGCCACCCGGTCGCCGACCTTCAGGCCAGTCACCGCGCTGCCTAGCGCCTCGACCTCGCCGGCGCCCTCGCTGCCCGCGCCAGAAGGCAATCCCGGCGGCTTGTAGACGCCGGTGCGATAGTAGGTGTCGATGAAATTCAGGCCGATCGCCCGATTGCGCACGCGCACTTCCTGCGGGCCGGGTTCGGCGGGTTGGTAGTCGACGTACTGGAGGACTTCCGGGCCGCCGTGGGCGGTGAACTGAATGCGTTTGGTCATGACTGTTCTCCCACTGTGAGGGTGCTATCCAACTCGCCCGGACCGACCGCCGTCAAGCTGTGCGGCGCGGCGACGATGGTATGCTTGCGCCCTGATTTTTGCCCGCCCGCGCGTATGGGCACCGTCCCAAGGTGATGCCGTGACCGTTTCCGTCGAGGCCGTGAAGGCCTATCTGCTCGATCTGCAAGACCGTATCTGTAGTGCCCTGGAGGCCGAAGACGGCACCGCCGGTTTTGTCGAAGACGCCTGGCAACGCCCGGCCGGTGGCGGCGGGCGCACGCGGGTCATCGAGAATGGCGCGCTGATCGAAAAGGGCGGAGTGAACTTCTCCCATGTGTACGGCACCGGCCTGCCACCATCGGCCAGCGCGCATCGTCCGGAGCTGGCCGGGCGCGGCTTCCAGGCGATGGGCGTGTCGCTGGTGATCCACCCGGAAAACCCGCACGTGCCGACCTCGCACGCCAACGTGCGCTTCTTCATCGCCGAGAAAGAAGGCGAAGAACCGGTCTGGTGGTTCGGCGGCGGTTTCGACCTGACTCCCTACTACGCCAACGAGGAAGACTGCGTGCACTGGCACCGGGTCGCGCGCGACGCCTGCGCGCCGTTCGGCGCCGAGGTCTACCCGCGCTACAAGGAATGGTGCGACCGCTACTTCCACATCAAGCACCGCCACGAGCCGCGCGGGGTGGGCGGGCTATTCTTCGATGATCTGAACGAGTGGGACTTCGACACCAGCTTCGCCTTCCTGCGCGCCATCGGCGATGCCTACCTGCAGGCGTATCTGCCGATCGTGCAGCGCCGCAAGGCCACGCCGTTCACCGAGCAGCAGCGCGAGTTCCAGGCGTTCCGCCGCGGCCGCTATGTCGAGTTCAACCTGGTCTACGACCGCGGCACCCTGTTCGGCTTGCAGTCCGGTGGGCGTACCGAGTCGATCCTCATGTCGCTGCCGCCGCACGTGCAATGGGGCTACGACTGGAAGCCGGAGCCGGGCAGTGAAGAGGCGCGGCTGACCGAGTACTTTCTGCAGGACCGCGACTGGCTGGCGGGGAGCTGATCTGTCGTAGGACGAGGATTGCTCCCTCTCCCCCTGCTTCATAAAAGAAAGGCGGGAGAGGGTTGGGGAGAGGGCGAGGCGCCTGGCTACCCTCTCCCCCGTCCCCTCTCCCACTCGTGGGAGAGGGGAGTAAAAACCCTGCTTCTTGAAGGATTTTCCATGGACCGCTACTGCGTCTTCGGCAACCCCATCGGCCACAGCAAGTCGCCGCTGATTCACCGGCTGTTCGCCGCGCAGACCGGCGAGCAATTGAGCTATGACGCGTTGCTCGCGCCGCTGGATAATTTCGAGGGGGCGGCCCGCGAGTTCTTCCGCAGCGGCCGCGGCGCCAATGTCACCGTGCCGTTCAAGGAGCAGGCCTTCCGCCTGGTCGACGAGTTGGCGCCGCGTGCCGAGCGGGCCGGGGCGGTGAACACCCTGACCAAACTGGCCGACGGCCGCCTGCGCGGCGACAACACCGACGGCGCCGGGCTGGTGCGCGACCTGACGGGCAATGCCGGCATCGACCTGGCCGGCCAGCGCATCCTGCTGCTCGGCGCCGGCGGCGCGGCGCGCGGGGTGATCGAGCCGTTGCTCGCCGAGCACCCGGCCACCCTGACCATCGCCAACCGCACCGTGGCCAAGGCCGAGGAGCTGGCGCAGCTGTTCGGCGCCTTCGGGCCGGTCGCCGCCAGCGGCTTCGACTGGCTGGAAGAAGAGGTCGATCTGATCATCAACGCCACCTCGGCGAGCCTCGCCGGCGAGCTGCCGCCGCTGGCCGCGAGCCTGATCCGCCCCGGGCACACGCGCTGTTACGACATGATGTACGGCAAAGAACCGACCGCCTTCAACCGCTGGGCCGCCGAGCAAGGCGCGGGGCAGACCGTCGACGGCTTGGGCATGCTGGTCGAGCAGGCCGCCGAAGCGTTTTTCCTCTGGCGCGGTGTGCGTCCGGACAGCACTGCGGTGCTCGCCGAATTGCGCCGGCAGCTGGCCTGAAGCGATGAGCGCGCCGATCAGCGGCTACCACGCGCACGTCTATTTCGACGCGCAGAGCCTCGAACAGGCGCGCGATCTGTGCGCGCAAGCCGCGCAGCGCTTCGCCGTGAGCGTCGGCCGCGTGCATCAGCGCCCGGTCGGCCCGCATCCGGACTGGAGCTGCCAGCTGGCGTTCGGCGCCGAGCTGTTCGATCAAGTCATTCCCTGGCTGATGCTCAATCGCCAGGGCCTGACCATTCTGGTGCATCCGCTGACCGGTGACGGGCTGCGCGATCACCGCGACCATGCGCTGTGGATGGGCAGCGTGCGGCCGCTGGACCTGACGGTGTTTGCCCGCCCCGAATCGCCTGCAGGCATCCCGTAACGCGGTTATGCGGCGGCCGGCCACGGTATGATCCACGGCGATTTTTCTTCGAGTTGTCGCCATGCCTTACCTGCTCGCCGTCACCGTCCTCTGGGCGTTCTCCTTCAGCCTGATCGGCGAATACCTGGCCGGCCGGGTCGACAGCGATTTCGCCGTGCTGGTGCGGGTCGCCATCGCCGCGCTGGTGTTCGCCCCGTTCACCCTCTGGCGTGGTCTGCCGTGGCGCTTGCTGGGCGGTCTGTGGCTGGCCGGGGCGCTGCAGTTCGGGGTGACCTACCTGTGCCTGTATCGCAGCTTCAATGTGCTGACGGTGCCCGAGGTGCTGCTGTTCACCGTGCTCACGCCGATCTACGTGACCCTGCTCGACGATGCGCTGGTGCGGCGCTTCAACCGCTGGGCGCTGCTGGCTGCGCTGGTGGCGGTGGGCGGCGGGCTGATCATTCGCTTCGAGCGGCTGGAGGGCGAATACCTGCTCGGCTTCCTGCTCCTGCAAGTGGCTAACGCGACCTTCGCCGCCGGCCAGGTGCTGTGCCGCCAGTTGTTGTTGCGCTATCCGAGCGAGCAGCCGCTGCATCGCTACTTCGGGCATTTCTTCCTCGGCGCATTGTTCTTGGTGGTGCCCTCGTTCCTGCTGTTCGGCGATGCCGGACGCTTGCCGCAGGGCGCCGTGCAGTGGGGCGTGCTGGTGTGGATGGGGCTGTTCGCCACGGCATTGGGGATGTTCTGGTGGGTCAAGGGCAGCACCCAGGTGGATGCCGGCACTCTGGCGGTGCTCAACGAGCTGCATGTGCCCGCCGGGCTGCTGGTCAATCTGCTGATCTGGAACCGTGACGCCGACCTGCCGCGGCTGGCCGTCGGCGGCCTGGTGATCCTCGCTTCGCTGTGGCTCAGCCGCCTCGGTCGTCCGCCGCGCAGCGCTCTGGCCTGAGGGCTGCGAGGCGCCGGCGCATTTCGTATACTTTGCAGGCCGGCACGGATGCCTTGGCCTCCTCCCACCGCCAGCGGACCGCCTCCTGTGAACATTCGCCATTCCCTCGCCGCCCTGTTGCTGGCGTGCAGCCTGCCCTTCACCACCGCGCTGTGGGCGGCGCCGAAAACTCCGATCAAGCCGACCCAGCAGCTCGCCTCTGGTAGCGCCCTGCTGGTCGACATGAGCACCAACCAAGTGCTCTATTCGAGCAATCCGGAGCTGGTCGTGCCGATCGCCTCGGTGACCAAGCTGATGACCGCGATGGTCGCCCTCGACGCCAAGCTGCCGCTCGACCAGCAGCTGCCCATCGTCATCAAGGACGTGCCGGAGATGCGCGGGGTGTACTCGCGGGTGCGTATCGGCAGCCAGATCAGTCGCCGCGACATGCTCCTGCTGGCCTTGATGTCCTCGGAGAACCGCGCCGCCGCCAGCCTCGCCCACCACTATCCGGGCGGCGTGCCGGCCTTCGTCGCGGCGATGAACGCCAAGGCCCGCGCGCTGGGCATGACCCGTACCCATTACGTCGAGCCGACGGGTCTGTCGGAGCGCAACGTGTCCAACGCCAGCGATCTGGTCAAACTGCTCAAGGCCAGCCAGCGGTATCCGCTGCTTGGCCAGTTCAGCACCACCACCGAGAAGACCGCGAGCTTTCACAAACCCAACTACACCCTGGGTTTTCGCAACACCAACCGCCTGGTCTACAAGGCCGGCTGGAGCATCCAGCTGACCAAGACCGGCTTCACCGACGAGGCCGGCCACTGCCTGGTGATGCGCACCATGATGAACGGCAAGCCGGTGGCCTTCGTGGTCCTCGATGCGTTCGGCAAGTACACCCACATGGCCGACGCCAACCGCCTGAAGAAGTGGCTGGAAACCGGCAAGATCACCCCGGTCGCCCCGGCCGCGCTGGCCTACAAGCAGCAGCGCCAAGCCAGCCGCCAGTTGCAGGCGGCGCAGTAACCCTCAGCGCCGGCCGGGTTGCAGGTGGGCGCTGACGTAATCGAGAAAACAGGTAATTCGCGAGGCCAGCGCAGTGTTGCGGTAATACACCGCGTGGATCGGCTGGCGCACGTCGACCGTCTGCTCGCCCAGCACCTGGACCAGCGCGCCGCTGGCGTGATCCGCGGCAGTCATGAAATCCGCCAGACAGACCATGCCGGCGCCGGCCAGGGCCAGCTGGCGCAAGGTTTCACCGCTCGAGGCCTTGAGGCTGGGGACGATCGCCAGCGTGTCGCCGAGCGCATGGCGCAATGGCCACTGGTTGAGGCTGTCCGGCTGGGTGAAGCCGAGCAGGCTGTGCGCGCCGAGCGCCTCCACGGTCTGCGGCGTGCCGTGTTGGCGTAAATAGTCGGGGCTGGCCAATACGCGTAGCGGATTACCACCCAGCGGCCGTGCGTGCAGCGTCGAGTCGCGCAGCGGGCCAATCCGGATCGCCACGTCGGTGCGTTGTTCGAGCAGGTCGATGATCTGTTCGCTGCTGTGCAATTCCAGCTCGATCTGCGGGTACTGCGCGCGGAAGCCGGCCACCAGCGGCACGATCACATGCAGCATGAACGGTGAGGCGGCGTTGACCCGCAGGCGGCCGGCCGGCGTCTGGCGACGCACGGCGATCTGTTCCTCGGCTTCCTCGACGCTGGCGAGAATCTGCCGTGCCTGGGCGAGAAAGGCGCGCCCATCTCGGCTTGATCCACACTGCCTGGATTGGTGCGCTGATTGTCTTGCTGGCCTTCGGCCTGACGGTGTGGAGTGGTCGGCTGGATCGGCGTGGCGCGGACTATGCTGCTGCGAGCGGGGCCACTTCGGCGTGGGTCGCCGGTCACTGATTGAGCATCGAGGAGAAACTTCATGAGCGTTCCTGCCTTGGGCCTTGGCACCTTTCGCCTCAAGGGCCAGCAAGTCATCGACTCGGTGCGCATGGGCCTGGAGCTCGGCTACCGGCACATCGACACCGCGCAGATCTACGGCAATGAAGCGGAGGTCGGCGAGGCGATCACCGACAGTGGGGTACCGCGCAGCGAGCTGTTCGTCACCACCAAGATCTGGACCGCCAATCTGGCCAGCGACAAGCTGGCTGCCAGCCTCGAGGACAGCCTGCACAAGCTGCGTCTGGAGCAGGTCGACCTGACCCTGATCCACTGGCCGTCGCCCGACGACGCGCTGCCGGTCGCCGATTACCTGGGCAGCCTGCAGGAGACCAAGCAGCGCGGTCTGACCGGCCAGATCGGCGTCTCCAACTTCACCATCAGTCATTTGCAGCAGGCCATCGACACGGTGCGCGCCACGGAAATTGCCACCAATCAGGTGGAGATCCACCCGTTTCTGCAGAACCGCAAATTGGTCGAGTTCGCCCGCGCCAACGGCATTCACCTGACTGCCTATATGCCGCTGGCGTATGGCAAGGTGCTGGACGATCCGGTCCTGCAACGCATCGCCGCCGAGCACGCGGCCAGCCCGACCCAAGTGGCGCTGGCCTGGCTGCTGCAACAGGGCTTTGCGGTGATTCCCTCGTCGACCAAGCGCCATAACCTGGCCAGCAACCGCGCCGCCCGGCACTTGCACCTGAGCGACGCGGACATGGCCGAGATCGCCACCCTCGACCGCGGCGAGCGCCTGGCCAACCCGGAGTTTGCGCCGCGCTGGGATTGACCGAGTCGGCGTCCAGCGAGTCCGTCGGGCGACGGCTTTGCGCGGATCTCATCCGTTACGAGCAGGTGCCATCTTCGTTGGCCGCACCGTGCGGCCGACATAAAAAAGCCGCTGCTGGCCTAGGCAGGCAGCGGCTTTTCATCTCAGCAGACGTAACTGGCGCTTATCCGTTGGGGATCAGAAGCGGTAGTTGCCGCTCAGCTCCAGGGTGCGCGGCGCGCCGGGGGTGATCAGGTCCACCGAGCCGTGGGCGGAGGCGTAATAGTCCTTGTCGAACACGTTGTTCAGGCGCAGCGCGGCATCCCAGCTCGGCTCGTTGTACAGCAGGGCGGCGTCGAAGGTGGTGTAGCCGGGCATCACTACGTTGTTGTCCAGCGCGGTGAAGCGCTCGTCGACGTAGTTGGCGCCCATGCCCAGGCGCCAGCGCGGTGCCAGGCTGCGGACCAGCCAGAGGTTGGCGCTGTTGCGCGGGGTGAGGGTCGGTGTCTGGCCTTCGTTGGGCACGCCGTTGGTCTTGCTGTTGGACTTGGTGATCTCCGCGTCCAGGTAGGCGTAACCGCCGTAGACCTGCCACTTGTCGCTGAGCTGGCCGCTGACGGTGGCCTCGAAGCCATCGGTACGCTGCTCTCCGGCGAGCACCAGCAAGGCTGGGTTCGCCGGGTCGCTGGTCTTCATGTTGGTGCGCTCGAGACGGAACACCGCGGCGGTCAGCGACAGGCGGCTGTCGAGCAGGTCCCACTTGGCGCCCACCTCGTAGTTGGTGGTCTCCTCCGGTTCCAGATGCTGGTTGGTCACGCTGACGGCGAACACCTCGCCGGACGGCTGATAACCGCGGCTGACCGAAACGTAGTAGGACTGCACCTGGTCTGGCTGGTAGACCAGGCCGGCGCGCGGGCTCCAGGTCTTGTCGGTGCGGTCGAGGTCGACATTGGCGGCGCGCTCGTCGTCGTATTCCTGGCCGAAGATGTCGTAGCGCACGCCGACCAGGGCCTTCCACTGCGGGGCTAGCTCGACCAGATCTTGGACGTAGAAGCCGGCGGTGTCCTGCAGGTTGGTGCCCACAGTGAGCGCTCCGACGGCGTGCTCCGGCACCGGCACCAGGCCGTCGCGGAACACGGGCACTTGGGCCACGTTGTTCTGGTTGACGGAGCGCTGGTGCTTGTCCTGGTGACCCAGCTCCACGCCGTAGAGCAGGTTGTGCGCCATGCCGGCGAGCTGTGCCTGCTGCTTGAGCTCGGTCTGGTTGAACACACCGTATTCGTCGCGTGCGACGTTGCCGCGGTTGAGTTTGACCAGCAGCTCGCCGTTCGGCGCGGTGACGAAGCGCGTCGCACTGGAGTCGGCCAGGGTGTTGTTGCGGTCCAGGTCGTAGTGGTAGTAGCGGGTGGCGTTGGTCAGGCTGAGGTCGTCGCTGATCCGGTAGTCGAAGCCGGCGGTGAAGCTGAACACCTCGCTGCGCGCGTAGTCCTGGTCCGGGTCGCCGGAGCCGAAGCGCGTCTCGCGGTCGACGTCCACCGGACGGTTGCCGACCGCCGCCGCGGGCAGGCGGGCTGCCGCCGGCTGGTAGGCGGCGAGCTGGCCGGGGATGCCGAAGTCGATCAGGCGCTTGTCGTACAGGTAGGTGGCGCCGAGGTTCAGCTCGAGGTCGTCGGACAGGCGGAAGTAGGCGGACGGGGCGAGGGCCTTGCGGTCGGTGTAGCCGTCGTCACGGAAGGTGTCGCTGTCTTCGAAGGCGCCGGTGAGGCGGAACGCCTTGTCGCGCTGTTCGAGGTCGGCGGCACCGAGGTCGAACTGGGTGCGCCGCTGGCCTTCGCTGTCGAAGCTGACGCCGACTTCCTTGATCGGCGCGAAGGTCGGCTTCTTGCTGACGCTGTTGATCAGGCCGCCCGACGAACCGCGGCCATACAGCACGGCGGCCGGGCCCTTGATCACTTCGACCCGCTCGACGTTGGACAGGTCGCGGAAGTACAGGGCGTCGTCGCGCATGCCGTCGACGAACAGATCGCCGATGGCGCTGAAGCCGCGGATGGTGATCTGATCGCGCTGGCCGTCGCCGTTGGACAGGCCGATGCCGGGCACGTTTTTCAGCACGTCTTCCAGCGACTGGGCGCCCTGGTCCTTGATCACGCTCTGCGGCACCACGTTGACGGTCTGCGGGATGTCGCGCAGCGGCGCGTCGATCTTCAGCGCGCTCTTGCTCTCGGTGGCCTGGTAGCTCTGCTCGTAGCTGCCATTCACGGCGGTGGCAGGCAGGGCCAGGGTGTCCTTGTTCGCTGCATGCAGCGTCGGGGCGATGAGCAGACTGAGTAGCGGCAGGGTCGAGGGGAGGCGGGAAAACATCACAAGACAACTCCATTTGTAAGTTATTTGTAAATGGTAACAATTCTCATTGCATATGATAAGGCTTAACTTGCCGGGGCCGTTGTGCTATCGCGCGGCGCGGGAAGGCGTCTACGCCAGGCGCACGGGCAGAAAAAAGCCGCGGCCTGCACGAGCAGACCGCGGCTTGGGGTGGGACGGGTCAGCCGCGCGCGGTGCGCACGCCCTCGGCCAGCGAGCGGCACAGGTCGAGCACACCGCTCACCGCCTGTTCCGGGCTGGCGGCCTGTTCGATCTGGTCGATCAGCGCCGAGCCGACCACCACGCCGTCGGCCAGGCGGGCGATGCTCGCCGCATGCTCCGGGGTGCGGATGCCGAAGCCGATGCTGACCGGCAGGTCGGTGTGGCGGCGCAGGCGCGTCACGGCCTCCTCGACGTGCTCCAGGGTCGCCGCGCCCGCGCCAGTGACGCCGGCCACCGAGACGTAATAGACAAAGCCCGAGCTGCCGTTGAGCACGGTCGGAAGGCGCTGGTCGTCGGTGGTCGGCGTGGTCAGGCGGATGAAGTCGAGGCCGGCGGCCTGGGCCGGTTCGCAGAGGTCTTCGTTATGTTCCGGCGGCAGGTCGACGACGATCAGGCCGTCGACGCCGGCGGCCTTGGCATCGGCGATGAAGCGGCCGACGCCGTAGTAATGGATCGGGTTGAAGTAGCCCATCAGCACCAGCGGCGTGCAGCTGTCGCCGTTGCGGAATTCGCGGACCATCTGCAGGGTCTTGGCGAGGGTCTGCTTGCCGGCCAGGGCGCGGATGTTGGCCAGCTGGATCGCCGGGCCGTCGGCCATCGGGTCGGTGAACGGCATGCCCAGTTCGATGATGTCGGCGCCGGCTTCCGGCAGGCCCTTGAGGATCGCCAGCGAGGCGTCGTAGTTCGGGTCGCCGGCAGTGACGAAGGTCACCAGGGCGGCGCGGTTCTGCTGTTTCAGCTCGGCAAAGCGCGTTTGCAGGCGGCTCATGCGTGCTTCTCCTCAAGGTTCAGGTGGTGCATGACGGTCTGCATGTCTTTGTCGCCACGCCCGGACAGGTTGACCACCATCAGGTGATCCTTGGGCAGGGTTGGCGCGCGTTTGAACACTTCGGCCAGTGCGTGGGCGCTTTCCAGGGCCGGGATGATGCCTTCCAGGCGGCAGCACTGGTGGAACGCGGCGAGCGCTTCGTTGTCGGTCACCGAGGTGTATTCGACGCGACCGATGTCGTGCAGCCAGGCGTGTTCCGGGCCGATGCCGGGGTAGTCGAGGCCGGCGGAGATCGAGTGGGCGTCGATGATCTGGCCATCGTCGTCCTGCAGCAGGAAGGTGCGGTTGCCGTGCAGCACGCCGGGCACGCCGCCGTTCAGGCTGGCCGCGTGCTTGCCGGTCTCGATGCCGTGACCGGCCGCTTCGACGCCGATGATCTGCACGCTGGCATCGTCGAGGAACGGGTGGAACAGGCCCATGGCGTTCGAGCCGCCGCCGATGCAGGCGACCAGCGAATCGGGCAGACGGCCTTCCTGGGCCTGCATCTGCTCGCGAGTTTCCTTGCCGATCACCGCCTGGAAGTCGCGCACCAACTCCGGATACGGATGCGGGCCGGCCACGGTGCCGATCAGGTAGAAGGTGTTGTGCACGTTGGTCACCCAGTCGCGCAGCGCTTCGTTCATCGCGTCCTTCAGCGTGCCGGTACCGGCGACTACCGGGATCACCGTGGCGCCGAGCAGCTTCATGCGGAACACGTTGGCCTGCTGGCGATCGATGTCGGTGGTGCCCATGAAAATCACGCATTCCATGCCGAAGCGCGCGGCCACGGTGGCGGTGGCCACGCCGTGCATGCCGGCGCCGGTCTCGGCGATGATGCGCTTCTTGCCCATGCGCTTGGCCAGGAGGATCTGGCCGATGCAGTTGTTGATCTTGTGCGCGCCGGTGTGATTCAGCTCTTCGCGCTTGAGGTAGATCTTCGCCCCGCCGCAATGCTCGGTGAGGCGTTCGGCGAAATACAGCGGGCTCGGCCGGCCGACGTAGTCGCGCTGGAAGTAGGCGAGTTCCTTGATGAATTCTGGATCGACCTTGGCCTTCTCGTATTCGGCAGCGAGGTCGTGGATCAGCGGCATCAAGGTTTCGGCGACGTACTGGCCGCCGAAGCTGCCGAACAGGCCCTTGGCGTCAGGACCGGTGCGCAATGAAGTCATGGTGATGTCCCTTGGGATCAGGTGGAAACGGGTGACCGCAGGATGGGTGGGGGTGTCTAGCCGGAGCCGCAGGCGATACCCATGCTGCTGGTGAGTCGATGGGTATCGCGATGCTCCAGCTAGGCGCCCCCACCCATCCTACGGACGGATCGGCGTATGCGGCGATTCTACTCCTGGCCGGCGTCTGGAAAAGCGATTAGATTGCCATGACGTGTCAGGAAAACTCACGGATTGCCATGACCAATGACCTGCCCCCGCTGAATGCCTTGCGCGCCTTCGAGGCGGCCGCTCGGCTGCTCAGCGTCAGCCAGGCCGCCGACGAGCTGCACGTCACCCACGGGGCGGTGAGCCGGCAGATCCGTGCCCTCGAGGAGCACCTCGGGCTGGCCCTGTTCAGCAAGGACGGCCGCGGCGTAAAACTCACCGATGCCGGGCTGCGCCTGCGCGATGCCAGCGGCGAGGCGTTCGAGCGCCTGCGCAGCGTCTGCGGCGAACTCAAGCAGGGCCGCGCCGATGCGCCGTTCGTCCTCGGCTGTCCCGGCAGCCTGCTGGCGCGCTGGTTCATCCCGCGCCTGGACCGTCTCAACCGTGCGCTGCCCGAGCTGCGTCTGCAACTGTCGGCCAGCGAAGGTGACCTCGACCCGCGCCGCGCTGGGCTGGACGCCACGCTGTGGTTCGCCGAACCGCCGTGGCCGGCGGACATGCAGGTGTATGAGTTGGCCGCCGAGCGCATCGGCGCAGTGCTCAGCCCGCGCCACCCGCGTGCCGGCGAACTGCAGCAGGCGCCGGCACGCGTGCTCGGCGGCGAGGCGCTGCTGCACACCGCGTCGCGGCCGCAGGCCTGGCCGCAGTGGGCGCAGGCCCATGGGCTGGACGCGCGTCAGTTGCAGCTCGGGCAGGGCTTCGAGCACCTCTATTACCTGCTGGAAGCGGCGGTGGCCGGACTCGGCGTGGCCATCGCGCCGCAACTGCTGGTCGCCGACGACCTCACCGCCGGCCGCCTGCTGGCGCCCTGGGGCTTCGTCGAAACCCCGGCGCGGCTGGCCTTGTGGGTGCCGGCGCGCAGCCTCGACCAGCGCGCTGAGCGTCTGGCGCAGTGGCTGGCCGAGGAGCTTGAGGCCAGTCCTTGAGGGAGAGATGAGGCCGGTAATCCGAGCGCTCAGTCGTTCTGGCTGCTGTAGTACAGATAGCCGATTACCCCGATCACCCCGAGCAGCAGCCCGGCGGTGGCCAGCGGGTGCTCGCGCCCGTAGTCGCGGGTCAGCGTGCCGGCCCGGTAGGTCCGTTGCTTCACTTCGTCATAGGCATCGCTCAACAGGCTGCGCGAATGGGCCAGCGCGGCCTCGGCGCTCTGGCGAATGGCTTTCAGCGAGCGGCGCGAGTCGTCACTGGCGCCTTCCTTGAGGGTTTCCAGGGCGGCGATCAGATTCTGGATTTCCGATTCGATCCCGTGCAGCGATTGTTTGCGGCTAAACAAGGCCATGAGGTGTCTCCTTTGGGGCGGTGTCTGTCAGGTTCCGACTACACCCTGCCGGGAAAGTGCGACTAGGCTGAACTTCAAGCGCAGCTCTGGGCCTATTTCTGGACAGGCCGTGCCGCTGCGGGTCATCCCGTCCAAGGAGAACACCTCATGTCCGATCACCACGTTTACAAGAAAGTCGAACTAGTCGGTTCCTCGAAGACCAGCATCGAGGACGCGATCAACAACGCTCTGGCCGAGGCGGCGAAAAGCCTCAAGAACCTGGAATGGTTCGAGGTCACCGAAACCCGTGGCCATATCGCCAATGGTGCGGTGGCGCACTATCAGGTGACCCTCAAGGTGGGTTTCCGCATCGCCAACAGCTAGGCTGGCTAGGCCATCCCCCAGCGGATGGCCATCTTTGACTATGACGAGGGAACGTTTTCGATGAAGAGAATCCTGCTTGCAATCGGCCTGTCGGCCTTGGCCTCCTCCGCTTTCGCGGCCAAACCGTGCGAAGAGTTGAAGGCCGAAATCGACGCCAAGCTCAAGGCCAAGGGCGTGGCGTCCTACACCCTGGAAATCGTCGACAAGGGCAGCGTCACCGACAAGCAAGTGGTCGGCACCTGCGACGGCGGCACTAAGGAAATCGTCTACCAGCGCAACTGATCGAACTCGGCAGTGCGGAGCCGGCATGCTCTCGGGCATGCCGGCTTTTTTGTCCTCGCGATTTTGAGGGGTTGTGGGCTAGCCCCCGGTTCTACGGGTTAGATTTTTTGTAGGAGCGGATTTATCCGCGATAGCCGGCGCCGCGGATCGCGAATGAATTCGCTCCTACCAAGGCGCTGCAACCAGCTTTTGTGGGTCAGCTGCGCAGCGGCGTAACCCACGAAAAGCGCTCAGCAGGCGGCGCGGTTTTCACAGGGCTCTGCTCGGGGCTTGTCTGCCGACGGATCGTCCCCACATAGACAGGATGACCCAGGAGGTTCCATGACCCGTTTGGCAGACACTCGCATTTCCGTCCTCGACCTCGCCCCGGTACGCACCGAAACCGGCGCGGCCGGGGCGCTGCACAACTCGCTGGCGCTCGCCCAGCACGTCGAACGCCTCGACTACACGCGCTTCTGGGTGGCTGAGCACCACAACATGGATGGCATCGCCAGTTCCGCCACTGCCGTGCTGATCGGTCATCTGGCCGGCGGTACCTCGCGCATTCGCGTCGGTGCCGGCGGGGTGATGCTGCCCAACCATGCGCCGCTGGTGATCGCCGAACAGTTCGGCACCCTGGAAACCCTCTACCCCGGGCGCATCGACCTCGGCCTCGGTCGCGCCCCGGGTGCCGACCAATACACCGCCCACGCCCTGCGCCGCGAGCGTTCCGGCAGCGCCGACGACTTCCCCGCCGATGTCGAGGAGCTGCAGCGCTATTTCGGCCCTCGCACGCCCGGCCAGCGGGTTATCGCCATGCCTGGCGCGGGCACCAACGTGCCGCTCTGGCTGCTCGGCTCGAGCCTGTTCAGTGCCCAGTTGGCGGGCATGAAAGGCCTGCCCTACGCCTTCGCCTCGCACTTCGCGCCACGCCTGATGCACGAGGCGATCCGCGTCTACCGAAACCACTTCAGCCCTTCGGCGGTACTCGATAAGCCCTACGTGATGCTCGGCGTACCGCTGCTGGCCGCCGACAGCGACGAGCGTGCCGAACACCTGGCGACTTCCGCCTACCAACGCATCCTCGCCCTGCTGCGCGGCCAGAGCCTGGTGCAACGGCCACCGGTGGCGAGCATGGACGGCCTGTGGTTACCGCACGAACGCCCGGCGGTCGGCGAATTCTTCGGCATGGCGGTGATCGGTGGCCCAGAGAAAATCCGCGCGCGCCTGGAGGTGTTGCTCGAGCAGACCGAGGCCGACGAGCTGATCTTTACCTGCGACATGTACGACTTCGCCGATCGCCTGCGCAGCTACGAAATCCTCGCCGAAGTGCAGCGCGGCTGACGCGCGGGCACTTGCAATGGCGATCAAAAACTATCTGCCCGTTACGTGTTGCACCTCGTTTTTGTAGGGCGGGTTAGCCGCGTAGCGGCGTAACCCGCCAGGCGGCAGCACCCTGAATATCTACGCCCAGCCTGATCGGTGGGTTACGCCTGCGGCTAACCCACCCTACGAATCTGAGGCCGGTGCACCTGCCCTCGTGGGTTTTTTGTGTGCGGCCGATGGCCACGGTCATGGGCCGGCCACGGAAAGTTCGAGTAGCCCGGATGCAATCCGGGAGCGGAGTTGCCGGCTTCCCCGGATTACATCCGGGCTACACGCTGACTCGTCTCAAAACGGCCCGCAGCGCAACACCTCGCCGCGCGCCAGCACCTTACGCTGCCCGTCATACAGCCAGGCCTGGGCCTTGGCCGCCAACGGGCGGGCCTCCAGGCGATAACGCTGGCCGGCGGCAAAACTGGCGTACTGCACGCGCAGAATGCAGGCCACCTGGCCCGGCGAGCCGCTCGGGTCCATGCCGCCGCCGCCCGAACGTTCGTACTGGAAGCGCACTTCCAGCTCGTGGGCGCCGGGGTTGACCTGAAAAAACCGTCCCTCGCTGAGCCGCGCGCCATCCAGGCGATTGGCCGAGATCGTATGGCTGGGTTGCTGGGTGGCCAGCTCGACCCAGGCCTGATGCGGATCGGCGGGCGGCAGGCTGCCGGCGCAGGCGTAGAGGCTGAGGGCGACGAGGGGAAGCAGGAGCGCGCGCATGGCGATGTCCTCGATGAGGCGGCGATAGCACCAGTCTACCCCTCACTCAGGCTTCCGCCCGCGCCGCGGCACAGACCAAGCCCGTAGGAGCGAATTCATTCGCGAAAAGGCCCAGCCCGTTCGCGGATAAATCCGCTCCTACAAAAACCGCTACCGGTCGGGATAGGGCGTCTGGCAAGTCGCATCCACGCAAGACTACTCAGAACTCGCCGCAGCGCCCCTCGCGCCCCTTGGCCAGCACCTGGTTGCGTTCGTCGTAGAGCTTGGCCCAGGGGCGGAAGCCGATGTTGCCGGCGACCAGCCGGTAGCGCTGGCCGGCGGCGAATTCGGCGTATTTCAGCCGCACCTGGCAGTTGCGTGGTAGCGCCGGGCTGCCGGGGCCGACGTCGCTGCCGTCGACGGCGAACGACAGGCGCGCCTGCAACTCGTGGCTGCCCGGCTCGACCTGGAAGAAGCGGTCGTCGTCGAGCGGCTTGTCGTCGACCTCGGCGGCGCGCAGTTGGCTGGCCGGGTTGGTGTGCAGGTCGATCCACGCCTGGTTCGGATCGTGGGCTGGCATAAAGGCGCAGCCGCCCAGCGATGAAACAGCGAAAACAGCCAGCAACACGCGCATACGGAACTCCCAGATCAAGGCAGAAAAGCGGCGGGCGGGCGTTGCTCCGGTATCGGCGAACGCCTAGCGGCAGCCGTCCCTAGTCGCGGCAAATGCCCAGCGGATGCACGCTGGATTGCCGCACTGCGGTTGCTCCGGTTGTCGCCGCGCGGCGCATTGCGCCATGCTGGCGCGGCTTTCCTTGCGCGAGACGTTGCCCAGCCTGCCATGTGGTTTTTTTCTAGCTCACTCGACCGTGGTTTGCGCCGCTCGGTTCCCCTGTTGCTGCTCGGGGCGCTGAGTGGTTGTTCGAGCCTGGCCTATTACGCGCAATTGGCCGACGGCCAGCTCGATCTGCTGCGCCGCCGCGAACCGGTGGCCGCAATCGTCGCCGACCCGGCCCGTGACCCCGTGTTGCGCCAGCGTTTGAGCCTGTCCCAGCAGGCGCGTAGCTTTGCCAGCACCGCGCTGCTGCTGCCCGACAACCGCAGTTACCGGGTCTACGCCGACCTCCAGCGACCCTACGTGGTGTGGAACCTGTTTGCCGCGCCGGGGCTGTCGCTGGCGCCGCTGACCCACTGTTTCCCGATCGCCGGCTGCGTCGCCTACCGCGGCTACTACACGCCGGGCGGCGCGCGCGGCGCGGCGGCACTGCTCCAGCAGGACGGCTGGGATACCTACGTGACCGGCATCGAGGCCTATTCGACGCTCGGCTGGTTCGACGATCCGCTGCTCAGCAGCATGCTGCGCTGGGACGACGAGCGCCTGGCCGCGCTGATCTTCCACGAGCTGGCCCACCAGCGCTTCTATGTGCCGGACGACACTGCCTTCAACGAATCCTTCGCCAGCTTCGTCGAGCACGAGGGCCTGCGCCAATGGCGCGCTGCCCGCGGCCTGGCGCCGCTCGACGGGCATTCCGAGCGGATGCGCGAACAGTTCACCGCGCTGATTTTGGCCAGCCGCGCACGCCTCGAGCAGCTGTATGCCGGGCCGCTCGATGCGCCCGGCAAGCGCGCCGGCAAAGCCGCCGAATTCGCCCGCCTGCGCGCCGAGTACCGCGTGCTGCGCGACCGCGACTGGCACGGCGACAAGCGCTACGATGCGTGGATCTACGCGCCGCTGAACAACGCCAAGCTGCTGCCGTTCGGTCTCTACGACCGCTGGCAGCCAGCTTTTGCTGCGCTGTTCCGCCAGCAGCAGGGCGACTGGGCGCGTTTCTACGCCGCCGTCGAGGCGCTCGGCGCTCAGCCGCCCGTCGAACGCGAACAGGCCTTGCTGGCCTTGCAAGCAGCGAACCCAGGCCTGCCTGGCACAGTCAAAACTCAGTGAGTTACAACCGGAGGTGAACGATGACCAGATGGATATGCGCGGCCCTGCTCGGCCTGTTGGCCGGCAATGCGCTGGCGGCGCCCAAGCCGTGTGAAGAACTCAAGGCCGAAATCGAAGTGAAGATCCAGGCCGCCGGGGTGACCAGCTACACCCTGGAGATCGTGCCCAACGCCGAGGTCAAAGACGCCAATATGGTGGTCGGCAGCTGCGCCGGCGGGACCATGAAGATTCTCTACCAGAAGAACGGCAACTAGCCGCGCACTGGTGGCTCCCCTCGCCCGTTTACCGACCGGAGGGGCTGGGGGAGAGGGTCAACCATAGGGTAGGTCGAGGCGCGCGGCGTCGATACCCATCGAGTCGCGGTGATGGGTATCGTTGCGCTCAACCGCACGCCCCGACCCATCCTACGTACAGAGGGCGAGTCCGCGAATCACGGCTGACGATCGCGCCACGAATCGGAATCGTACACGTACGAGTCGCCGAGAATGCTTTCGTAGCGAATCAGCAGCCGCGTCCTGACCTTGAGCTCGGCCATGATGGCGTGCGGCTCATGTTCCCGCAGCATCAGTGTGAACGTGTTGAATTTCCGTCCCGGCGGAATGAACTCTCCGACGATGAACATCTCGGCGCGTTGGTTGGAGTCGATCGCGCCGAGGTATTTCTTCGCGGCGGCCTCCAGGACGTCGGGCCCCTCGCCCTCCTGCAGCTCACCGTCCACCCAGAACTTGATCTCGCGGGCGATCGCGGGCCCCAGGCCGTTGTTTTCGAGGGTAAAGAAAAAGGTCTTATGGCTGGGGTCGGTATGCGCCCAGCCTGACAGGTGCGGAGTAACCATCCGCCGGTTGTGCTGCTCGTGCAGCTTGATCTGCTGGTGGCTGAAGCGCACGGCGATGCAGGCGACGATGACCGATGCCAGGGCGGCGATGGCGGACAGCAGGGTCGCCAAGTCGGCAAACCAACTGCCTGATGGGGGGATCACGTACACCACAGAATCGACTATCGGTTCCATCCGGATTGTTCCCTGGGCTGGAAAGGAGGATTCATCTGCGCAACTGGCTGAGACCTAACCGCGACAGGGCTATCTACGCCACCTGGCCAACACCTGCCAGGACCTCAGCCGAGCGCCCGCGATAGCAAGCCAATCGCCCAATACGTGGCAATGGCCAACTGCACGGCAAAGCAGGCGAAGCGCGTGTTAACGGCCAGGATGCTCGGCGAGGCCAGATGCACCAACGACTGCGCCAAACGCGCAGCCAGCAGGTAATAGGCAAGTGGATCGGTGAGAGAAGTCTGCCCGGTGGCAAGCGCTACGAGGAGCAGACCGCCGAAGAGCGGCAGGCCCTCCACGCAATTGGCGTGAGCCCGCGCCAGGCGCTGCATGAAGGGGGACAGATTGGAGTTGTCGGGTTTGAACTGGTTGGCCGGGATGCGTTTGAGGACCACCAGCCGGCCGCGCAACAGTTCCATGAGCACGAGCAGAAACAGGGTCCAGGCAATGAAGCCCGTCAACGCGATAGCCGAGGGGGTGTCCATCTGCGCTCATCCTCCAGTCCTGGGAGATGAAGCCTAGCGTTGAATCCCGGAGGGTGGGCCTCGTTGGGCATGTCAGTCGGTGGAAAGCCCTGCGCGGGTTTCCACGGGTTGGCCATCCACTCTACGTTCCTACAAGCGAGGCAGATTCCGTAGGGTGGATGTCGCGCAGCACATCCACCGGGGGTCTCGCGGTGGACAACGCTGCGCGGTTGTCCACCCTACGCAAAGGCTTGGTGCAGCGCGGCGAGCGTCTCGAAGTGGTAGGTCGGCGCCTCGGCGAGCAGCTCCTCGCGACTGCCGAAGCCGTAACCGACCGCCGCGCAATCCAGGCCGTTGCGTCGCGCGCCGATCAGGTCGTGCTTGCGGTCGCCGATCATCAGCGCCTGGCTTGGATCGAGGCGCTCCTCGGCGAGCAGGTGGGCGAGCAGCTCGACCTTGTCGGTGCGCGTGCCGTCCAACTCGCTGCCGTAGATCAGCTTGAAGTGCCGGTCGAAGCCGAAATACCGGGCGATCTCGCGGGCGAACACGCTCGGCTTGCTGGTCGCGATGTACAGCGTGCGGCCCTGTCCGGCGAGGCATTTGAGCAGCGCCGGCACGCCGTCGAACAGGCGGTTCTCGTACAGCCCGGTGACCTTGAAGCGCTCGCGGTAATGATTCACCGCCTGCCAGGCGGTGGCCTCGTCGAAGCCGTAGCTGGTCATGAAGCACTGCAGCAGCGGCGGGCCGATGAAGTGTTCCAGCGCGCTGAGGTCGGGTTCGTCGATGCCGAGCTGGGCGAGGGCGAACTGCACCGAGCGGGTGATGCCTTCGCGCGGGTCGGTGAGGGTGCCGTCGAGGTCGAAGAGGACGTGCGAGTAGTGCATGGCGGGCGGGGGCAGCGAACAGGGGCGCTCAGGATAACAGGCGCGCGGTCGCCCGGCCGGGCGCGCTGAAACAATCTGTTGCACTGCCGGCGACCGACGGCTGCGGGTTTTTCGGCGCTCATCCGTCATAGGCATAGAACCTGAGTTTTCCCCCGCCTGTCCCGCCGCGCTCGGCCGGATCGGTGACTTCGTTTTCCCGTCCGTCCGGTACCTGCATGAAATCGACTTCCCCTGCGCGCGGCTACGGCCTGGCGCTGCTCTCCCGCGTCGCCGCGGCCATCTTCGGTGGCTACGCGCTGACCGCTGCCAGCGTGATCTTCCTCAGCGCGCTGATTCCCCTGCCGAAGAGCCAGGCAGTGCTCGCCGCCTCGCTGGCCAGCTTCGCCGTGTACACCGCGGCACTGGTCTGGGCGTTTGTCGCCGAGCGCCTGGGCATCCTGTGGCTGAGCCTGCTGCTGCCGGCCGCGGTGCTCACCGGCCTCGGCCTGCTGCTCGGCGGGGTTGGCGTATGAGTCAGCTCGACGCGGGCGTGGCGCAGGGCGGGCTGCGCCAGAAGATGGCCTGGCTGCACACCTGGGGCGGCCTGTGGGCCTGCTGGGTGTTGTTTGCGATCTTCCTCACCGGCTCGCTGGGGGTGTTCGACGAACCGATCACCCGCTGGATGAAGCCGCACCTGCCGCAGGCCAGCGCGCTTACCGACGGCGCCGAGTTGGGCGATGACAGCGCGCGGCGCCAGGCGGTACGCCTCGGCCAGGCCTACCTGACGGCGCAGCAGCCCGCCGCGCATTCTTGGGGCATCAGCCTGCCCAACGACAACGAGCCGGCGATCAACGTGTTCTGGCAGGACGCCCAGGAGGTCTTCCACAACGCCCGCCTCGATGCGCAGAGCGGCGCGCCGTTGGGCGATTCGCTGCAGCGCGAGAGCGAGGGCGGTCACCACTTCGTGCACATGCACTTCGAGTTCCACGGCGGTACCGCCGGGATCTGGCTGGTCGGCGCCTTCACCATGGCGTTCCTGGTGGCGCTGGTCAGCGGGGTGATCATCCACAAACGCATTTTCAAGGACTTCTTCACCTTCCGCCCGCGCAAGGGCCAGCGCAGCTGGCTGGACGCCCACAACGCGCTGTCGGTGCTCAGCCTGCCGTTCCAGCTGATGATCGCCTACACCGGCCTGGCGACCTTTTACATGCTCTATATGCCGGCCGGCATCGTCGCCCACTACCCCAGCGACGAGGCGTATTTCGCCGAGCTGCTGACCCAGCCGGCACCGCAGGAACGCACCGGTGTCGCCGCGCCGGTGACCGCACTGGACGCGGTGCTGCAGCGTAGCGAGCAGCAGTTGCAGCGCCCGGTCAGCTTCATCAGCGTCGAGCACCCCAACGACAGCAGCGCCGCGGTGGAGGTGTTCGGCCGTTCCATCGAGAAGGCCGGCGAGTACCGCCTGCTCGGCGGCGGCGGCGGCCAGGTGTTCTTCGACGGCGTCAGCGGTGCACCGCGCGACATCCAGCTGCCCGGCGAACTACGCGGCGGCGCGGCGCAGGACGTGCAGTCGGTGATGGCCAACCTGCACTTCGCCGCGTTTGGCGGCCAGGTGGTGCGCTGGCTGTTCTTCATCTGCGGCCTGGCCGGCGCGGCCATGCTCGCCACCGGCGCGTTGCTGTTCATGGTCAAACGCCGGCAGCGCGCGCTGCACGAGTTCGGCGCGCGCACCGCGCAGGTCTACCGGGTCATCGAGGTGCTCAATATCGGCACCATCGCCGGCCTCAGTGTGGCCTGCATCGCCTTCTTCTGGGCCAACCGGCTGATCCCGCTGGGTATCGCCGAGCGGCCGGAATGGGAGATCGCCGCGTTCTTCGCGGTATGGCTGCTGAGCTTCGTGCATGCCACGCTGCGCCCGCCGAGCCAGGCCTGGATCGAACAGCTGCTGGCGCTCGCCGCGCTGTGCTTGCTGTTGCCGCTGCTCAACTGGTGGACGGTCGGCGAACAGCTGGTCGGCTACCTGCTGCGCGGTGACGGCGAGCGCGCCGGGGTCGAGCTGGTCGCCCTGGCCAGCGGCCTGCTCAGCCTGGTCGCGGTGCGTCGCCTGGCGCGCAAACGCCGTCAGGCGCGGATGCCGGCCACGCCGCGGCGGCAGGCGGCACGGGTCGCCGTGGCGGAGGTGCAGTGATGGACATGAGCCTCGCGATTGGCCTCGGCGCCGCTCTCAGCTTTGCCGGCATGGCCGGCCTGTGCCTGGGCATGGACCGCCATCACCAGCAGGTCTGGGCGCGTAAAGCGCCGCGCCGCCAACGCGCGCTGCGTCTGGCCGGCTGGCTGCTACTGGCGCTGGCGCTGTGGCCGTGTCTACAGGTATGGGGCAGCGCGGTCGGCCCGGTGGTCTGGTGCGGCCTGCTCAGCGCCGCGGCGTTGAGTCTGGCGCTGTTGTTGCCCTATGGCCCGCGGCCGGTCGCCGGCCTGGCGGCGCTGGCGACCTTCGCAGTCGTGCCGCTGCTGTTCACCCTGTAACACGCACAAGGATGTTGGCTGGATGAGTTCGCTGCTTCGTTCCAGGGTGGCAGTAGGTTGGGCTTCGCTGCGCTCAACCCAACCTAGGCGTCGTAGCCCTCGGCCAGGTGCAGGTCCTTGAGCTTCACGTAGTTGCCGGCGCTGTAGCTGAAGAATGCGCGCTCCTTGTCGGACAGCGGGCGCGCCTGGCTGACCGGCCGGCCGACGTAGAGGAAGCCGCTTTCCAGGCGTTTGCCCGGCGGCACCAGGCTGCCGGCGCCGATCACCACCTCATCCTCGACCACCGCGCCGTCCATGACGATGCTGCCCATGCCGACCAGGATGCGGTTGCCCAGCGTGCAGCCGTGCAGGGTCACCTGGTGGCCGATGGTCACCTCGTCGCCGATGCTCAGCGGGAAGCCGTCCGGGTTGAATGGCCCGGCGTGGGTGATGTGCAGCACGCTGCCGTCCTGCACGCTGGTGCGCGCGCCGATCCTGATCCGGTGCATATCGCCGCGGATCACGGTCAGCGGCCACACCGAGCTGTCCTCGCCCAGTTCGACGTCGCCGATCACCACGGCGGAGCTGTCGACGAATGCGCGCGCGCCGAGTTGCGGGGTCAGGTCTTGGTAAGTACGAATCGCCACGATAGAAACCTCCAGTCGCCGGTTGATGATGCAGGAGAGGGAGTAAAGCAGCACTTAAGCTGCAGCTTGCGCCGATTGTAATTAAGATGGCCGGCATACGGGCCGGGGAATTCCGCGGCGCCGCCCTCTTTTCCGCATACAGGTGAATGCCGTGAGTTCCAGCAATCCCCTTCTACAAGACTTCGACCTGCCGCCCTACTCCGCCATCCGTGCCGAGCACGTCGAGACGGCCGTCGATGCGATTCTCGCCGACAGCCGCGCCGCCGTGGCCGCGCTGCTCGCCGAGCAACCCGGCGCGCCGAGCTGGGCCAGCCTGATCCAGCCGCTCGACGAACTGGGCGCGCGCCTCGGCCGCGCCTGGAGCCCGGTCAGCCACCTCAACGCGGTATGCAACAGCGCGGAGCTGCGCGAGGCCTACGAGGCCTGCCTGCCCAAGCTGTCCGAGTACTGGACCGAGCTAGGCCAGAACAAGGCGCTGTTCGACGCCTACCAGGCGCTGGCCAAGAGCCCGGCGGCGGAGGGTTTCGAGGTGGCGCAGACGACCATCCTCGAACACGCGCTGCGCGATTTCCGCCTGTCCGGCATCGACCTACCGCTCGCCGAGCAGCAGCGCTACGGCGAAATCCAGATGAAGCTGTCCGAGCTGGCCAGCCGCTTCTCCAACCAGTTGCTGGATGCCACCCAGGCCTGGACCAAGCACATCAACAATGAGGCGGCGCTGGCCGGCCTGACCGATTCGGCCAAGGCGCAAATGGCCCAGGCCGCTACCGCCAAGGGCCAGGACGGCTGGTTGATCAGCCTGGAATTCCCCAGCTACTACGCGGTGATGACCTACGCCGACGACCGCGCGCTGCGCGAAGAGGTCTACACCGCCTACTGCACGCGCGCTTCCGAGCAGGGCCCGAACGCCGGCCAGCACGACAACGGTCCGGTCATGGCAGAGATTCTCGACCTGCGCCAGGAGCTGGCCCGCCTGCTCGGCTTTGCCAATTTCAGCGAGCTGTCGCTGGCCAGCAAGATGGCCGACAGCACCGAGCAGGTGCTGAGCTTTCTGCATGACCTGGCGCTGCGCAGCAAACCGTTCGCCGTGCAGGACCTCGCCGAGCTGCAAGCCTTCGCCGCCGAGCAGGGCTGCAGCGATCTGCAGAGTTGGGATGTCGGCTATTACAGCGAGAAGCTGCGCGAGCAGCGCTACAGCATTTCCCAGGAAATCCTCCGCGCCTACTTCCCGATCGACAAGGTCCTGACCGGCCTGTTCGCCATCGTCGAGAAGCTCTACGGCATCCAGATTGAAGAGCTAACTGGTTTTGATAGCTGGCACCCGGACGTGCGCTTGTTTCAGATTAGTGAGCAAGGCGCGCACGTCGGACGCTTCTTCTTCGACCTCTACGCGCGCGCCAACAAGCGCGGCGGCGCCTGGATGGACGGCGCGCGCGACAAACGTCGCGCCGCCGATGGCAGCCTGATCAGCCCGGTGGCCAACCTGGTGTGCAATTTCACCCCGGCGGTCGGCGGCAAGCCGGCGCTGCTTACCCATGACGAAGTCACCACGCTGTTCCACGAATTCGGCCACGGCCTGCATCATTTGCTGACCCGCGTTGAACACGCCGGTGCCTCGGGCATCAACGGCGTGGCCTGGGATGCGGTCGAGCTGCCCAGCCAGTTCATGGAAAACTGGTGCTGGGAGCCGGAAGGCCTGGCGCTGATCTCCGGCCATTATGAAAGCGGCGAGCCGTTGCCTCAGGACCTGCTGGACAAGATGCTCGCGGCGAAGAACTTCCAGTCCGGGTTGATGATGGTCCGCCAGCTGGAGTTCTCGCTGTTCGACTTTGAACTGCACGCCAGTCATGGCGACGGCCGCAGCGTGCTGGAGGTGCTCGAAGGCATCCGCGCCGAGGTCTCGGTGATGCGCCCGCCGGCCTTCAACCGCTTCGCCAACAGCTTCGCGCACATCTTCGCCGGTGGTTATGCGGCCGGTTACTACAGCTACAAGTGGGCCGAAGTGCTGTCCGCCGATGCCTTCTCCAAGTTCGAGGAAGACGGCGTGTTCAACGGCGCCACCGGCCGCGCGTTCCGCGAGGCGATCCTGGCGCGCGGCGGCTCGCAGGAGCCGATGGTGCTGTTCGTCGACTTTCGCGGCCGCGAGCCGTCGATCGACGCGCTGTTGCGGCATCTCGGCTTGAGCGCGGAGGCCGCATGAGCGATCTACCGAAAAGCGTGACCAAGCGCCGTTTCATCGCCGGCGCGGTGTGCCCGGCGTGCAGCGAACCGGACAAGATCCAGATGTGGGACGAGGACGGCGTGCCGCACCGCGAATGTGTGGCCTGCGGCTACGCCGACACCCTCGATGCACGCGGCAACTCGGTGCCCAAGGAGCTGCCGACGCGCATCAGCCTGGCCCCGCCGAAACCGGCCGATCCCAAGGTGCAGGGCGTGCAATTCTTCCCCAATCCGAAGCTCAAGAAGCCCGAGTAGGGCGCGCGATTACTTGGCGGAACGCTAGGCTGTAAGAGCCTGTTGGGCATTTCGGCGTGAGCGCGCCGTTCCGCTACGCATTGATCAGGAGCCTGTCACCGTGAGCCACCCGTCGCCCCTCTCCCGCTTGCCGCAGTGCTGCGCCGGTCATCCTGGGATGGAGCGCGGCGCCTGTGCTTGATCGCTACCAACTGCTGCAATCCCTGCGCGCCACGCGTTTGCCACAATCGCCGATCAGCCCGGTCCTGCAGCAGAAGGCCAGCACCCGTGGGCGCCTGCTGTTCTTCGCCCTGCTCGGCGGCGCGCTGCTGTTTATCTTCGCCAGCCTGTACCTCGACCTGCGCGAGAGCGGCGCCGAACTGCGCCTCGGTCTGCCGCTGCTGGTGCTCGGCGGCGCGCTGCTGATCGCCCTCGCCTTCGAGTTCATCAACGGCTTCCACGACACCGCCAACGCGGTGGCCACGGTGATCTACACCAACGCCCTGCCACCCAACGTAGCGGTGATCTGGTCGGGCTTGTGCAACTTCCTCGGCGTGCTGCTCTCCAGCGGTGCGGTGGCGTTCGCCATCGTCGCCCTGCTGCCGCCGGACCTGATGCTGCGGGTCAGCACCAGTGCCGGGCTGGCGATGATCTTCGCCCTGCTGCTCGCCGCCATCGCCTGGAACCTCGGCACCTGGTGGCTGGGCCTGCCGGTGTCGTCGTCGCACACCCTGATCGGCTCGATCGTCGGCATCGGCCTGGCGCATGGCGCGATGGCTGGTTACCTGGACTTCACCCACGGCGACTGGCAGCCGCTGCTGACCGTCGGCTATGCCCTGCTGCTCTCGCCGCTGGTTGGTTTCCTCGGCGCGGCGGCGCTGCTGCTGGCGCTCAAGCTCGGCCTGCGCGGCCGCAACCAAACGCTGTTCCGCGAACCGCAGGGACGCACGCCGCCGCCCTGGTGGATTCGCGGTCTGCTGATCCTGACCTGCTCGGGGGTATCGTTCGCCCACGGTTCCAACGACGGGCAGAAGGGCATCGGTCTGATCATGCTGATCCTGGTCGGCACCGTGCCGATGGCCTTCGCCCTCGACCGCGCCCTGTCAGTGGCCGAGACCCAGCGCCTGGCAGAGTTCGCCGACCACGGTCGGCAGGCCCTGCAGCGCACCGCGCCGCACCCGGCGCCGGCCGATCCGCGCCAGGCGCTGCTCGCCTACCAGCAGCGCCAGACGGCCGAGGCCCAGCCCCTGCCGGCGCTGGCCGCCCTACTCGGCGAAATCCGCGACGAGCTGCTGGCCTACGATAGCCTTGCCAAGTTGCCCAAGGAGCGGGCCCTGGCGCTGCGCAACGACTTGTACCTGAGCGCGGCGACCATCCGCCTGCTCGACCAGGAGGAGCAACTGGGTCTCGCCCCGGAGGCCTGGAGCAGCCTGCAGGCGCTGCGCGACGGCAGCGACGCGATGACCCATTTCATCCCGCTCTGGGTCAAGGTCGCGGTGGCCCTGGCGCTGGGCCTGGGCACCCTGGTCGGCTGGCGGCGCATCGTTACCACGGTCGGCGAAGGCATCGGTAAGGCGCCGATGACCTACGCCCAGGGCGCCTCCGCGCAGCTGATGGCAATGCTCACCATCGGCGCGGCGGATATCTACGGCCTGCCGGTGTCGACCACCCATGTGCTGTCATCCGGGGTGGCCGGGACCATGGTCGCCAATGGCAGCGGCCTGCAATGGGCGACCATCCGCAACATGCTGCTGGCCTGGGTGCTGACCCTGCCGGCGGCGATCGGTCTGGCGGCGGGCCTGTACTGGCTGTTCACCAGGTTGCTGTAGCCGCGAATTGATTCGCGATGGAGCAGCACGGGCCGGCCTGGTCGCGCATCAATTCGCTCCTACAGCAGCACCGTAGGATGGGTTGAGCGCAGCGATACCCATCGACAACGTCGTGATGGGTATCTGCGCTGCGCGCCTCAACCCATCCTACGTATCTACGCCAACGGCCGCGCGAACTGTAGGAGCGAATTCATTCGCGATCAGCGGAAACCCCTTAACCGGCACGAAAGAACTCCCCCGGCGTGCAGCCGAACTGCTGGCGAAACGCGGCGATGAACGCCGAGGTCGAGTCGTAGCCGCAGGCCAGCGCCACGTCGGTGACCCGCTGACCCTGTTCCAGCGGCTGTAGCGCGCCGAGTAGGCGCAGGCGCTGGCGCCAGGCGCGGAAGGTCAGGCCGGTCTCGCGCTGGAACAGCCGGCTCAGGGTCTTCTCCGAGACGCCCAGGCGCGCGCTCCACTGCGCTAGCGTGGCCTGCCGCTCGGGGTGTTGCTGCAGGCTGCGGCAGAGTTGCTGCAGGCGTTGGTCATGCGGCAGCGGCAGCATCAGGTCGACTTCCGGTGCGCCGCGCAGCTGGTCGAGCAGCACCTGCACCAGGCGGCCGTCCGCGTCGTCCTCGGCATATTCCACCGACAGGGCGCTGAAGGCGCGGATCAGCTCGCGCAGCAGCGGGCTGACCTGTAACACCCGGCAGGCGTCCGCTGCCCAGCCGGTCACCGTGCAGTCGAGATACAGGCTGCGCATCTCGGTGTGCGGCGTGCTGAAGACCCGGTGCGGCACGCCCGCCGGTACCCATATGGCGCGCTGCGGCGGGGCGATGAAGCGGCCGGCCTCGGTGTGCACTTCGAGCACCCCGGCGATCGCGTAGGACAGCTGCACCCAGGGATGGCTGTGGCGGTAGGTCAGGGCGCGATTGGGCAGCGATTCGGTGCGCCCGTAGACCGGCCGTGGCAGGCTGGCGAGCCCGGGAATGCTGCGGCGAACCGGCGGTTTTTGTCCTTTAGGCGACATTAGCGGGTTCTTTGGCGTTAGTCGGAATTTCCTGGCCAAGGTAGTCTGCCCCGCACCTGGCCTGCAAGCATGAGACACCGTCATGACCCGTCCCCGCTTCCTCCCCGACAACTTCACCCTGACCCTGCTCGCCGTGGTCCTCATCGCCACCCTGTTGCCGGTCAGCGGTCAGGCCGCGGTCGCCTTCGGCTGGCTGACCAATGCGGCAATTGCCCTGCTGTTTTTCCTGCACGGCGCCAAGCTGTCGCGGCATGCCATCGTCGCCGGGGCGACGCACTGGCGCCTGCATTTGCTGGTGTTCGCCTGCACCTTCGTGCTGTTCCCAGTACTTGGGCTGACGCTCAAGCCGCTGCTGGCACCGCTGGTGACGCCCGAGCTGTATCTCGGCGTGCTTTATCTGTGCGCCCTGCCGGCCACCGTGCAGTCGGCCATCGCCTTCACTTCACTGGCGCGCGGCAATGTGCCGGCGGCGATTTGCAGCGCGGCGGCTTCGAGCCTGTTCGGCATCTTCCTCACCCCGCTGCTGGTAGCGCTGCTGCTCGGCGTCGAGGGCGACGGCGGCTCGACGTTGGAGGCGATCGGCAAGATCACCCTGCAACTGCTGGTGCCGTTTATCGCCGGGCAAATCGCCCGCCAATGGATCGCCTATTGGATCGACCGTAACAAGCATTGGCTGAAGTTCATCGACCAAGGCTCGATCCTGCTGGTGGTCTACGGCGCCTTCAGCGAAGCGGTGGTCGAAGGCCTTTGGCATCGCGTGCCGCTGCCGGCTTTGGCGGGCCTGCTGGTGGTGTGCGTGGTGCTGCTCGCCCTGGTGCTGCTGATCACCCGGTTTCTCGGGCGCCGGCTGGGTTTCGACACGGCCGACCAGATCACCATCGTCTTCTGCGGCTCGAAAAAGAGCCTGGCCACTGGCGTGCCGATGGCGCAGGTGCTGTTCGCCGGTAGCGGTATCGGCATGCTGATTCTGCCGCTGATGCTGTTTCATCAAATCCAGCTGATGGTCTGCGCGGTGCTCGCCGAGCGGTATGCGCGGCGCCCGGAAGCGCCCGTGGAGACAACCGCTGAAGCCGAAGGGCGCTGAGCGGCGACGTTTCGAGCGCGGAACCAGTAGGCAATACCCTCCGGCGAGCGACCAGTGGGCTGGCAATTTCAATAAATGACTGTATTTTTATACAGTATTATTTGGAGTAGCCACCATGTCCGTTTCCTTGCCCCCCCGTGGTCGCGGCACCGCCAGCAATCCGCATAACCGCTTCGCGCCGACTCGCACGGTGCTTGAAGACGACGGCTGGTATCAGGACGAAGTGCCGCCCAGCCGCGCCACCGAAGTGCGCATCGAAAAAGCCAAGACCATCCTCACCCGCAATCAGTCGCCGGATGTCGGTTTCGACCGCTCGGTGAACCCCTATCGCGGCTGCGAGCACGGCTGTATCTACTGCTTTGCTCGGCCCAGCCATGCCTATTGGGACCTCTCGCCGGGCATCGATTTCGAAACCAAGCTGATCGCCAAGACCAATCTGGCCAGCCGTCTGGAAGAAGAGCTGAGCAAGCCCGGTTACGTGCCCAAGCCGCTGGCCCTGGGGATCAACACCGACGCCTATCAGCCCATCGAACGCGAGCACCAGCTGACCCGCCAGGCCTTGGAAGTCTGCCTGCGTTTTCGCCACCCGCTGCACATCATCACCAAGAGTTCGTTGATCCTGCGCGACCTCGATCTGCTCGGCGAGCTGGCCAGCCTGAATCTGGTCAGCGTGGCCTTCAGCCTGACCACCCTCGACGACGAGCTGAAACGCATCATGGAGCCGCGCGCGGCCGCCCCGGCGGCGCGTCTGCGCAGCATGCGCGCGCTACATGAGCATGGCGTGCCGGTTAGCGCGATCTGTGCGCCGATGATTCCGATGATCAACGACATGGAGCTGGAAGCCCTGCTCGAAGCGGCTCGCGATGCCGGCGCGCATTCGGCCGGGTATGTGCTGCTGCGTCTGCCGCTGGAGATCGCCGAACTGTTCGAGGAATGGCTGGCCGCGCATTTCCCCGAACGCGCCGCGCATGTGATGAGTTTGATCCGCCAGAGTCGCGGCGGAAAAAACTACGACAGCGGCTTCGGCACGCGCATGCGCGGTGAGGGGGTGTTCGCTGACCTGCTGGCGCAGCGCTTTCATTTGGCGACCAAGCGCCTGGGACTGAAGAGGCGTGAGGGTTTTGCTCTCGATTGTTCGAGTTTCTGTCCGCCAGGCCGGCAGATGGCTCTCTTGTAAGAACTTTGCCAAGGACTTGCCACGCTCTAAGTTACGTCAAGCTTCTAGAATATCCGCCTATATATAAAGTCGATATTTTAAATGGCTGGATAATTATTCTAATTATATTCAAGTGTTGGATTTTCAAGAAAAAAGCACCAGCTTTTATCCTGCACTATACTTTGTACTGATTTTTCCGCCGAGATAGACTTTGTTGGTCCTGTCTGCTTTAAGGCTGGATTTATCTTTGATTTATCGCAACAACGCTTTTGCCTGGCTAGTGAGCAACGGAAACAGGATGACAAGAAAATGGCGATAGCAATTATCTTGATTCTAATCGTTGTTGCGTCAGTGCTGTTCCATATATTTGCCCCCTGGCACCTAACGGAGCCAGCATCCAATTGGGGGTCAATAGATACCACGCTGTTCATTACATTGGTGCTCAGCGGAATATTCTTTATCGCTATTGTCGGATTCATGGCGGTGGCCTTGATACGGTTCCGCCACCGGAAAGGTAACAGGGCGATTTACCAGCCAGAAAGCAAAAAGCTGGAGTGGTGGTTAATCGCTATTACTTCGGTGGGCATCGCCGGTATGTTGGCGCCAGGGCTGGTTGTCTATAACGACTTTGTCCAGGTTCCAAAAACTGCTTATGAACTTGAAGTAGTTGCCCAGCAGTGGCAATGGACCTTCCGCTTTCCCGGGCAGGACGGAAAACTAGGCAAGTCGAATATAAAGTTGATGGATGCCGTCAATGTATTCGGGCTGGACCCAAAAGATCTCGCCGGGCAGGACGATGTCCTTATAAGAAGCAACGAAGTTCGTCTTCCGCTCGATCAGCCGGTGAAAGTTTTGCTGCGCTCGAAAGATGTACTGCACAATTTTTATATTCCGCAAATACGCAGCAAGATGGATATGGTTCCAGGCATGGTTTCACACTTCTGGTTTACCCCAACTAAAACCGGAAAGTTTGAAATCATGTGTGCCGAGTTTTGTGGTATCGGCCATTACAACATGCGTGGCTATATGATCGTGGAGGAACAGCGTGCTTTCACTCAATGGCTGAGCAGCCAGCCAACTTTCGCGCAAACCCTCGCCATAGCAGCCAAGCCCGGCCGGGACGCGGCGGTGGAAAAAGGCCGCCAATTGGCTGAAACCTACGGTTGCCGCGCCTGTCACAGCCAGGACGGCAGCACTAGCCTTGGGCCAGGCTGGAAGGGTTTGTACGGCCGCACGGAGCAGCTTGTCGATGGCAGCAAAGTGGTGGTCGACGAGGCTTACGTGAAGGAGTCGATCCTCGATCCCAAGGCCAAAATGGTCCAGGGTTATCCGCCTGTAATGGTGCCCTATACTCTCAGCCAGGATGAGCTGGACGCCTTCGTTGCCCTGATCAAATCACTGGCTCCCGGGCAGTCAGGCGATCAGCCTCCACGCGGTGAAGGCGCAGATTTGGTGGCACAGGGAGAGCAGTTGGCGCAGTCGCTCGGTTGCCTCGCCTGCCACAGTGTCGACGGCAAACAGGGCATCGGCCCTACTTGGTACGGCGCGTACGGCAAGACGGAAGCGCTCGTCGATGGAACGGAAGTAAAGGTCGACGAGGCTTATATAAAAGATTCGGTTGTTAATCCGAATTCGGTAATCGTCAAAGGTTATTCGCCCGTCATGCCGGCTTTTGCCCTCAGCGATAACGATTTGAATGCTTTGGTCGCTTTTATCAAATCAAAGGCAAATGCGAGCAACGTTGATGCGAAGAAGGAGTAGTCGGAAAAGTTACCGTAAATAGCCAGGGATGCACCGATACCTCACTCGGAGGGATGACGTGATGACCTATGCGGAACAAGCTGACACCGAAGCGCTACATGAGCCTAAAAGTTTCCTGACCAAGTACATCTGGAGTCAGGATCACAAGGTCATTGCCATTCAGTACTCCTTGACGGCCCTGTTCGTGGGCGTCATCGCCGTGGTGTTGTCCGGCCTGATGCGCCTGCAGATAGGCTTCCCCGGCAGCATCGAATTCATGGACGCCGCCGCCTATTACCAAGCCATGACCATGCACGGCATGATCATGGTGATCTATCTCCTCACCGCGCTGTTCCTGGGTGGCTTCGGCAACTATCTGATTCCGTTGATGGTTGGCGCCCGCGACATGGTTTTCCCGTACGTCAACATGCTCAGCTACTGGTTCTACCTGTTGGCGGTTGTGGTGCTGCTGGCCAGTTTTTTTGTCCCGGGCGGACCCACCGGGGCGGGCTGGACCCTTTATCCACCCCAGGCGATTACCCGCGGCACACCGGGTGCTGAATGGGGCATCGTGCTGATGCTTGTGTCGCTGGCGATCTTCATCGTCGCCGCCACCATGGGCGGCTTGAACTACGTCACCACGGTGCTGCAGGCGCGCACCCACGGCATGACGTTGTTTCGCATGCCGCTTTCGGTATGGGGCATCTTCATGGCCTCGATCATGGCGCTGCTGGCCTTCCCGGCCTTGTTCGTCAGCGCGGTGATGATGCTGCTCGACCGGTTGCTGGGCACCAGCTTCTTCATGCCGTCGATCATTTCCATGGGCCAGCAGCTGGAGCATCAGGGCGGCAGCCCGATCCTGTTCCAGCACCTGTTCTGGTTCTTCGGCCACCCGGAGGTCTACATCGTCGCCCTGCCGGCGTTCGGCCTGGTCTCCGATCTGATCAGCACCCATGCGCGCAAGAACATCTTCGGCTATCGCATGATGGTGTGGGCCATTATCTCGATTGGTGTGCTGAGCTTCGTGGTCTGGGCGCACCACATGTACGTGAGCGGGATGAACCCCTACTTCGGTTTCTTCTTCGCGGTCACCACGTTGGTCATCGCGGTGCCGACGGCGTTGAAGGTTTACAACTGGGTGCTGACCCTGTGGCGTGGCGACATCCATTTCACCGTGCCGATGCTGTTTGCGCTGGCCTTTATCGTCACCTTTCTGGTTGGCGGATTGACCGGGTTGTTCCTCGGCAATGTGATCGTCGATATCCCGCTCTCGGATACCTATTTCGTCGTCGCCCACTTCCATATGGTCATGGGCGTCGCGCCAGTGCTGGTGGTGTTCGGCGGTATCTACCATTGGTTCCCGAAAATCACCGGGCGCATGTTGAACGACACCCTGGGCAAGCTGCATTTCTGGATCACCTTCCTTGGCACTTACGCCATCTTCTTCCCGATGCACTACCTGGGCTTTCTCGGCATGCCCCGGCGCTACTACGCCTATGAGGGTTACGAGTTCATCCCGCAATCGGCGCAGGACTTGAATGCCTTCATCTCGGTGGTCGCATTGTGCGTCGGGGTTTCGCAACTGCTGTTCTTGTTCAATCTGGCCTGGAGCACGTTCAGGGGCCGGCCTGCCGGCAGCAATCCATGGGGTGGCGCGAGCCTGGAATGGCAAACGCCCGACACGCCACCGATACACGGCAACTGGAGAGCGAAACTGCCGGTTGTGCATCGCTGGGCCTACGACTACAGCGTGCCGGGAATCGAACAGGATTTCGTTCCGCAAACGGTCTCCGCCGAAGAGCTTGAGCAGATGCGGCAGCGCCACGCCGAAGCGCGGATAACGGACGAAAAACCATGAACGGGCCGTTATTGAGAGACATCGGCAGCGGTGAACCGGGCGGCAGTTGGGGATCTGGTCCGGAAGGCGTGCAGATCCCCCATGGCATCGATAGAGGCCAGACCGCGAAAGTGGGCCTGCGTCTGTTTCTAGCCGTGGTGACTTCGCTGTTTTTCCTCTTCCTGATCGCCTTCATCGCGCGCTCGCAAATGACTGACTGGCAGCCTCTGAGCGAGCCCTTGGCGCCGTTAGCCAATCCCTGGCAGCTCTGGCTGAACTCGGCAATGCTGCTGTTCAGCAGCATTGCTCTGCAATGGTCGCGTGTGGCGGCTCGCAAAGGTCAACAGTCTGGCGCTGTCATTGGCTTCGTCATGGGCGGCGTATTCGCCGTGGCCTTTCTGGTGGGACAACTCTGGGTTTGGCAGCAGTTCGTTGTCTGGGGCTATTTCCTAGCCGGTAATCCGGCCAATAGCTTCTTCTATCTGCTGACCGGCCTGCACGGTCTGCACCTGTTGGGTGGCCTTGTTGCCTGGAGCCGGACCGTCACGAAATTCCTGCGCCATGTGCCGCTGGCGCAACTCAGCGCCAGCGTCGAACTCTGTGCCATCTACTGGCATTACTTGCTGGGGCTTTGGCTGGTGCTATTCGCCTTGCTGACCAGCACTCCGGAAACCTATGCAGCCATCGCCGCGTTCTGCGGCCTGAGGTGACGCCATGGCATCGCATCCTGCGCCAGGAGAGTCCGGTTCGGCCTACACAGCAAGCGCCCCCGCCACGCTGGCGCCGGGGTGGCAGGGCATCGCCAGCGACTGGGCCTCGGACGAGGACGCGTTCAAGCGGGTCTCCTGGGGCAAGGCGATGATGTGGATTTTCCTGCTCAGCGATACCTTCATCTTCACCTGCTTCCTGACCGGCTACATGTCGGTGCGCATGGCCACCACAGTGCCTTGGCCGAATCCCAGCGAAGTGTTCGCCTTGACCATCGCTGGCCACGAAATCCCCTTGATCCTGATCGCCATCATGACCTTCGTGCTGATCAGCAGCAGCGGCACCATGGCCATGGCGGTCAATTTCGCTTATCGCCGCGACCGCGCCAAAACCACTGCGCTGATGCTGACGACTGCAGCCTTCGGCGCGGCCTTCGTCGGCATGCAGGCATTCGAATGGACCAAGCTCATTTCCGAAGGCGTGCGGCCCTGGGGCAACCCGATGGGGGCGGAGCAGTTTGGTGCGAGCTTCTTCATGATCACCGGCTTCCACGGCTTGCACGTGTCAATCGGCGTCATCTATCTCTGCGTCGTGGCGTTCAAGGTATTGCGCGGGGATTACGAGCGTTCCGGGAATTATCAGATCGTCGAAATAGCCGGGCTTTACTGGCACTTCGTGGACCTGGTGTGGGTGTTTATTTTTGCTTTCTTCTACTTGTGGTAGAGCAGGAGCACTGATGATGGCGCACGCTCAGGGTCAGCAACATCCGATCAGTTTGTATCTCAAGATCTGGGGGCTGTTATTCGTCCTCAGCACCCTGTCGTATCTGGTCGATTACTTTCACTTCCAAAGTTATCTCAGATGGTCGCTGATTATCATTTTCATGTTGTTGAAGGCGGGTCTAATTGTCTCCATCTTCATGCACATGGCCTGGGAGCGGTTGGCCATGGTCTACGCCATACTGGTGCCGCCCTTGTGTTTGCTGGTGCTGGTCGGACTTATGGCCGCCGAGGCGGACTACATATTCCTGAGTCGGGAAGTTTTCTTCGGGCGATGACCGACTGATGGAGCGGGCAGCTCCATCAGAGGCGGAGTTGTGCGGCTATATCGTTCGCTTGAACTGATGCCAGCCATGCAGCCAGGACACTATCCAATGCGGAGCAGCCGCGCCCGTGCCGGCTAGTTTCAACTGTGGATGATGTTGAATGACCTGATCCAGCACCGGTTCCTGGCCCGGTTCGACATCCACGAAGAGAACATGCTCGCCTTCCTTGACCTGCTCTTTGAGGTTACGGAAATGGGCATTCGGCACCTGAATCCCGAAAAAACCACCTTCCCAGATGCAAAAGCCCATTACGACAACGGCGAGGAAAATGAACGGCATCCAGCCCACGGCGGATTCAGTCCAGCCCATTAAATAAGCGCCGCCAAGGATCAGCGCTGCCAGTGGCACACCTATCGCCGCACCAATCTCACCCGAGTGGACAACATCCTGTTTCATCAAAGAGTTCACGTCGTGCAGATGGTGCTGTTCTACATCGGCATCCTTTTCGCTAAGCACATGGATCTGCTCGGTATTGATACCGTTGGCTTCCAATTCATTTTCAACGGTTTCAAGATCGTCGAGATTGTCACTGATGTAATAGTGTCGGTTCATGCCGCACCTCCCGCCTCGTGTTTGCTGTAGCCCCCTCTCCTGCTCCTGTTGAGAGCGGCGCACACTGCTTGCTACCGGCAGGAAGTATAGCATTCAGATTTTCGCGACTAGCATGTGTTGCTTGCGCGGTCAATACCTGGGCCGGCAGTCAGTAGCCTGGACCCGGATCGGCGCCGGTCCGGTAAGCTAGTCACTGAATCGTTTGTCTGAGGTCGCCCGCATGAGTCATCAGCCCGTGAATTCCGATCCGCAAGGCGGAGAAAGTGCCGAAGAGGCGCTGCGCACCATCGTCGAGGGCTTTCAGCGCTTTCGCCAGGAGGTGTTTCCGCAGCAGCAGGCGCTGTTCAAGAAACTCGCCCATGAGCAGACGCCGCGCGCGATGTTCATCACCTGCGCCGACTCGCGCATCTCCCCTGAGTTGATCACCCAAAGTGCGCCGGGCGATCTGTTTGTCACCCGTAACGTCGGCAATGTGGTGCCACCCTATGGGCAGATGAACGGCGGCGTTTCCACCGCCATCGAGTTCGCCGTGATGGCCTTGGGTGTGCACCACATCATCATCTGCGGCCATTCCGATTGCGGCGCGATGAAGGCAGTGCTCGATCCGCACACGCTGGAACGCATGCCGACCGTGAAGGCCTGGCTGCGGCATGCCGAGGTGGCGAAAACCGTGGTGGCGGAAAACTGCGGCTGCAGCGATCGGGACACCTACGAGTTGCTCACCGAGGAAAACGTCGTCGCCCAGCTCGACCACCTGCGTACTCACCCCTCGGTGGCAGCGCGCCTGGCCAGCGGGCAACTGTTCATCCATGGCTGGGTGTACGACATCGAAAGCGGCGAAATCAAAGCCTACGATGCCGCACAAGGCTGCTTCCGGGTGATCGGCGACGGCCCGCTGCCAATGGCGACGCCGCGGGCGCGTTATCTGCCGGACTGATCAGCTGGCACGCTGTTTCTCTAGCTGTAATTCCACCCCAAGCTGGCTCGACAGGCAGGGCCAGCGTTTCCAGGCGGCCTCGGTCTCTGGGCTGCTGAGTTGCTCGCGGTAAACCTGTACCGATTCCTGGCTGAAGGTGTTCTCATCGAGCATGCCATCCACCGCGTGGTGCACCGCCTCGTCGAGTTGGTTGGCAAATGCCTCGCCGATCAGCTGGTGGGCGATCAGGTTGGCCACCGTGGTATCCAGCGGGATCAGCGGTTGGCCTAGGTGGGTGATGTAGCGGTCATTGACCTCTTCGACCACGCGATGCGCCAGATACGCCTCATCGAGCAACCCGCTCAACCCGTCATGGCCGGCCACTAGCGCCGGCGGCTGCAGAAAGAACTGTTCGGCCACTTTGAGCACCGGTTTGATCTGCGCTTCGACACCCGCCTCGCGGGCCACCTGATTGGCGGCATCCAACACGTCCGGCACTTGTTCGATATAGGCGATGACGAAGCGCGTTAGCGCGCCGAGCGCATCCTGCGTGGGTAGTTGAATCGACGGATGCAGATGCGGCAGTTGGGCCTGCAGCTGACGATGAAGCTGGTGACTGCCGGTTTCATGCTGTTGGGCTTGCTGAATCTGCGCACGCAGAGCGGAGGTATTCATGACGGCTCCTGAACTAGGACATGAGAGTGCAACGCAGGAAAACACCTTAGCTGGCTACAGCAGGCGGCTCAGACGTGATTGTCATAATTATTTATTGTTTATGCGGCCGCGATATATCACCCGTTAGAGTGTTTGCCCGCAAAAAAGGCACCGTGGCGTTTAGGACAAGGCTTCGGGGCCTTCGGCCATTTTATGTTTGACGTTGCGAGGCGAAAGCCGCTGGCTATACTCGAAATCGAAAGGCGTTACCTGATGACACCCGACTGCGCACCTGAGTGTTGAGAGTTCGGCCGTTAATTCAGTAGTACAGACAGCCGCTCCCTTAACCGCAGGCACAGCCGGCGGGATAACAAGAACGATAAGGGGAACCCGCAATGATGCGACATCCACGAGTCTGGGTGGGACTCCTGTTGTGGTCGATATTCTCTCAGGCGCAGGCTGCCTGGACAGTGAATATGGCGCCGGGGGCAACGGCTGTTAGCCACGCAGTATTCGATTTGCACATGACCATTTTCTGGATCTGCGCCGTGATTGGCGTGATCGTCTTTGGTGCCATGTTCTGGTCGATGATCGTCCACCGCCGCTCGACCGGTCAGCAGGCCGCGCACTTCCATGAAAGCACCACGGTAGAGATTCTCTGGACCGTCGTGCCGTTTGTGATCCTTCTGGTGATGGCCATTCCGGCTACCAAGACGCTGATCGACATCTACGACAGCAGCGAGTCGGATGTGGATATCCAGGTCACCGGATACCAGTGGAAGTGGCACTACAAATATCTGGGCCAAGACGTCGAGTTCTTCAGCAACCTGACCACGCCCGCCGAGCAGATCCACAACCAAGCGCCTAAAGATGAGCACTATCTGCTCGAGGTCGATCAGCCCTTAGTGCTGCCGGTCGGCGCCAAAGTGCGCTTTCTGATTACCTCCGCCGATGTCATCCACTCCTGGTGGGTGCCGGCGTTGGCGGTCAAGCGCGATGCCATTCCCGGCTTCGTCAACGAAGCCTGGTCACGTATCGAGCAGCCGGGCATCTATCGCGGCCAATGCGCCGAGTTGTGCGGCAAGGATCACGGCTTCATGCCGGTGGTGGTCGAGGTCAAATCCAAGGCGGATTACGACACCTGGCTGGCCGAGCGCAAGGCCGAGGCTATCAAGCTCAAGGAGCTGACCAGCAAGGAGTGGACGCTGGAAGAGCTGACTGCGCGTGGCGACAAGATCTACCACACCACCTGCGCCGCCTGTCACCAGGCCGAAGGCCAGGGCCTGCCGCCGATGTTCCCGGCGATCAAGGGCTCGAAGATCGCCACCGGACCGAAAGAGGATCACCTCAATCTCGTCTTCCATGGCAAGCCTGGCACGGCCATGGCTGCGTTCGGCAAGCAACTGTCGGAAGTCGATATCGCTGCCGTCATCACCTATCAACGTAACGCCTGGGGCAACAACAAGGGCGACATGGTAACGCCAAAAGACGTGCTGGCCCTGAAGCAGGCTGAGGAGCAATGACCATGAACGCAGCCACCGAATCCGGCCACGTCGGCCACGCTAGTGCGGGGCATGATCATCACCACCACGGTCCGGCCAAGGGCTTGATGCGTTGGGTGTTGACCACCAACCACAAAGACATCGGCACCATGTACCTGTGGTTCAGTTTCGCCATGTTCCTGCTGGGCGGCAGCATGGCGATGGTGATTCGTGCCGAGCTGTTCCAGCCGGGCCTGCAGATCGTGCAGCCGGAATTCTTCAACCAGATGACCACCATGCACGGCCTGATCATGGTCTTTGGCGCGGTGATGCCGGCCTTCGTCGGCCTGGCCAACTGGATGATCCCGCTGATGGTCGGCGCGCCGGACATGGCCCTGCCGCGCATGAACAACTTCAGCTTCTGGCTGCTGCCGGCGGCCTTCGGCCTGCTGATCAGTACCCTGTTCAGCGATGCCGGCGGGCCGAACTTCGGCTGGACCTTCTACGCGCCGCTGTCGACCACCTACGCGCCAGAGAGCGTCACCTACTTCATCTTCGCCATCCACCTGATGGGCATCAGCTCGATCATGGGCGCGATCAACGTGATCGCCACCATCCTCAACCTGCGCGCCCCGGGCATGACCCTGATGAAGATGCCGCTGTTCGTCTGGACCTGGCTGATCACCGCGTTCCTACTGATCGCGGTGATGCCGGTACTGGCCGGCTGCGTGACCATGATGCTGATGGATATCCACTTCGGCACCAGCTTCTTCAGTGCCGCCGGCGGTGGTGATCCGGTGCTGTTCCAGCACGTGTTCTGGTTCTTCGGTCACCCCGAGGTGTACATCATGATCCTGCCGGCATTCGGCGCGGTCAGTGCGATCATCCCGGCGTTCTCGCGCAAGCCGCTGTTCGGCTACACCTCGATGGTCTATGCCACCGCGTCGATCGCCTTCCTGTCGTTCATCGTCTGGGCACACCACATGTTTGTGGTCGGCATTCCGCTGGTTGGCGAACTGTTCTTTATGTACGCCACCCTGCTGATCGCCGTGCCCACCGGGGTGAAGGTGTTCAACTGGGCGTCGACCATGTGGCAGGGCTCGCTGACCTTCGAGACGCCGATGCTGTTCGCGGTGGCCTTCGTCATCCTGTTCACCATCGGCGGTTTCTCCGGGCTGATGCTGGCCATTGCTCCGGCGGACTTCCAGTACCACGACACCTACTTCGTGGTCGCCCACTTCCACTACGTGCTAGTGCCGGGGGCGATCTTCGGGATCTTCGCCTCGGCCTATTACTGGCTGCCGAAATGGACCGGCCACATGTACGACGAAACCCTCGGCAAGCTGCACTTCTGGATGAGCTTCATCGGCATGAACCTGGCGTTCTTTCCGATGCACTTCGTCGGCCTGGCCGGCATGCCGCGGCGGATTCCGGACTACAACCTGCAGTTCGCCGATTTCAACATGGTCTCGTCGATCGGCGCGTTCATGTTCGGTGCCACCCAGTTCCTGTTCCTGTTCATCGTTATCAAGTGCATCCGCGGCGGCCAGCTGGCGCCGGCCAAGCCTTGGGATGGCGCTGAAGGGCTGGAATGGACGATCCCGTCGCCGGCGCCCTACCACACCTTCAGCACTCCGCCAGAACTCGAAGTGAGCCACAAATGAGTGATTCGCTGTCGACCCGAAGCCTGATCAAACGCCTGCTGCTGCTGGTGGTGGTGATGTTCGCTTTCGGCTTTGCCCTGGTGCCGATCTACGACGTGATGTGCAAGGCGTTCGGCATCAATGGCAAGACCGGCGATGCCTATTCCGGCACGCAGACGGTCGACGAACAACGTCAGGTGCGCGTGCAGTTTCTCGCCACCAACGCCAGCGACATGACTTGGGGCTTCCAGCCCAAGGCGGATGCGCTGATCGTCCATCCGGGGGCGACCAACGAAATGCTGTTCGTCGCCCACAACCCCACTGACAAACCGATGACCGCCCAGGCCGTGCCCAGCATCGTGCCTTCGGCGGCTGCGGCGTATTTCCACAAGACCGAGTGCTTCTGTTTTACCCAGCAGGTGTTGCAGCCAGGTGAGCGCATCGAGATGCCGGTGCGCTTCATCGTCGACCGCGACCTGCCCCAGGATGTCTATCACCTGACGCTCGGTTACACGCTGTTCGACATCACTGCAAGCAAGCCGCCGGTAGCCAAAACCGGTAGCTGACGAGCCGCTAAGGAGAACAAGAACAATGGCAACGCACGAGCAGTATTACGTTCCCGCGCAGAGCAAGTGGCCGATCATTGCCACCATCGGCATGTTGATCACGGTGTACGGACTAGGCACCTGGTTCAACGATTTGAAGGCGGCGCGGCCGGAGTCCCATGGTCCGCTGATCTTCTTCGTCGGCGGATTGATCCTCGCCTACATGTTTTTCGGCTGGTTCGGCGCCGTGGTCAAGGAAAGCCGCGGTGGCCTGTATAGCCCGCAGATGGATCGCTCGTTCCGTTGGGGAATGAGCTGGTTCATTTTTTCCGAGGTGATGTTCTTTGCCGCGTTCTTCGGCGCGCTGTTCTACGTGCGCACCTGGGCCGGGCCGTGGCTGGGCGGCGAAGGCGACAAGGGCGTGGCGAACATGCTGTGGCCGAATTTCCAGTACACCTGGCCGCTGCTCAACACGCCCGATCCAAAGCTGTTCCCCGGCCCCAAGGAAGTCATTGATCCGTGGCACTTGCCGCTGATCAACACCATCTTGCTGGTCACCTCGAGTTTCACCGTGACCTTCGCCCACCACGCGCTGAAGAAGAACAAACGTGGTCCGCTCAAGGCCTGGCTGGCGCTGACCATCCTGCTTGGCGTGACCTTCCTGTTCTTCCAGGCCGAGGAATACATCGAGGCGTACCAGGAACTTGGCCTGACTCTCGGCTCGGGCATTTACGGCGCCACCTTCTTCATGCTCACCGGCTTTCACGGCGCGCACGTGACCATGGGTGCGTTGATTCTGACGGTGATGCTGGTGCGCATCATGCGTGGCCACTTCGATGCCGATCAGCACTTCGGCTTCGAGGCGGCGAGTTGGTATTGGCACTTCGTCGATGTGGTGTGGATCGGTCTGTTTATCTTCGTCTACGTGCTGTGATCGAAGCGGCGTCAACGGGGGTTGGCGCCGCCGGATTTACCAGGTCACATGGGGTGACAGTTGGCCGCTGTAGAAGCCCCAGGCGATGAGCGCCAGGGTGAGGGCAGCGAGAGTCACCCGCACCATCAGGGCGTTGACCACGCGAGAGCCGTGACCTTCGTCCTTGACCAGAAAAAACAGGCCACTGAAAAGACTCACCACAGTGGCTAGCAGTAAAAGGGCGATCGCGGCCTTGAGCATGGCGAGACTCCGGGGGTAGGGGATGCAGTTCAGTATAACCAGCCAGCAAGGCCAATTCGGGAGGCTCTTATGAGCCATTTCCGTCCTGGACTGCTGCCGACCCTGATTGTCTTGGCGCTGTTGCCACTGTTGATCGGTCTGGGTGTCTGGCAGTTGCAGCGAGGCGAAGAAAAGCGCCAGTTGCTGGGCAGTTACGAGGCCCGTCGGAGTGCCCCGGGCGTCGATCTCAACCAGCTGGAACAGAGCAGCGATCCGGCCTATCGGCGTGTGCATCTGCGTGGCCAGTTCGATAGCCAACACAGCCTGTTGTTGGATAACCGCATCCACGACGGCAAGGTCGGTGTGGAGTTGCTGCAACCCTTCTATGACCAGCCCAGCGGCCGGTGGGTACTGCTCAATCGCGGCTGGCTGCCGTGGCCGGATCGCCGCCAGGCGCCGCAGTTCGACACCCCGGACGCCCCGCAAACCCTCGATGCGTGGGTCTATGTGCCACCCGGCAAAGCCTTTCAGCTCCATGCCGATCAACCGGGCAGCGACTGGCCACGCTTGGTCACCGTGGTCGATCCGCGCGCACTCTGGCAACAGTTGCGGCGCGATGGTCTGCCTTTCGAACTGCGCATTCAGTCGGGCCCGGCCGCCTACCTAGCCGATTGGCCAGTAGTCGCCATGAGCCCGGAAAAACATCAGGCCTATGCCGTGCAATGGTTCGCCCTGGCGATCGCCTTGTGTGGCTTGTTCATCTATTTCGGAATCCATAACGCACGGGGAAATTTGCATGGGACTCGGCATGAATCCAGCCACTCTCTCTGAACCGACTGCTGAGCCGTCGACCCCGCGTCGCGGGCGTGGGCGTTTGCAGTTGATCATGTTGCTGCTGCTGGTGATCGGCCCGATGATTCTCGCGTCGGCGATGTACCACTGGCGCTTCTGGGTGCCGGAAGGTCGCAATTTTCACGGCACCCTGATCGGCGATGGCCAAACCCGCGCCGACCTCGGCGTCCAGGCTGGCGATGAGGCACGCTGGCAGTTGCTGGTGGTCGCCCCGGCGGACTGCGCCGCGGAATGTCGCGAGCTGGTGTATATGGCCCGGCAGATCCAGATTGGCCTCGGTCGTGAGGCCGGCCGCGCCACTCACGCACTGTCGGCCGCCAGCCCGCTGGCGGCGGATTACGAGGATCTGTTGCGTCGCGACTACCCGCAGTTGCAGCGCTACCCGCTCGATCTCGGCGCCTATCGACAAGCGCGGGACAGCGTGCCGGCGGCGCACCTGTGGATCATCGATCCGCACGGCAATTTGGTCCTGCGTTACGACACCAAGGTCAAAGGCAAGGCGATCCTCAATGACCTACGCCTGTTGCTGAAACTCTCGAACATCGGTTGAGCAGTCCCTCCGCGTGCGGAGGGTTAGGAGAGGTTGTGGAGACACGCAAGCGCAAGCCCGGCTATTACCTGGCGCTGATCGCCCTGCTACTGGCGGTGCTGGTCGTCCTGCTCGGTGCCTACACCCGGTTGACCCATGCCGGCCTCGGTTGCCCCGATTGGCCAGGCTGCTACGGTTTCATAGCCGTACCACAGAGCGAGACCCAGCTGGCGCATGCCGAGTTGCATTTCCCCGAGGCGCCGGTGGAGGCGCACAAGGGCTGGAACGAGATGGTCCACCGCTACTTCGCCGGCGCCTTGGGCCTGCTGATTCTTGCCTTGGCTGGCCACGCGCTGCTGCGCCGCGGCCGCGACGGCCAACCGCTCAAGTTGCCGTTACTGCTGCTCGGCGTGGTCGTTGCTCAAGCCGCATTCGGCATGTGGACGGTGACTTTGAAACTCTGGCCGCAGGTGGTCACTGCGCATCTGCTCGGTGGCTTCACCACCCTGGCGCTGCTGTTTCTCCTGACCCTGCGCTTATCCGGCGGCCCGCTCGTCATGCCGCCGCTGGTACCGCGGCTGCGGCACCTGGCGGCGCTGGGCCTGGTCTTGGTGATCGGCCAGGTCGCGCTGGGCGGCTGGGTCAGTTCCAACTACGCGGCGGTGGCCTGCATCGATCTGCCCACCTGCCATGGGCAATGGTGGCCGGCCATGGATTTCGCCAACGGCTTTCACCTCACCCAGCACATCGGCCCCAACTACCTCGGTGGCCAGCTCGATAGCGACGCGCGCACCGCCATCCATATGACCCATCGGCTCGGCGCGCTGGCCGTCAGTCTGGTCTTGCTCGGCCTCGCCTGGCAGCTCTGGCGTCACGACCTGGGCCGCTTGGCCGGGCTGCTGCTGGCGCTGCTGGCGCTGCAAATCAGCCTGGGGGTCAGCAACGTGTTGCTGCATCTGCCGCTACCAGTGGCCGTGGCGCACAACGCTGGCGGCGCCGCGTTGTTGTTGAGCATGGTGCTGGTCAACTATCGCCTGCGCGCGCTGCCGGTGGCGGCGCGGGTCGAGACGCAAACAACTTCTTCGCGAGCAGCCCTCGCGCCTACACCCATTGTCCAGGTTGGCAAATAAGACCGAGGAGAGACTCTATGGCTACTCTGCTGCGCGCCCACCAGGACCACGCCAGCTGGCGCGATTACCTGGAACTGACCAAACCGAAAGTGGTGGTGCTGATGCTGATCACCTCACTGGTCGGCATGTTCCTTGCCACCCGGGCTGGGGTGCCGTGGACGGTGCTGTTGTTCGGCAATCTCGGCATCGGCCTGTGCGCCGGCGGTGCGGCGGCGGTCAATCATGTGCTGGACCGGCGCATCGATTCGATCATGGCGCGCACCCACAAGCGGCCGGTGACGGCCGGGCGGGTGTCGCCGCTGGCGGCGTTGAGCTTCGCGCTGCTGCTGTCGGTGGCCGGCATGGCGTTGCTGCTGACGTTCACCAACCCGCTCACCGCCTGGCTGACCCTGGCCTCGCTGCTCGGCTATGCGGTGCTCTACACCGGCTTTCTCAAGCGCGCCACGCCGCAAAATATCGTCATCGGCGGCTTGGCCGGAGCAGCCCCGCCGATGCTCGGCTGGGTGGCGGTGACCGGCCATCTGGACCCTGGCGCATTTCTGCTGGTGCTGATCATCTTCGCCTGGACCCCGCCGCATTTCTGGGCGCTGGCGATCCACCGCAAGGAGGAATACGCCAAGGCTGACATCCCCATGCTGCCGGTCACCCATGGCGAGCATTACACCAAGGTGCATATCCTCCTTTATACCTTCGTGCTGCTGGCGGTGAGCCTGCTGCCGTTCACCATCCACATGAGCGGGCCGCTCTATCTGGCCTGCGCCGTGCTGCTCGGCGGACGCTTCCTGCACTGGGCGTGGGTGCTGTACCGTGACAGCAAACCGCACGCGGCGATCAACACCTTCAAGTACTCTATCGCCTACCTGTTTCTGCTGTTTATCGCCCTACTCGTCGATCACTACTTACTGCTGAGCCTATGAAGCAGCCCTCACAGTGGCTGCGCTCGGCCATGCGGCGTTAAAAATGGCTTCGGAATGCTCATTTACAGCTCGTAAACTCCGCTTCCTCAGCCATTTTTGCCTTGCCTGACCTTCGCTCGCCGACTTTGAGGACTGCTTCAATGACCCGTACCCAGAAAACCGTCTTCGCCCTGGTCGCCCTGGTCGCCGTGGTATTCGGTTTGACCGTGCATAAAGTGCTCAACGGCCGCAGCCATGGCGATCCGGCGGCGATGATCGACGCCGGCATCATCCTGCTGCCGCAGAGTCGCGACCTGCCGAGTCTCAGCCTGACCGACCAGAACGGCCAGGCGGTGCAGGTCGATGAGCTCAAGGGCCAATGGAGCCTGCTGTTCTTCGGCTACACCTTCTGCCCGGACATCTGCCCGACCACCCTGGCTCAGCTACGCGAGCTGAAGACTCTGCTGCCGCCGGAGGCGCTCAGCCGCCTGCGCGTGGTGCTGGTCAGCGTCGATCCGCAGCGCGATACACCGACCCAGCTCAAGCAATACCTCGGCTATTTCGATCCGGCGTTCCAGGGCCTGACCGGCGAACTGGAGAACATCCAGAAGCTCGCCAACGCGGTGAGCATCCCGTTCATTCCGGCCAATACCAGCAAGCCCAACTACACCGTCGACCACAGTGGCAACCTGGTCATCATCGGCCCGGACGGCACCCAGCGCGGCTTCATCCGTTCGCCGCTGAACAATCAGAAACTCGCCACCCAGCTGCCCGAACTCCTGAAAAGCGACGGCTGAGTCGCGCCGGGAAAGGACGCCCATGCCCGATCTCCCGTATTTCTCGCGGATTGGCGGCATCGCCAGCCTGCTTGGCGTGCTGCTGCTGTTCGTCGCCACCCTGCTGCATCCGATGCAAACCCCGCCGTGGGACGCGCCGGCGGCGTTCGCCGAGTACGCCGCCGACCGCCACTGGGTCGGCAGTCATCTTGGCCAACTGCTCGGCGTGCTCCTTGGCGTGATCGGGCTGGCGGCGCTGACCGCGCGCTTGTGTGACGGTCGCGCCGGCGTCTGGGCGCTGCTGGGCTTGTTGCTGGCCACGGTCAGCCTGGCGCTGGCCTTCGCTCTGCAGGCGGTCGACGGCGTGGCGCTAAAGTTGATGGTCAGCCGCTGGCACGACGCCAGCGAGGCGAGCCAGGCGCTGGTGTTCGAGGCCGCCTATGGCGTGCGGCAGATCGAGGCCGGTCTGGCCAGTCTGATGGGCATCGGCTTCGGCATCACCATCCTCTTCTACGGGGTGGCGCTGTGCCTGAGTGCGCGCGCCCCGACCTGGCTCGGCCTGAGCGGTTTGTTGGCCGGCGCCGCCGTGCTGGCTTCTAGCCTGGTGCAGGCGCACACCGGCTTTTCTGCGTTGGCGATGAACAGCAGCATGCCCAGTTCGCTGTTGCTGATGCTGTGGCAGATCGCCGTCGGCGTGTACCTGCTGCGCGCCGGACAAGAAAAGGTCATGTAGGGCGGGTTAGCCGCAGGCGTAACCCGCCGTTAATGTCAGGACATCGGCCTGTTGGCGGGTTACGCCGCTGCACGGCTAACCCACCCTACCAATCGCGATGCGTACAGTCATGAAAAAGCCCGCTCATGGAGCGGGCTTTTTGCGTTGCGGTCAGGCGATCAGAATGCCGGCACGATCGCGCCTTTGTACTTCTCGAGGATGAACTGCTTGGCCTCCGGGCTGTGCAGGGCGCTGACCAGCTTCTGCAGGGCGGCGCTGTCCTTGTTGTCCGGGCGGGCGACCAGGATGTTCACGTACGGCGAGTCGGCACCTTCGATCACCAGCGCATCCTTGGCCGGATCGAGCTTGGCTTCCAGCGCGTAGTTGGTGTTGATCAGCGCCAGATCGACCTGGGTCAGCACGCGCGGCAGGGTCGCGGCTTCCAGTTCGCGAACCTTCACGCTCTTCGGATTCTCGACGATGTCCTTCGGCGTGGCGGTGATGCTCTGGTTGTCCTTGAGCTTGATCACCCCGGCCTTGTCCAGCAGCAGCAGCGCGCGGCCGCCGTTGGTGGCGTCGTTGGGGATTACCACGGTAGCGCCCTGCGGCAGTTCGGCGAGGCTTTTGATCTTGGTCGAATAGGCGCCGAGCGGCTCGATATGCACGCCAGCGACGCTGACCAGGTTGGTCTTGCGGCTGCTATTGAACTCGTCCAGATACGGCTGGTGCTGGAAGAAGTTGGCGTCCAGGCGCTTCTCGGCGACCTGCACGTTGGGCTGCACGTAATCGGTGAACACTTTGACGTTCAGCTCCACGCCTTGCTTGGCCAGGCTCGGCTTGAGGAACTCGAGAATTTCCGCGTGCGGTACGGCGGTGGCGGCCACGCTCAGGGCTTCCGCTTGGGCGGAGAAGCTGGCGACTACGGCCAGGGCTGCGATCAGTTTCTTCATCATTGACTCTCCTTGTGGGATCTACGACGCGGCTCCGCGGGTAGCGGTCGCCGCATGGGTTGTTGCTTACGGAAAAAGTTACTTGCGGGAAAAATGCACCACCAGACGGTCGCCAACGCTTTGCAGCAGCTGCACCAGCACCAGTAGCAGGACCACGGTGACCAGCATCACATCCGGTTGATAGCGCTGGTAGCCATAGCGCACCGCCAGGTCGCCGAGGCCGCCGCCACCGATCAGGCCGGTCATCGCGGTATAGGACACCAGGGTAATCGCAGTGACGGTAATCGCGGCGATGATCCCCGGCCGCGCTTCCGGCAGCAGGGCGTTGAGGATGATCTGCCGGGTCGTCGCGCCCATCGCCTGGGTGGCCTCGATGATGCCGCGGTCGACCTCGCGCAAGGCGGTTTCCACCAGTCGGGCGAAGAACGGCGTGGCGCCGATCACCAAGGGCGGAATGGCGCCGGCGACACCCAGCGAGGTGCCGGTGATCAGCACGGTCAGCGGGATCATCACGATCAGCAAGATGATGAACGGCAGCGAGCGCAGCACGTTGGTAACCAGCGACAGCACCCGATACAGGCCTTTGTGTTCGAACAACTGGCGCGGCCCGCTGAGAAACAGCAGCACGCCCAGCGGCAGGCCGAGGAGTACGGTAAACAGCAGCGAGCCGCCGAGCATCAACAGGGTGTCGAGCGTCGCCTGCCAGATTTCCAGCCAGTCGATATTAGTGAAGCTCAGGGTGGTGAATAGCTCGTTCATCCGCGCAGCACCTCCATATGCACATCGGCGGCCTGGAAATGCGCCTGCGCGGCGTCCAGATCACCGCCGGTGATGGCCAGGGTCAACTGGCCGTAGGGCGTGTCCTTGATGCGGTCGATGCGCCCGGCGAGGATGCTGTAATCCACCCCGGTGGCCCGCGCCACGGTGCCAAGCAGCGGCGCGTAGGTGGCCTGGCCCTGAAAGGTCAGGCGCAGGATGCGCCCCGGGACGTGCGCGAAATCGTCGCGTTGTTCGTGCTCGTCGACCTGCTCGGCCTCGAGCACGAAGCGCCGGGTGGTCGGATGCTGCGGATGGAGAAACACCTCGGCGACTGGGCCCTGTTCGACGATCACTCCGCCATCCATGACCGCCACCCGGTCGCAGACCCGGCGGATCACGTCCATCTCGTGGGTGATCAATACGATGGTCAGCTTCAGCTCGCGGTTGATCTCTGCCAGCAGCTGCAACACCTGCGCAGTGGTTTGCGGGTCGAGGGCGCTGGTGGCTTCGTCGCAGAGCAGGATTTTCGGCCGGGTCGCCAGTGCGCGGGCGATGCCGACGCGCTGCTTCTGACCGCCGGAAAGCTGCGCCGGATACTTGTTGGCGTGCTCGTTGAGGCCGACCCGCTCGAGCAATTCGGTGACCCGTTGAGCGATCTCGACGCGGCTCAATTCGCCGGCCAGCTTGAGCGGCAGGGCGATATTGTCGGCGACGGTTTTCGAGGCGAGCAGGTTGAAGTGCTGGAAGATCATCCCGACTTGCTGACGGAAGCGCCGCAGGTCATTGGCGTCGAACGCGGTGACGTCTTCGCCGGCGACCACAATGCGTCCGCCGGAGGGTTCTTCGAGGCGGTTGATCAAGCGCAGCAAGGTGCTTTTGCCGGCCCCGGAATGGCCGATCAGACCGAACACTTCGCCATCGGCGATGGACAGGTCGGTCGGTTGCAGCGCAGCAATGCTGCGGCCGTTGACGAGGTACGCCTTGTGGACGCGGTCGAATTCGATCACTGGGACGAACCTTTTGGGCGCGGAATAGTGAGAGTAGGCGGTAGGCCGAAGGCGCGCATTCTAGCCTGCCCGCTTATGCGGTCTTAGCTTTTGTTTACTCAATAACTGACTGAAAAAGCATAAGGCGATAAGCGGCCGGTAATAGTCGTCGGATGGGTTGAGACGCGCAGCGTCGATACCCGTCGATCCGTGTCGCATGGGTATCGCTGCGCTTCGGATAGGCGTCCCCACCCATCCTACGGAGCCCTTACCCGTTAGCGACGACGCTTCAGTCGATTAGCCCTGCGGGCTAAGCACCAGGCGCGGCGCCTGATCGGCTTTCAGTGCTTGGCTCAGGCTGGGCACGAAGCCCGGATCGAGGCGCTTGATGCGCGCCGACAACAGCGCGGCGACCCACGGGAAATCCTTGGCCTGGCGCACTTCGATGCGCACCGCGCAGCGGAAATTCACCACATCGGCGGCGACGCTGTCGAGCAGGCCGCGCAGCTGTTCGTTGTCCTGACTGTCGAGCATCGGCAGGGCCACCACGGAGCTGGCGGCGGCCGGGTCGATCAGCCGTGCCTGGGGCGCCGCGGGTGCGCTGACCGGCGCGGCGCTCGCCACTTGGCTGGCTTGCAGCGCCGCGGCCTGGCGCAATTGCTTGGCTTGCTCGGCGCGTGCGGCGGCTTCCTTGGCGGCGGCTTCGGCCTGGGCTTGGCTCGCCGCCGCGGTGGCGCGGGCTTGGGCGGCGCTCTGCTCGGCACTGCGCGCCTGGCTGATCGCGCTGTCGAGGCCGGTGGTCAGTGCCGGGGCCTGCGGCATCATGCTGCGCGCCTGAGCCAGGGCTTGGCTGGCGGTATGCAGATCGCCCTGTTGCAGAGCGCGTTGGCCCTGCAGCAGATAGGCCTCGGCGAGACTGCGCTGCAGCGATTCGAGGCGGGTGTCGCCGGCTGCGCGGGTCTTCAGGGCGGCGAGCTGGCTGGCGGAGCTGTCCAATTGGCCGGCGTCGATGCTTTGCTGCAGTTGACTGAAGGCGCTGACCAGTTCATCGATGGGCAGGTTGGCGGGCTGCTGTTGGGGGGCCTGCTGGCAAGCGGACAAGGCCAGGCTGAGGGCGACGAGGGACAGACAACGGCAGGCGAACAGCTTCATTCCGGTGGGTTCTCGAATAGCGCAAAAAACGCGCGAGTCTACACTGCGTGACCCGCGCGACCAAATTCGTCCAGGGTCCGCCGTCAGGCCAGACGCCGCGGCAGCGCAAAGCTGCAGAGGAACAGCGTGGCCGCGGCGACCACGATCGAGGGTCCGGCCGGGGTGTCCTGAAACCACGACAGCGCTAGTCCGGCGCCGACTGCCAGCAAGCCGAGCAAACTGGCGCCGAAGGCCATCTGCTCGGGAGTGCGCGCATGGCGCTGCGCAGCGGCGGCGGGAATGATCAGTAAGGAGGTGATCAACAGCACGCCGACGATCTTCATCGCCACCGCGATCACCACCGCGATCAGCAGCATCAGCGCCAGGCGCAGGCTGGCGACCGGCAGGCCTTCGACCTTGGCCAATTCCTCGTGCACGGTGACCGCCAGCAGCGGCCGCCAGAGAAACAGCAGGGCCAGCAACACCAGCGCGCTACCGCCGACAATCCAGGCCAGGTCGGTGGGCGACACCGCCAGCAGGTCACCGAACAGATAGCCCATCAGGTCGATGCGTACATCCTTCATAAAGCTCAGCACCACCAGGCCAAGCGACAAGGTGGTCGGCGCGAGAATCCCCAGCAGGGTGTCGGAGGCCAGCGGCTGGCGTTGTTGCAAGGCTACCAGCAGCACGGCGAGGAGCAGACAGCCGGCGGTTACCGCCAGGGTCGGGCTGACGTCGAGGAGCAGGCCGAGGGCCACGCCGAGCAGCGCGGCGTGCGACAGGGTGTCGCCGAAATAGGCCATGCGCCGCCAGACCACGAAGGAGCCCAGCGGACCGGCGACCAGCGCCAGGGTCAGGCTGGCGATCAGCGCGTTGAGGAGAAAATCAGGCATGGTTGCAGCCGTCTCCGTGCATGTGCGGTTGCCCGGAAACTGGGTTGAGAATGGTCAGCCCGCCGCCCGGCGGATTGACCACCGCGCCATGCAGGTCGTGGGCGTGGTCGTGATGGTGGTGATAGACCGCCAGCGCTGGCGCGGCGCTGCCGAACAGCTCGACGAAGGCCGGGTCGTTGCTGACCTGTTCCGGGTGGCCGGAGCAGCACACATGCTGGTTGAGGCAGACCACCTGATCGGTGGTGCTCATCACCAAATGCAGGTCGTGGGAAACCATCAGCACCCCGCAGCCGTGGCGGTCGCGCAAGCGGGTGATCAGCTGGTACAGCTCGGCCTGGCCGGCGACGTCGACGCCTTGTACCGGCTCGTCGAGGACCAGCAATTCGGGCTCGCGCAGCAGCGCCCGGGCCAGCAGTACGCGTTGCAGTTCACCGCCGGAGATGGTCTGCAGCGGGCTGTCGAGGACCTGTTCGGCGCCGACTTCGGCCAACGCCGCTAGCGCACTGGTGCGCGTCACCCCGGGCAGCAGGCGCAGAAAACGCAGCACCGAGAGCGGCAGGGTGGCATCCACATGCAGTTTCTGCGGCATGTAGCCAATACGCAGCTTGGACTTGCGCCACACGCTGCCGCGGTCCGGCTTGAGCAGGCCGAGCACGGCGCGCACCAGGGTGGTTTTGCCGGCGCCATTGGGGCCGATCAGGGTGACGATCTCGCTGGGTTGCACGCTCAGCTGCACATCGTCGAGCACGGTGTGCCCGGCGAAGCTCACGCCCACGCCGCTGAGTTGGATCAGCGCGCTGCTCATCAGGCTTGCCGGCAGCCGGCGCACACGCCGACTACTTCCACGGTTTGTTGTTCGACGCTGAAACCGACTTCGGCGGCGCCATCGATGATCACCTGGCTGATCGCCGGCTGCTGCAGCTCGATAGCCGCGCGGCATGTGCGGCAAATCAGAAACTGACCCTGATGGACATGCGCCGGGTGGTTGCAGCCGACGAAGGCGTTGAGCGAGGCAATGCGGTGCACCAGGCCGTTCTCGAGGAGAAAATCCAGGGCCCGATAGACCGTCGGCGGCGCGGCGCGGCGGCCGTCTTCTTCGGTCAGCACGCCGAGAATGTCATAGGCGCCGAGCGGCTTGTGGCTCTGCCAGACCAGTTCCAGCACGCGCTTGCGCAAGGCGGTCAGACGCACGCCCTGGCGTTCGCAGAGCGCTTCGGCTTCGCTCAGCGCGTTGTGCACGCAGTGGGAATGATCGTGGGGGCGCGAGGCCAGCGGCGTGAGGATCATGAGAGTGGCGACAGGATGAATAAGGACGTTATTCTATAACAATTCCGTCTCCGAGTGCGCGTCCATGTTGCGATCCTTTTGTCTGTTCCTCTGCCTGCTCGCCAGCGCCGTTCACGCCGCGGACGCGCCGGCCGAAGTGCGCGTGCTGACCAGTATCAAGCCGCTGCAACTGATCGCCGCCGCGGTGCAGGACGGTGTCGGCCAGCCCGATGTGTTGCTGCCGCCGGGCGCCTCGCCGCATAACTACGCGTTGCGCCCGTCGGATGTGCGACGGGTCGGCGAGGCAAGCCTGCTGTACTGGATCGGTCCCGATCTGGAAGGCTTCCTGCCGCGCGTGCTGGCCGGGCGCAGTGGCCCGAGCGTGGCGCTGCAGAGCCTGCCGGGTTTGCAGCTGCGGCATTTCGGCGAAGGCCACGGCGAGGCTGACGAGAATCAACATGAAGAACATCGCGAGCATGACGATCACGACGCTGAGCATGACCACGATCATCGCCCCGGCACCCTCGACGCGCACCTCTGGCTGCTGCCGGCCAACGCGCGGGTGATCGCGACCAAGATGGCCACCGATCTGGCCGCTGCCGACCCGCGCAATGCGCCGCGTTACCAGGCCAACCTCAAGGCCTTCGGCGAGCGCCTGGAAACTCTCGACCAACGCCTCAAGCAGCGCCTGCAGGGCGTGGCCGGTAAGCCGTACTTCGTTTTCCATGAAGCCTTCGATTACTTCGAGGCGGCCTACGGGCTGCAGCATGCCGGAGTGTTCAGCGTGGCTGCAGATGTGCAGCCGGGCGCCCGGCATGTTGCGGCGATGCGCACGCGCTTGCAGCAGGCCGGGCCGAGCTGCGTGTTCAGCGAACCGCCACTGCGGCCAAGGTTGGCCGAGACGCTGAGCGCCGGGCTGCCGGTCAAATTGGCCGAGCTGGATGCCCTAGGCGTGGCCGCGCCGCTCAGCGCGCAGGGTTACGAGCAGCTGCTCGACAACCTCGCCGGGACCCTGGCCGGCTGCCTGGAACGCCTCTAGTCCGCCACTCGCCGATATTGATCCGGATCAATACCGGCGCTGCTGCGTCCACCTAGTCTGCCGGCTTGGCCCGCTCGTTGCGGGCCCCGGCATGGGGAAGCGCGCAGTGACGCAACTGGTCTGGCAGAACGACCTGAACACCGGGATCGGGGTGATCGACAATCAGCACAAGCGCATCGTCGAGATGATCAACCGTCTGTACATCGCCCGTCATGGCAGCGCTGGGCGGCCGGCGGTGGCGGCGGTGATCGAGGAGCTGGTCGACTACACGCAGTCGCACTTCGCCTTCGAAGAAACCCTGATGGAAGACGCCGGCTACCCGCTGAGCTGCGCGCACAAACGCGTCCACGAACTGTTCATCCGCCGCGTCGATGAGTACCGCCTGCGCTTCAAGGCCGACGAGGACGTTGCCGAAGAGCTGCAGCAACTGCTCGCCCGCTGGTTGTTCAACCACATCCGCAACGACGACGCCGGCTATGCCGACACGGTGCGCCAGAGCATGGCCGCGCTGACCAGCGACCGCAGCGAGGGAGGCTGGCTGGCGCGCTCGCTGCGGCGCTTCTTCGGCGGCGTGCCGACCTAGCGGGTTCAGCGCGGCAGGTTGTGGAACGAAGGTGCCGGGATGTAGCAGTGGCCGCCACCGGAGTAGCAGGGCTGGAGGGCGGCGGTGCGCACCGAGAGACTGGGCTTGAGGGTAGCCGCAGCGAGCAGCGCGACGAGGGCGGCCAGCGATAGGCTGACAAGGAATTTCCGGGCGGAGTGCGGCATATGGAGCTCCGGCGCCTCGTAAGGGCGCATCTGTTGTTGTTGTCTAACCACCATAGGCCAGCGCCGGCGCGTTGTTCCTCGTCCAAATGGAGTAGCCGGGGGAAATGCGATGAACGGCACCATGGGCGGCCAGCCTGTCTAAGGTGTCTATAACCCTGTTGCACAGGAGGAGTGACCATGCCCAAGTCTGGCCAGGAACCGCAGAACCGCACTTCGGCCGAGCTGCCGCTACAGCCGGCCTCGCTGGACATCTGGGACAGCAAATACCGGCTGCGCGATCGCCACGGGCAGGCCCTGGATGCCGACCCGGATGCCACCCGGCGCCGGGTGGCGCGCGCCATCGCCGCGGTGGAGGCGGACGAGTCGCTGCGTAGCCACTGGTACGAGCGCTTTCTCTGGGCCTTGCGCAATGGCGCACTGCCAGCCGGGCGGATCATCGCCAACGCCGGTGCCGAGGCGCACAAGCCGGCCACCTCGACGATCAACTGCACGGTGTCGGCGACCATCGGCGATTCGATGGACGCCATCCTCGGCAAGCTCCACGAAGCCGGCCTGACCCTCAAGGCCGGCTGCGGCATCGGCTACGAATTCAGCACCCTGCGCCCGCGTGGCGCCTACGTGTCCGGGGCTGGCGCGTACACCAGCGGGCCGCTGTCGTTCATGGATATCTACGACAAGATGTGCTTCACGGTCAGCTCCGCCGGCGGCCGACGTGGCGCGCAGATGGCTACCTTCGACATCGCCCATCCGGACGTGCGCGAGTTCATCCGCGCCAAGCGCGAAGACGGCCGTTTGCGCCAGTTCAACCTGAGCCTGCTGATCAGTGACGATTTCATGCAGGCGGTCGAGGACGATGCCGACTGGCCGCTGCTGCATCCGCTGCCGGCCAGCCAGCGCGACCAGTTCGACCTCGCCGATCCGGCGCAGGTGCGCTGGCGCGAGTGGCCGCTGCACGACGGCTACCTGGTCGATGAGCAAGGCCAGGTGGCCTGCAAGGTCTACGGCCAGCTGCGCGCGCGGCACCTGTGGGACATGATCATGGTCGCCACCTACGACTTCGCCGAGCCGGGCTTCATCCTTATCGACCGGGTTAATCAGTGGAACAACAACTGGTGGTGCGAGGCGATTCGCACCACCAACCCGTGCGGCGAGCAGCCGCTGCCGCCCTACGGTGCCTGCCTGCTCGGCTCGATCAACCTGACCGGCTTCGTTCTCGACCCTTTCGGTGAGCGGGCGCGGTTCGACTGGGAGCGCTTTCGCGAAGTGGTGCGGGTGTTCACCCGCATGCTTGACAACGTGGTCGAACTCAACGGCTTGCCGCTCGAGGCGCAACGTCACGAGATCCTCGACAAACGCCGCCACGGCATGGGCTTTCTCGGCCTCGGCTCGGCGCTGTGCATGCTCAAGCTGCGCTATGGCAGCGCCCAGGCCTGCGTGTTTACCGAGGAGGTCAGCCGCGAGATGGCACTGGTCGGCTGGCAGATCGCCCTCGACCTGGCCCGCGAGAAAGGCCCGGCGCCGCTGCTGACGCGCGACTTCGAGGTCAGCGCGGCGCTCCTGCGTCAGCGCCCGGAGCTGGCCGCCGATGGCTACCAATTGGGTGACCGAATTCCCGGGCGCATCCTCCATGCGCGCTATTCGCGCTACATGCAGCGCCTCGCCGAACATGCGCCGCAACTGGTCGCCGAGCTGGCCGAGGTCGGTGCGCGCTTCACTCACCACAGCTCCATCGCGCCGACCGGGACGATCAGCCTGAGTCTGGCCAACAACGCTTCGAACGGCATCGAGCCGAGTTTCGCCCACCAGTATTCGCGCAACCTGATCCGCCACGGCCGCAAGACCAAGGAGAAGGTCGAGGTGCTCAGCTACGAGCTGCTGGTCTATCGCGCGCAGGTCAACGCCGCCGCCCGGCCGGGTGCCGACAACGCGGCGCAGCGCTTGCCGGAGTACTTCGTCAGTGCCGACGACATCGGCCCACAGGAGCATGTGGATATCCAGGCGGCGGCGCAAAAGTGGATCGATTCGTCGATCTCCAAGACCGCCAACGTGCCCACCGATTATCCGTTCGAGCAGTTCAAGGACATCTACCGCTACGCCTGGCAGCAGGGCCTCAAGGGTTGCACCACGTTCCGCTTCAACCCGGCGGCGTTCCAGGGCGTATTGGTCAAGCAGAGCGACCTGGAAAACACCCGTTACCGCTTCGAACTGGAGGACGGCAGCACGGTCGAGCTGCGCGGCGATGAAGACGTCGAATACGACGGCGAGCTGCACAGCGCCGCGAATTTGTTCGAGGCGTTGAAGGAAGGTTATTACGGTAAGTATTGAGGCGGCGCTTTGCTCCCCTCGCCCATTGATGGGAGGGGGGCCGGGGGAGAGGGAGCAGCTCGGCGGCGTGGCCGGGATCGGCGATCGGAGCGAAGAGCCAGGGTAGGAGCGAATTTATTCGCGATAGACAGTAGGGCGGGTGCAGCCCGCCAGCCCCATGAGCGGCGGGTTGCACCCGCCCTACGGAGGAGCGCATGAGCGTAAAGATCGGCCAGAAGATCAAGGGTTTCGCGATAGTCGACGAAGCAACCGAGCGCGCCCGCCAGAGCGCTGCCGAAGCGGCCGCCGTGGTGCAGATGGACGAAACCCTGCAACGTCCGGAGACCCTGATCGGGGTCACCTACAAGATCAAGTCGCCGCTGTTCGAGCACGCCCTGTACGTGACGATCAACGACATCGTCCTCAATCCCGGCACCCCGCACGAGCAGCGCCGGCCGTTCGAGATTTTCATCAACTCGAAGGGCATGGAGCATTTTCAGTGGATCGTCGCGCTGACCCGGATCATGTCGGCGGTGTTTCGCAAAGGCGGCGACTGCACCTTTCTGGTCGAGGAATTGAAAGCGGTGTTCGACCCGCGCGGTGGCTATCTCAAGCGTGGCGGGGTGTACATGCCGTCGCTGGTTGCCGAGATCGGCGCGGTGCTGGAGCGTCACCTGATCGCCATCGGCCTGATGCAGGGCCAGCAGGTCGACGAGGAGCAGCGCCTGTATCTGGCCGAAAAGCGCGCCGCCTACGAAGCGCAGCTGGGGGTGAGCAAGGCCGAGCCCGGCGAAGGCTTTCCGCCTGGGGCGCAGCTGTGCGGCAAGTGCAATACCCAGGCGGTGGTGCAGATGGAAGGCTGCGCGACCTGCCTGAATTGTGGCTATTCGAAGTGCGGCTGACCCGCACGACGGCTGTTCTCGTCGCGAATGAATTCGCTCCTACAGCAGTAGGGCGGCCCGGAGCGCCGGCCGCTCAGGAGCGGAGCGCACAGTCCGCCTCGAGCGCTGCGCCCTACGTGCAGCCCCCGCCTTACCAATATCCGTTGTAGGAGCGAATTCATTCGCGATTCCGGCAATCTAACCAGATCGCGGCGATTGCCCTCCGGCAGGCGGGCTACAGCGCAAACGGTAACGGCACATGCACCTGTTGGCGCAGCGCCAGTTTGCGGCGGTATTCCTCGGGGTCTTTGATCAGCACGGTCTGGCCAGCGAAGGCCTCGGCGGCGATCAGGCGCGACAGCCAGAAACGCAGGCAGGCGACCCGCAGCAGGGTCGGCCACAGTTGCGCCTCGGCCGGGGTGAACGGCCGCAGCGCGGCATAGGCGGCAAGCAGGGCGCGGGAGTGGGCGGCATCCAGGCTGCCGTCGGCTTCGCTGCACCAGTCGTTGAGGGTGATGGCCAGGTCGTAGAGCATCGGCCCGGAACAGGCGTTGTAGAAGTCGATCACCCCAGACAGGTGATTGCCGTCGAACAGCACGTTGTCGCGGAACAGGTCGGCATGCAGGTTGGCGCGCGGCAGGGCGAGAATCTGCGCGTGGCATGCGCCGATTTCCGCCAGCGTGGCGCGCAGCAGATCGACCTCGGCGTCGGCCAGTTTGAGCGCCAGGCTCGGCCCTTCGGCCAGCATCCAGTCGAGGCCGCGATCGGTTTTGCGTTCGCGCATCTGGCCACGGGTGGCCAGATGCAGATGCGCCAGCCAGCGGCCGACTTCGGCGCAGTGATGGGCATTGGCCACGGTGACGTGTTTGCCGGGCAAGCGCGGCTGCAGCAACGCCGGTTTGTCCGCCAGGCTGCGCAGCGCTTCGCCGTGTTCGGTACGCAACGCGTAAGGCACCGGCAGGTTGGCGGCGTGCAGCACATCGAGCAGTTCGATGATGAACGGCAATTCCCCGCGCGGGCCGCGCTCGACCAGCGTCAGCACGTACTCGCCGCGTTCCAGGCTGATGAAGAAATTGCTGTTTTCGCTGCCGGCGCTGATGCCTTGGAAATTCTTCAGCCGCCCAAGTCCGTAGGGGGCGAGGAAGGCCTCCAGTTCATGGCGCTCGAGCGGCGTGAATACCGACATGCTCAGCCCTGCCTTACCATTTAAAGATCTCCCAGGCCGGGATCAGCATGTCCGGGTAGTCGGAACGCACGAAGTTGCCATCGCTGCCATCGGCACGCACCAGGAAGTAGGGTTTGCCGCCTTTGGGGATGACCTTGATGGCGTAGAGGAAACCGTTGACCCGGTATTCCTGGATGGTCTTGTCGCCTTCCTGGCGAATGGTGACATCTGGATCGCCGCTCGCCGGCTCTTCGGCGAAAGAGGCCAGTGGCGCGAGAGCGAGCAAGCCGGCCAGCACCAGGCGGTTGATTGTGCGCATGATAACCTTGTCCCTTTGTCGTCAATGTTCCAGCTAGTTTAGCGCTGGGCCCGTCGAAAAGGTTGATCCTGCTCATGTCACACGCTCCCCTGGTCCTGGTGGACGGTTCCTCCTACCTGTATCGCGCCTTCCATGCCCTGCCGCCGCTGACCACCTCCAAAGGTCTGCCGACCGGTGCGGTGAAGGGCGTGCTGAACATGCTCAAGAGTCTGCGCAAGCAGTATCCGGACAGCCCTTTCGCGGTGGTCTTCGATGCCAAGGGCGGCACCTTTCGCGATGAACTGTTCGCCGAATACAAGGCCAACCGGCCGTCGATGCCGGACGAGCTACGCGTGCAGATCGAACCGTTGCACGCCAGCGTGCGCGCCCTCGGCCTGCCGTTGCTGTGCGTCGACAACGTCGAGGCCGACGATGTGATCGGCACCCTGGCGCGGCGTTGCGCCGCTAGCGGCCGCGACGTGGTGATTTCCACTGGCGACAAGGACATGGCGCAGCTGGTCTGCCCGCATGTGACCCTGGTCAACACCATGACCGGCAGCGTGTACGACATCGAAGGGGTGAGAACCAAGTTCGGCGTCGGTCCCGAGCTGATCATCGATTACCTGGCGCTGATGGGCGACAAGGTCGACAACATTCCCGGCGTGCCGGGGGTCGGCGAGAAGACCGCGCTGGGCCTGCTGGTCGGGGTCGGCGGCGGTCTCGATGTGCTGTATGCCAACCTCGACAAGGTCGCCGAGCTGCCGATTCGCGGCGCCAAGACGCTGGCCGCCAAGCTCGCCGAACATCGTGAGATGGCCTACCTGTCCTATCAGCTGGCGACCATCAAATTGGACGTCGAACTGAACCTGGAAATCGACCAGCTGTACCCTGGCGCGCCGGACAACGCGGCACTGCTCGAGCTGTATCGGGAGCTGGAATTCCGCAGCTGGGTCGATGAAGTACAGCGCCAGGCGCCCAAGGCCAGCGCCGCGCCGATGCCCAGCGGCGGACTGTTCGACGCAGCCCCCGAGGTGGATGGCGAGGAGCCACCGATCGCGCCGAGTGCCACGGCCAACTACCAGACGATTCTCGAGCAGGCGCACTTCGATGCCTGGCTGGATAAGCTGCGCAACGCCGAGCTGATCGCCTTCGATACCAAGATTGCCGGCGCCGATCCCCAGCAGGCGGCGCTGGTCGGTTTGTCCTTCGCGGTCAGCGCCCATGAGGCCGCGTATCTGCCGCTCGGCCATTCCTATATGGGTGTGCCGCAGCAGCTTGATCGCGATCAGGTGCTCGCCGCGCTCAAGCCACTGCTCGAGGATCCGCGCAAGATCAAGCTCGGCCAACTGGCCAAGGACGACATCAACGTGCTGGCCCGCTACGGCGTGCAGGTGGACGGCGTGGCGTTCGACAGCATGCTCGAGTCCTATGTGCTGGACTCCACCGCCACGCGCCACGACATGGACAACCTGGCGCTGAAATACCTCGAGCAACGGCCCACCGCCCTCGAAGACATTGCCGGCAAGGGCGTCAAACAGCTGAGTTTCGACCAGATTGCCCTGGAACAGGCCGGTCCCTATGCCGCCGAAGAGGCCGATCTGACCCTGCGCTTGCACCACACGCTGTGGGGCAAGCTGCAAGCCATTCCCAGCCTGGCCAAAGTGCTGACCGAGATCGAAATGCCGCTGGTGCCGGTGCTGGCGCGCATCGAACGCCAGGGGGCGTTGGTGGATGCCAAGCTACTTGGCGAGCACAGCCGCGAACTCGGCGACAAGCTGGTGGCGCTGGAGCGTGAGGCCTTCGCGATTGCCGGCGAGGAATTCAACCTCGGCTCGCCCAAGCAGCTCGGGGTGATCCTCTATGAAAAGCTCGGCCACCCGGTCATCAGCAAAACCGCCAAGGGCCAGGCGTCGACCGCCGAGGCGGTGCTCGCCGAGCTGGCCGAGCAGGATTTCCCGCTGCCCAAGGTGCTCATGCAGTACCGCAGCCTGAGCAAATTGAAGAGTACTTACACCGACCGCCTGCCGGAGCAGATCAACCCGCGCACCGGGCGCATCCATACCTCCTATCATCAGGCGGTGGCGGCGACCGGACGGCTGTCGTCGACCGACCCGAACCTGCAGAACATTCCGATTCGCACCGCCGAAGGACGGCGAATCCGCCAGGCGTTCGTAGCGCCGCCCGGCTACCAGCTGCTCTCGGCCGACTACTCGCAGATCGAGTTGCGCATCATGGCCCACCTGGCCAAGGACGAAGGTTTACTGGATGCCTTCCGCAACGATCGCGACGTACACCGCGCGACAGCGGCCGAGGTGTTCGGCGTGGCGCTCGATGAGGTCAGCCACGACCAGCGGCGGAGCGCCAAAGCGATCAACTTCGGGCTGATCTACGGCATGAGCGCATTCGGCCTGGCCAAGCAGATCGGCGTCGACCGCAAGCAATCGCAGGCCTATATCGACCGCTATTTCGCCCGCTATCCCGGCGTGCTCGCCTACATGGAGCGCACTCGTGAGCAGGCGGCGCAGCAAGGCTTCGTCGAGACGCTGTTCGGCCGCCGCCTGCACCTGCCGGAGATCAATGCGAAGAACCCGGCGCTGCGCAAAGGCGCCGAGCGCACGGCGATCAACGCGCCGATGCAAGGCACGGCGGCGGACATCATGAAGCGCGCCATGGTCGCGGTGGACAGCTGGCTCAGCGCCTCGGGGCTGGACGCCAAGGTGATCTTGCAGGTGCACGATGAATTGATCATCGAAGTTCGCGAAGACCTCATCGACCAGGTTCGCGAACAAGTCCGCCCGCTAATGAGCGGCGCTGCGCAGCTGGATGTGCCGCTGCTGGTCGAGGTTGGCGTCGGGGCCAATTGGGACGAGGCGCACTGAGGAAAATAACGAGCGCTTACAGCCGAAGGGAATGGTCGAAGGCGCTCTTATTGCGAAGAATTGTTAAACGAGTTCTGAACTTTCCCGCAAAGCGTGCAGTCAGAGTACCTGAATGGCTGATGAAGCCCTTCGGTGCTCCTAATGTTGTGTTTAGTGTTGGCAGATCTCTGAACCCCGCCCTAGCGGTTCAGATCTTAAACCCCGAGCCTCCCCTCCCCATACGAAGCTCGGGGTTTTTTTTGCCTGCGATTCAGCCTTCTTGGGCTTCCTGCTCGATCTCCTGATCTTCCAGGCGCAACCACTGCGCCAGTACCGCGTGGGCTTCCTCGATGCCCAGACGCTTGGGCGCCGAGAACAATTGCAGGCTCACCGCGTCGCCCCAGCCTTTGTGCAAATCCTGGCGGACCTTGAGCAAGGCATTCTTCGCTGCGCCGTAGGCCAGCTTGTCGGCTTTGGTCAGCAGGATATGCATGGGCATGCCGCTGGCCAGTGACCAGTCGAGCATCATGCGGTCGAATTCGGTCAGCGGATGGCGGATATCCATCAGCAGGATCAGGCCAGCGAGACTTTCCCGGCTGCCCAGATAAGCCTCCAAATGCCGCTGCCAGTGCTGTTTCAGCGGGATCGGCACCTTGGCGTAACCGTAACCGGGCAAGTCGACCAAGCGCCGTTCATCATCCAGGCGAAAGAAGTTCAGCAGCTGGGTGCGCCCGGGGGTTTTCGAGGTACGCGCCAGGCTAGCGTGGGTAAGGGTATTCAGGGCGCTGGATTTGCCGGCGTTGGAACGCCCGGCAAAGGCCACTTCAAAGCCGCTGTCTTCCGGGCATTGGTCGACCTTGGCGGCGCTGATCTGGAAAGTGGCTTGCTGACACAGGCCAAGAATCGGGTTTTTCACTGACATTGGAGGGGGTTCCACAGGTGCGACGCGGTGTCGCAGGGGGCGGTTTCGTTTCCGTTTAAGCGGCTCCAGTATATAATGCCGCAGATTTTGTGTGCGCTTTGTCCCTTAGTCAGGCGGGCGTTCACTGGAACGATTTATAGAGTCTGCGCACTGAGAACGCAGGACGTTCCATCTCTGATGAGGTCAATCTGATGAAATTGTTGCTGCTTGCAGCCACTAGCATACTGTTGGCCTGCAGTGCCCAGGCGGCCCAAGATCCGCAAGCGGTGTTCAACCGCAGTTGTGGGGCCTGCCATAATGGTCAACTGCCGACGGCGCCAAAAAAAGGCGACGCGGCGGCATGGAAACCGCGCTTGGATCAGGGCATGGAAACGTTGGTGCAACATGTCACCAATGGTTTAAATGCCATGCCTCCGCGCGGTATGTGCGCAGACTGTAGTGCCGAGGATTATCAGGCCGTCATCACGTGGATGGCCCGCTAATGTCGAGCTGGATTTTCTCTCCCCTTAGCCGTAATTGGATTAGCTGATGAACAAAGTACTCGTGAGTCTGCTGTTGACCCTGGGCATCGCCGGTACGGCTAATGCCGCAGGTGATGCCGCCGCCGGTCAGAGCAAAGCTGCTATGTGTGGCGCTTGCCACGGTGCCGACGGTAACAGCGCGGCGCCGAACTTCCCGAAACTGGCTGGTCAGGGCGAGCGCTACTTGCTCAAGCAGCTGAAGGACATCAAGGACGGTAATCGTCAGGTGCTGGAGATGACCGGTCTGCTGACCAATTTCAGCGATCAGGACCTGGCTGATCTCTCCGCCTATTTCGCCGGCCAGAAAATGAGTGTCGGCGCTGCCGATCCGCTGCTGGTCAAGCGTGGCGAAGAATTGTTCCGCGGTGGCAAGCTGCAGGAAGGCATGCCGGCCTGTACCGGTTGCCACTCGCCGAGTGGCGAAGGTAACGCTGCCGCTGGCTTCCCACATCTGGGTGGCCAGCATGCTCAATACGTGAACAAACAGCTGACGGCGTTCCGTGAAGGCGAGCGTACCAACGATGGCGACACCATGGTCATGCGCGCCATCGCTGCCAAGCTGAGCAACAAAGATATCGCCGCAGTATCCAGCTACATCCAAGGCCTTCACTAAGGTCTGCGAGGTGTCAGAATTAGGGTGGCCAAGGCCACCCTTTTTCGTTGTGGGCGCCGCTACAATATTCGGAACCGGCGCTCTGCGCTGTCGGTCGAAAGCTGGTCCGCCGTCAGCTCGAGCGGGCCTCTAAATGCCAAGGAGTAATGCATGCGTAATCTGATTCTGTCCGCCGCACTCGTCACTGCAAGCCTGCTCTGTCTGCCTGCCCAGGCTGCCGAACCGATCGAGGCGGGCAAGCAGTATGTCGAGCTGAGCAGCCCGGTGCCGGTGGCGAAACCCGGCAAAATCGAGGTGGTGGAGCTGTTCTGGTATGGCTGCCCGCATTGCTACCAATTCGAACCGACGCTCAACCCATGGGTGGAAAAACTTCCCGCTGACGTGAACTTCGTGCGCATCCCGGCCATGTTCGGCGGTGTGTGGAACGTGCACGGCCAGCTGTTCATTGCCCTTGAATCGATGAAGGTCGAGCACAAGGTGCACAACGCCGTGTTCGAGGCCATCCACAAGGACGGCAAGAAGCTGGCGACGCCGGAAGAAATGGCCGAGTTCCTCGCCACCCAGGGCGTCGATAAGGATGCCTTCCTCAAAGCCTACAACTCGTTCGGCGTGAAGAGTCTGAGCGAGAAAGCCAAGAAACTCGGCATGGCCTATCAGATCAGCGGCGTGCCGAGCATGGTGATCAATGGCAAATACCGGTTTGACATCGGTTCGGCCGGTGGCCCGCAGCAGGCGCTCGAGGTTGCCGACCAGCTGATCGCTAAAGAGCGCGCGGCGAAGTAAGGCGACCGAGATGCTGCGCCGCTGGGGTAATGAACGCATGGTTGGACTGCATGATCCGCAGATCAACGGCGATAGTTCAGGGCGCGGCGATTTGCCTGCCGAGGGTCGTCTGCGACTGCTCAGCTTCAACATCCAGGTGGGCAACAGCACCGAACGCTTTCACCACTACCTGACCCGCGGCTGGCAGCACGTCCTGCCGCACCAAGGGCGTTCCGGCAATTTGCAGCGCATCGGCGCGCTGCTCGGCGATTACGATCTGGTCGCCCTGCAGGAAGCCGATGGCGGCAGCCTGCGCTCGGGCTATATCAACCAGGTGGAACATCTGGCCCAGCTCGGCGCGTTCCCTTACTGGTACCAGCAGCTCAACCGCAATCTTGGTCGCCTGGCGCAGCACAGCAATGGCGTGCTCAGCCGTCTGCGGCCGTCCCTGCTGGAGGATCACCCGCTGCCCGGGCCGCCGGGGCGTGGGGCGATTCTGCTGCGTTTCGGCGCTGGCGCTGACGCGCTGGCGGTGGTGATGATGCATCTCTCGCTGGGCACTCGGACGCGCACGCGGCAGCTGGCGTATATCCGTGAGCTGATCGGCGGCTACCGCCATCAGGTGCTGATGGGCGACATGAACACCCATGCCAGTGACTTGCTCGAAAACTCGCCGCTGCGCGATCTCGGTTTGCTGGCGCCGCAAATCGAAGCCACCTTCCCGAGCTGGCGCCCGCAGCGCTGTCTCGACCATATCCTCCTCAGTCCCAGCCTCACCCTGGAGCGCGTGCAAGTGTTGGCCCAGCCGATCTCCGACCATCTGCCGGTGGCCGTGGAAATTCGCCTGCCCGACTCCTTGGCTGGCGATACACCACCGATGCGGCTGACCGACCCTCGTTAATGGCGACCATGACCGACGATACCCAGCGCTGGAAGGACAAATACTTCGACAGTCTCGAACAGCAGGAGCAGCTCGAGCGGCGCTGGGATGCGCGTCTCGACTTGCTGCGCCGTGGCCTGGTGCGCAGTTCGCTGGCGGCCGAGGGTGCCGACAAGGCGGTCGACCAATGCATGCAGGAGCTGCGCGAAATAGTGCGCGGCGAGCAGATGGATGCCGGTCTGGCCGCGCTGATCCCACGGCTGGAGCGCGCCGTGCTGGATTCCGAGCAGCGCCGCCAACAGCGCAGCGAGCAGACCGTCGCCGGCCTCAATGGGCTCGCCCAACAGCTGTTGCAGCTGGACTTGCCGCGCGAGGTGCGCAAAGCGCTCAAGCAGTTCGGCAAACGCCTCGACGAGCGCGCCCGCCAGTCCCGAGAATTGCCGGTGCTACTCAACGAACTGAGCGACCTGCAGCAGCAAGCGCTGACCAGTCTGGAGCCGGGTGGCGCGGAGGCCGAGCGGCCCGGTTTGCTGCAGCGGCTGTTTGGTGCACGGGACGAGATGGCCGAGGCACCGCCGTTGACCGTGGCCGCCGCGGCGCTGGAGGTGTCGGCCGCGCTGCCGCACGCGGCGCCACTCATCGTTCCGGAAGAAGTCGCCAGAGCGCTGCCCGAGCGCCTGCCGGTGGCGGATAGTGCGGCGCTGCTGCCCCGCATACCAACGGCCTCCAGCCTCGACAGTCTGCCGCTGGCGGCCAGCGTGTTGCTCGGCGATGGCGACCCCGCCTATGCGCTGCCGCCGCCGGAGCCGGGCTACAGCGCCATTGCTCCGCATGTGGCCGAGAGCCTGCGCAAGTTGCTCGACGAACTGGAATTACCGGCGTTGCACCAGCCGCAGGCCGATGCCCTGCGCGAGCGCCTGCAAGGCGGACTGAACTGGTACGAACTGGTCCCCGCCTTAGACGACCTGGCGGTGTTGGTGCTGGCGGTGACCGATGACGGCCAGCGCGAATTTGCCGGCTACCTGAAGCAGCTCAACGAGCGCCTGGCAACCTTCCTCGGCAGCCTCAGCGAGGCGCACGATGGCTATGCCGAGTCGTTGCAGAGCACCCGCGCGCTGGACGATCAGTTGCGTGAGCAGGTCAGCGGCCTGCAACAAAGTGTGCAGGAAGCTGCCGATCTGGACAGTCTGAAACGCACCCTGGAAAGCCGTCTGGAGAATCTGCTCGGCAGCATGGGTGAGTACCAGCGCCAGCGCGACCAGCGCGAGCAGGAAGTCAGCGGCCGCCTGCAGACCCTGGTCGAGCGAGTGACGAGCATGGAGGAGGAAGCCCAGGGCTTCCGTCAGCGTCTGGAAATCCAGCGGCAGAAGGCGCTGGTCGATCCGCTCACCGGCCTGCCCAATCGCGCCGCCTGGAGCGAGCGCCTGGAGCTCGAAGTGGCGCGCTGGCAGCGCTACGGCGGCGAGCTGCTCTTGGCGGTGCTGGATATCGACCATTTCAAGCGCATCAACGACAGCTTCGGTCATCTGGCTGGCGACAAGGTGCTGAAAATCATCGCCGGCGAATTGGCCCGGCGCCTGCGCAAAACCGATTTCATCGCCCGCTTTGGTGGCGAGGAATTCGTCCTGCTGCTGCCCGGCACGCCGCTGGACGGCGGCGCGCAGGTGCTCAACACGTTGCGCTTGGCCATTGAAGCCTGCCCGTTCCACTTCAAAGGCGAGCCGTTGAGCATCACCCTGTCCTGCGGTCTGACGGCGTTCAGCGCCGACGACCAGGCGCCAGCGGTATTCGAGCGCGCCGACCAGGCGCTGTACCGCGCCAAGCGCGGCGGGCGCAATCGCATCGAGCGCGGCTAGCGCGGAAACCTGCAGTCATAAGCGGGTGGCGCGTTCCTGACTGTGGCCAAGGCGAACAGCCATGACACTGAACGCATCGCTTAGAGCCTGTCTACGATCTGCTGCGCGTCGGCCCTGCTGCGTTAAAAACAGGCTCGAAATGCTCATTTACAGCTCGTAAACTCCGCTTCCTCGCCTGTTTTGACCAGCCGGAGGCTGTTACTAACGTAGCGTCTTGCATGGCTCTAGCTCGCGAGATCGTAAACAGGCTCTCAGGAGTGCGTCATGGATATCTTCAGCATCGCCTTGCTGCTGTTCTTCGTCATGGATCCGTTCGGCAACATCGCCATCTTTATTGCCGCCTTGAAGAACGTGGCGCCCGAACGCCGGGTGAAGGTGGCGCTGCGCGAGCTGTTGTTCGCCCTGGTGCTGCTCATGCTGTTCCTCACCTTCGGCGACAAGATCCTTAGCGGCCTGGGACTTTCCCGTGAAGCGACGGCAATTGCCGGCGGCATCATTCTGTTTGTCATCGCCATGCGCCTGATCTTTCCGCCGCCGCAAGGTGTACTCGGCGAGCTGCCCGGTGGCGAGCCGTTGCTGGTGCCGCTGGCCACGCCCGCCGTGGCCGGCCCTTCCGCACTGGCGGTGCTACTGACTCTGCGCAACACGCACCCCGAGCCACTCTGGGAGTTGTACCTGGGCCTGTTCCTGGCCTGGGCGGCAACCGCCTTCATTCTGCTTCAGGCGTCCTTCCTGCAGCGCTTTCTCGGCGTGCGCGGGCTGACTGCGGTGGAGCGCCTGACCGGTATGTTGCTGATCATGCTCAGCGTCGACATGCTCCTCGATAACCTGCAAAGCATCCTGCACATCAGCCCATGAAGACTTTCGCACTGCTCCTCACCCTCGCCCTGCTGGCCGGTTGCGCCGGCGGGTTGCGCATCGACACCTCGCAGCCCTCGGCCAATCACGACAGCCGCGTGCAGTTCATCGTCCTGCATTACACCTCCACCGACTTGCAGCGCTCGTTGCAGATCCTCACCCAGGACGAAGTCAGCAGCCATTACCTGATCGGCGCGGCGCCACCGACCATCTACCGTCTGGTCGAGGAAGACCAGCGCGCCTGGCACGCCGGCGTCAGTGAGTGGCAGGGCCGCACCTGGCTGAATTCCAGTTCGATTGGCATCGAACTGGTCAATCCAGGCTTCGAAGACACGCCCAACGGTCGCGTCTGGTATCCCTACTCGGACGAGCAGATCGATGCGTTGATCCTGCTGCTCAAGGACATCGTCCAGCGCCACCACATCGCGCCGGAAAACATCATCGGGCATAGCGATATCGCACCGCTGCGCAAGCTCGACCCGGGGCCGTTGTTCCCCTGGCAACGACTCGCCGCGGCCGGTTTGGGGCGCTGGCCGGAGGCCGGCGCTGTGGCGCGCGCGCAGGCGCGCTTCGCTCAAGGGTTACCCGAGATCGGCTGGTTTCAGCAGCAGTTGCAACAAGTCGGTTATGCCACGCCGCACACCGGCGTGCTGGACGACGCCACCCGCCGGGCACTGGCGGCATTCCAGATGCATTACCGGCCGAGTCGTTTCGACGGGGTGGCGGACGCGCAGACCGCGGCGCTGCTCAGTGTGCTTGCGGTTAGCCGGCCTTGAGCAGCTCGCGGACCCGCTCACGCAGCAGCTCGAGGTTGAACGGCTTGGTGATGGTTTGCGTGGGAATCGCCGCGTCACCGCGCAGGTTGAGCAGGTCGCTGAGCAGATCGCCCTCGGCATAGCCGCTGGCAAACAGGATGGGCAGCTGCGGGCGCAATTCGCGCGCCGCCTCGGCCAGCTCGCGGCCGCTCATGTCGGGCAGGCCGATGTCGCTCATCAGCAGATCGATCGACTGTTCGCTGCGCAGCAGGTCCAGAGCATCGCTGGCATCGCCGGCGGCCAATACCGCATAGCCGAACTCCTCAAGGACTTCGACGGTGAGCAGGCGCACCACATCGTCATCTTCAACCACGAGGATCGACTTGGACTGCTGGCGGGCGGACGGCCTGGGCATGCGACGATCTCGGGAGAAGTTGAAGAAGGTCGGGGCTGCGAGGCGGCGATCTTTCCTCCGTGCGGCACAAACCTCAAGCGCCGCCGCACGGTCAGAATCGCAGCTCCCAGCGTAAATCTGGACTAATCCTAATCGTAGTCTTTTGCCCGTGGATTCTTCGATGGCCAATCAGACCGATGAAACCAGCTTTCGCCGCATCCTCAATCGCAGCATCGCCTTACCGCTGGGCTTTGGCGGGGTCGGAGTGCTGTTCTTCATCGCGTTGTTCGAGCGCGCCCACGTGACCTTCGGCGACCACAGTCTGGCCACCGACAGCGTGTTTGCAGAAACCCAGCTGATTTCCTGTCGCAACGTGCTGATCTACTTCAACACGGATTTGCAGAACCGCGTACTGGGGCTATTCCGCAACCGTGGCTTTCTCGGCCTGGGCAGCAAGGAGAGCTTGGATTTCTCCGCCTATGCCAAGCATTTCGAGGCGCTGCTGCGTCCCGAACGGATTTTTCGCAAGCGATGAAGCGCTCTGGCACGTGGCGGTCGGCCGATGCGCCGGTCTCGACCATGCCGGAGGCGGTGCTGAAGCGCCTGCACCGGACTATCTTCTGAGCATCGCCGCCATGCAGCCCGTACTGGCGGACTTGGATACCCCATCATGCTGAGAAAGATCGAAGCCAAGCTATTGATCGTCGACGATCTGCCGGAAAACCTGTTGGCTCTGGCTGCCCTGATCCAGGGCGAGGAGCGCAGCGTCTTCCAGGCCAGTAATGCCGATCAGGCCCTGGCGCTGCTCCTCGAACACGAGTTCGCCCTGGCCATTCTCGACGTGCAAATTCCCGGCCTGAATGGCTTCGAGCTGGCCGAGCTGATGCGTAGCACAGAGAAGACCAAGCAGATCCCCATCGTCTTCGTCAGCGCCGCCGACCGTGAGCTGGATTACGCCTTCAAAGGTTATGAAAGTGGCGCGGTGGATTTCCTCCACAAGCCGTTGTCGCCCCACGAGGTGCGCAGCAAGGTCTCGGTGTTCGTCGAGCTGTACCGGCAGCGCAAGGCCCTGCTGTGCCAGCTCGAGTCGCTGGAGCACAGCCGTCGCGAGCAGGAGGCGCTACTCAGCGAGCTGCGCGCCACGCAAAGCGAACTGCATCAGGCGGTGCGCATGCGCGACGACTTCATGTCGATCATTTCCCACGAGCTGCGTACGCCGCTCAACGGCCTGATGCTGGAAACCCAGCTGCGCAAGGTGCGCCTCGAGCAGAACAACACGGAGGCCTTCACCCTCGACAAGTTGCGGGTGATGAACGAGCGCGACGAGCGCCAGCTGCAAAGCCTGACCCGGCTGATCGAAGACATGCTCGATGCCTCGCGAATCCGCACCGGCAAGTTGTCGATTCGTCCGCAGCGCAGCGACTTGGCCGCCCTGGTGCGGCGCGTGGTGGAAAATCTTGCCGCGCACATCGCCAACGCTACCGGCACCGTCGAGGTCCATGCGCCCGAGCCGGTGCTGGCGCTGGTCGACGAGTTCCGCATCGAGCAGGTGATTGCCAACCTGTTGACCAATGCGCTGCGCTATGGCGCCGACCAACCCGTGCACGTCACGGTGCACGGCAGTCCGCAAGGTGCGTGGATCGAGGTCCGCGATCAGGGTATCGGCATTTCGTCGGCGGATCAGCCGCGCATCTTCCAGCAGTACGAACGAGTCGATGGGACCGGCGTGCGGCATGGCTTGGGCCTGGGCCTGTTCATCACCAAACAGATCATCGGCGCACATGGCGGCAAGATCGAGCTGCACAGCGAGCCAGGTAAGGGTTCATGTTTCTCGGTGTGGTTGCCGGAGGACGGCTGGCAGGCTGGAGCCCAGCAGCCCGGCAGCGGTCTTGCCGAGTAATGCAAAATGCAATGGCCGCTTGACCGCGGTCGTGCAAAGCGCAACGGCATGGCGATTTGATTGCAGCTCAAGTGGCTGATTAAGAAGAGAATAATTTAATTTTTTGGCTGGCATGACGGCTGCACTTGAGTTCCTAAAGACTGACTCTGTGCTGGAGAAATGCCATGACCGTCCGCCAGATTGCCCTGTTTAGCCTGCTCTCCTGCACCGCGCTGCTGGCGGCGCGCGCTGCTGCCGACGACTCCGAAACCGATGTCGCAGCGACCGCCACCGAACTGCGGATACCGGTCGAAAGCAGCGTGGTCAACAGTCGGTCCGCCGTCGCGACATTCCAGCAGGCGGCGCAAACCTTGGGTAACTCCCGCCCCACCCAGCCTAGCGCCAGCGCTGACGGCCAATGGCTGCGCATCGGCGCCGAACCACGCAGCGCGGATGAACCGACCATCCAGCGTTGGATGTTCTGAGCCGCTGCGCCCAGGTTGTTCAAACTGGCTTGCGGTCTGTGCGCTGGCTGCTTCCTGCTGGCATTGCTGGCCGGCCGGCGGATCACGTTCGACCCGCTGCTGCGCTGATCGCTCCTGGCTCTAGAGCGCCGTTCAGATGGGTAGGGTGAGATAGAACTGGGCGCCCTGTCCCGGTCGCGAATACACGTTGATGCGCCCGCCATGCATCTGCACGACTTCCTTGCACAATGCCAAGCCGAGGCCCACGCCTCCCTTCTTGGGGCTGACCTGCACGAACGGCTCGAAAATTCGCGCCTGTTGGCTGAAGGGAATGCCCTCGCCCTGATCCTGCACGCTGATCACCACACGCTCGCCGTGGCGACGGGCCTGCAGTTCCACCTGATCACCATCCTTGCTGTGCCGCAGGGCATTGCTGAGCAGGTTATCGAGCACCCGGTCGATCAGCGCCCGATCGATGCTGATGCGCGGCAAGGAGCCCTGGAAGGCGACTTCCAGGCGGATAGCGCGTTGCCCGGCCGCTACGGTGAAACGCTGGCGCGCCTGCTCGAGCAGTTCGCCGGGCTCGTTCGGGGCCAGTTCGACTTTCTGCATGCCGTTCTGGTAACGAGAGAAATTCAGCAGGTCGCTGATCAGTTGCACCAGGCGCTGCATTTCTTCATCGACGGTCTGAATCAGATCGGTTTCGCGGCTTTCGGCGGGGAAATGCAGGCGTTCGCGCAGCAGGCTGAATGCCATGTGCATGCCGGTCACCGGGGTACGCAGCTCATGCGAGGCGCGCAGCACGAACTCGTTGCGCACCCGTTCGAAGGCCCGCTGTTCGGTGACATCGCGCAGGACCAGCACCGCGCCGATTTTGTCATTGTCGCCGTGCTGCACCGGGGTTAGTGTCCAGGCCAGCACGCGGTGCTCGCCGAGGCTGTCGATCTGCAGGTCATTATGCGGTTGCTCCAGCGAGGTGCCGCTGAACACCTGTTGCACCGCTTCTTCGAGCTCTGGATAGGCGAGCACCGCGCCGAGGCGCTGGCCATGCGGGTCGCCGCGCCAGAACAGCTGATGGGTAGCGACCGGATTGGCGTGCTCGATGCGCCCTTCGGCATCGAGAATCACCAGCCCGTCATCGATGCTGTCGAGCACCGCCTGCAGGCGGTGCTGGCTGGACATCAGCTGGCTGACGTTGCTCAGCTGATGCTGGCGCAACGCTTCGGTCATTTGCCCGAAGCGTCGGCTGAGCACCGACATCTCCACCACGCTGGAAATTGGCAGGGTGACGTCGTAGTTGCCTTTGCTGACGTCTTCGGCAGCCCGCGCAAGCATATCGATGGGCGCGCCGAAGCGGCGAGCGACGCTATTGGCGGTGATAAAGCCGATCAGCAGCACGGTGATGCCTACCAAGCCGAGCAATCCGGCGATCAGTTTGGCGCGTTCGCGGGAATCCGCTTCTGCGTCGGTAATGCTGTTAATCGCCTGTTTCTGCACGTTAATGATGTGCTGGCGCAGTAGCGTAAAGGCCTCGGCGAATTCACCGTTGCCGTGCATGCTCGGCGTTCCTGGGCGGCCATGGTCGATCTGCCGGGCCAGCTGTTCATAGAGGCTTTCGATATTGCGTAACGCGGGTAAGGTGGTGGCATCACGGTTGGTGCTGATGGCTGTAGCCAGTGCCTCGCGGAACTGCGTTTGGGCCAGCCGCAAGCGTTTGTTGGCCGGCTCGCTGTCGATCAGGTTGATCAATATGTCGCTCAGGTGCTCGCGCAATTGCTGACTGGTATCGACGATGGCGAAGTTGTACTGAATCAACTGTTCTTGATTTCGCGCCATCTGCATCACGCTGATCAGGCCGAGTAGCAGGCCGAGCAGGGCCACGCTGATCAGCGCGGAAATACTCAAGAACAGCCGGGTGCGCAGCTTCATCGGTAGTTTCACGGGCAACTTCATCGGACCTCCTGTCGTGAAACACTACAGGTTGAACTGCTTGCGTTTGCGATACAGGGTCGAGGTGTCGATACCCAAGGTCTTGGCGGCCATGTCGAGCGTGTCGCTATTGGCGAGTACCGCGGCGATATGGGCTTTTTCCAGTTCTTCCAGGCTCATCTGCGCGCCGATGCGTGGCGTGTTGGTTGCTGGCTGGGCATCAAGGCCGAGGTGGCTGAGTTCGACCTTTTCCTGCGGGCAAATGATGCTCGCCCGCTCGATGACATTGCGCAGCTCGCGAATGTTGCCCGGCCAGCGATAAGCCAGCAGTGCGGCCATTGCCTCGTCGCTGAAGCCACGGGCCGGACGGGCGTAGTCCCTGACGAAGTGGGCGAGGAAGCGCTCGGCCAGCGGGGCGATGTCTTCGTGGCGCTCGCGTAACGGCGGCAGCTTGAGGGTGATGACATTGAGGCGATAGAGCAGGTCTTCGCGAAAGCGCCCGGAGCGGACCATTTCGTCCAGATCGAGGTTGGTGGCGGCGAGGATGCGCATATCGGCCTGGCGGGTCACCGCGTCGCCGACCCGTTCGTATTCCTTGTCTTGGATGAAGCGCAGCAGCTTGGGTTGCAGGCTCAGCGGGAAGTCGCCGATTTCGTCGAGGAACAGCGTGCCGCCATCGGCCTGGCTGACCCGGCCCATGGTGCTCTCGCTGGCGCCGGTGAAGGCGCCACGGCTATGGCCGAACAATTCGCTTTCCATCAGCTCGGCGCTCAACGACGGGCAGTTGATGGTCACGCAGGCTTTTTTCGCGCGCCGGCTCCAGCCGTGAATGGCGCGCGCCAATTCGCCCTTGCCGGTACCCGATTCGCCGAGGAGGAGGATATTGGCGTCGGTATCGGCGACCTGCAGGGCGGTGGCCAGCACCGCCATCATCGCCGGGCAGTGCGAGTCGAGGCCGTCCTTAGTCTTGCGCACTTCGCCTTCCAGCGCCTCCAGGCGGGCCGCCAGCTGGCGGACTTCGAGCTGTTTGGCGGCGGCCAGGCGCAGTTGGTCGGGCGTGCACGGCTTGACCAGGTAATCCACCGCCCCGGCCTGAATGGCGTCCACTGCGGTATCCACCGCCGAATGCGCAGTGGCGATCACCACGCGCATCCACGGCGCCTGCACGCGCATGGTTGCCAATAAGTCGAGGCCGTTGTCTTCGCCCAGGCGCAGGTCGAGGAAGCACAGATCGAATACCTGGCGTTGCAGCAGGTTCTCCGCCTGTGCGGCGCTGGTGGCGGTAGCCACCAAGTAGCCCTCGTCCTCCAGGCAATAACGAAAGGTGCGCAGAATTGCGGTTTCGTCGTCGACCAGCAGGATTCGGCCATTGTCGGCTGCGGGCGCTTGCATTGGTGCTCTCCCAGGTTCAGCGGGGGTGTTGGAGCATGCCTGTGCATTAGTCAGGGGAAAGTCGTGCAAGTTGCATGGTGCAATCTGTCCGATCCTGCATGCTGCATGGCAAGGCAGCCTGATATCAGAAACAACTATTTGATTTTGAACATATTTATTATCAGTTAAGACTGGCACAAGGCTTGCGAAAGTAACTCCATGGATCGCCAAGTAATCCCATACAGGGTGCAGGGCGCTCGGAATCGCAAGGAGACTCACCATGAGCAGTAGCACGTCGCAACTGAATGAATTGATCGAGATCACCCGTGATGGTCAGCGCTTCTACGAGCACGCCCGTGACGAGGTGAAGGATGAGCAGCTGAAGAGTTTGTTCCGCGACATGTCGCAGGCCAAGACCCAGGTGATCCAGGCGCTGGCGATCAAAGTTGCCGCCAATCATGAGCAACCGGCTCAAGGTGGAACCATAGTCGGCAAGCTGCGGCAGATCTACGCCGATACTCGCGCCACGCTGTCCACCGACGTCAACGCCACCTATGTCGCCCAGCTTGAAGAGGCCGAGGACCGCCTCCTGCATGCCTTCGAAGACGTCATGGAAGAGGCTGGGCCGGATGTCCGCGCCGTGTTGTCGGTGGAGATGCCGAAAGTCCGCCAGTGTCATGACCGCATGCGCAGTCTGAATCAGCACCTGAAATAGGAACGCCCGATGCTGAGCGGCTTGTGGCTGTGCACTGCCGTGCTGGTGCTGTGTATTGGGCTGTGAGGCAGCGCAGTGATGGTCGGTCGGGTTGGGTGTGAATGCGGTTATGCCACTGATTTCGCCGCCGGCAATGGGGTCGAACTCACGGGAACCGCTCCTCACTGCGGTGAGCAGTCGAACCCAAGGGAATCAATCGTTTAGGAGCATCATCATGCTGAGTTGGGCCGTCACTTTCCTGATTATCGCCATCATCGCAGCGGTGCTGGGCTTTGGTGGTATCGCTGGCGCCGCCACGGGCATCGCCAAAATCCTCTTTGTGGTGTTCATCGTGATGTTCATCGTCTCGCTGATCATGGGTCGGCGCGGACGCGGGCTCTAAGAACCTGTTTACGATCTCCTGTCCGTTGGCCATACCGCGTTAAAAACAGGCTCGGAAAGCCGCTTGCGGCTAACGCGCTTTAGCGCGGCCCGAAGGGCGAGTGAAACGAGTAATGCTCATTTACAGCTCGTGAACTCCGCTTCCTCGCCTGTTTTTGCCTTGTCTGGCTCTAGTCCAAAAGATCGTTTACAGGCTCTAAGCCCTTGCCGATTCGCAGGGCATTGACCGGCGGCGCGGCAACCAAGAAAGCAGCAGTTGTGCCGCCCTGAAGAGGAACGGCACATGACCACGGGGTCGGGATGCTCTGAACGATTCGGGTTCGGAGTGACCTAGGGGTACAGGGAGTACCTCCATAAAGGGCCGGGTCAGGCGCAAGTAGCGACGGCGACGGGTTTCCACCAGGGTGGGCCCGTTGCCCTCGTGCTTAACGCCAAGCCGTCCGGCACACCGGCGCTTGCGGCGATCCGCTTTGACGAGCGATCAGGGCTTAAAGTGGTGAGCGTCCTTGGCCCACACATCAAGCGCCGGCTGGATGTCCTTGAGGCTCAACTGGGTACTGTCGTTCTCTAGGGTCAGGCCGGTGCCTTTGCGTACCACTTGGGCGACCGGTTTCTGTGTAACGCCATCCAGCACCTGCATCTCCACATAGATTTCGCTGTTCTCGTCGCGCGTGCCCGCGGCGGCGCTGGCGGCTGCCACGACCAAGGCGATGGGGATCACTTCATAGGCCTTCAGGCCTTCCGGCGAGACGTTCACCGAGGTGATTGCCGAGCGCAGTACCAAGGTATTCGGCCCAGGGTTCTGGACCACTTGCAGCTCGCCGCCCAGTTCGCGTTGGAAGGCTTGCTGCAGGTAGCCGGCGATCTGGTCGAGGGTCTGTTGACTGACCTGGGCGGACGGCTGTGGGCGCGGATAGAACTGTGGCCGCTCGACCATTACCGAGTGGTACTGGGACATGTCCAGCCCCGGCGCGGTCCAGCGCAGCACCGGCACGCCGCTGGCCGAGGTGGCCGGCTTCAACACCGAATAATCGCTCAAGAAGCCGGAATACTGCTCAGGCTTGGTGACTTTACTGGCACAGCTGCTCAGCAGCACGCAGGCCGCCAGGGCGCAGGCGCCGAACAATGGTTTGCTCATCCGTGAAACTCCTAATGGTGGGGTAGTGCTTGGTCGTTATTGGTTGGGTTTGGCAGTTATCAGGCTGTTGAAAAACTACTGCGCGCGGTTATACCGCGTTGAAATCAGGCTCAAAATGCTCATTTACCACTCGTAAACTGCGCTTTTTCGCCTGATTTCGCCTTGTCTAGCCTTCGCTCGCTACGTTTTTCAACGGCCTGTTATTGCAGGCGGGTGGTGAGTTTTGCCACATGGGCGCCCTGGTACGTGGCCAGGGCCAGCTCCATGAGGCTCGGCATGCGCGAACCATCGCTACCGGCCACCGTGGCCGCCCCATAGGGCGAGCCGCCGCGCAGCTCGCTGATGTCGCTCAGCTCCGCTGCTGAGTACGGTAGACCGACGATCAACATGCCATGGTGCGCGAGAGTGTGCCAGAACGAGGTGATGGTGGTTTCCGAGCCGCCGCCGGTTCCGGTGCTGGTGAATACGCTGGCGAATTTGCCGATCAATGCGCCTTTGACCCACATGCCGCCGGTCTGGTCGAGAAAGCTGCGCATCTGCCCGCACATGTTGCCGAAGCGCGTTGGCGTGCCGAACAGGATCGCGTCGTAGTCGGCCAGCTCCTGCACAGTGGCCACCGGCGCGGCCTGATCGAGCTTGGCGCCGGCCTTGCGGGCCAGGTCCTCGGGCATGGTTTCGGCTACCCGTTTCACCGTCACCTCGACCCCTGGCACGCTGCGCGCGCCTTCGGCGACCGCCTCGGCCATGCGTTCGATATGGCCGTACATCGAGTAGTACAGGACCAGGATTTTCTTCATCGTCGACTCCGCTGTTATCCGGGGGCTGGAGCCTGCAAGCCTAGACGCAGCGTGTGACGGCTGCGCGACGGCGAGGGAGCGGGCCGTTATGATCAGCGCGGCACATATTTTGGGGGAACGACGATGCTTAATGGCTTGTGGCTAGGGTTTTTCCTGGTGGCCGGTGTGGCGGCGCTCAGCGCCTGGCTGGTCGACGGCGATGCGGCGGTATTCGCGCGCATAGTGGAAAGCCTGTTCGCCATGGCCAAGCTGTCGGTCGAGGTGATGGTGCTGCTGTTTGGCACGCTGACCTTGTGGCTGGGCTTTTTGCGCATCGCCGAAAAAGCCGGCTTGGTCGATGCGCTTGGCCGCGCCCTCGGCCCGCTGTTCGCCCGCTTGATGCCCGAAGTGCCGCGCGGCCATCCGGCGCTCGGCTTCATTACGCTGAACTTCGCCGCTAACGGCCTGGGCTTGGACAACGCTGCCACGCCGATCGGTCTCAAGGCCATGCGCGCGCTGCAGGAGCTCAATCCGAGCAGCACCACGGCGAGCAACGCGCAGATCCTGTTCATCTGTCTAAACGCCTCGTCGCTGACCCTGTTGCCGGTATCGATCTTCATGTACCGCGCGCAGCAGGGCGCGGCCGATCCGACCCTGGTATTCCTGCCGATCCTGCTGGCGCATTTCTGCGCCAACCTGACGGCGCTGCTGTCGGTGGCGGTGATGCAACGCATCCGTCTGTGGGATCCGGTGCTCCTGGCCTGGCTGCTCGGCGGCATGTTCCTGCTGGGCAGCTTCGTGGCGTTTCTGTTCACCCTGTCGGCCGTGGCCCTGGCCAGCCTGTCGTCGCTGCTCGGCAACCTCACCCTGTTTGGCGTGATCATGGCGTTTCTGCTGCTTGGCGCGCTGAAGCGGGTGAAGGTCTACGAGAGCTTCGTCGAGGGCGCCCAGGAAGGCTTCGACGTGGCCAAGAGTCTGCTGCCCTATCTGGTCGCCATGCTCTGCGCGGTCGGCGTGCTGCGCGCGTCCGGGGCGTTGGAACTGGGTCTGGACGGGATTCGCGCGCTGGTCGAGTGGGCCGGCTGGGACACGCGCTTCGTCGAGGCGCTGCCGACCGCGCTGGTCAAGCCGTTCTCCGGCAGTGCGGCGCGCGCCATGCTGATCGAGACCATGCAGACCCACGGCGTCGACAGCTTCCCGGCGCTGGTGGCGGCGACCATTCAGGGCAGCACGGAAACCACCTTCTACGTCCTCGCCGTGTACTTCGGCGCGGTCGGCATCCAGCGCGCGCGGCATGCGGTGGGCTGCGCGCTGCTCGCCGACCTGGCCGGGGTGCTGGCGGCGATCGGCGTGTGCTACTGGTTTTTTGGCTAGGCCGCGCAAGCTCGCGGCCTGCTCCTTCGCCTATTGATGGGAGCTTTGTAGGATGGGTCGGGCCGCGTAGGTTGAGCGCAGCGATACCCATCACCACGTCACGATGGGTATCGACGCTGCGCGTCTCAACCCATCCTACGGGCGGGCGCCTGATGCATAGGTAATCAACGTAGCCCGGATGCAATCCGGGAACCGCAGGCGTCTTTTCCCCGGATTTCATCCGGGCTACGGCCCTCGGATTTGCAGACCGTCCTGGTTAACCCTGCTTCAACCCCAGGCGGCTGGCCAGGCGATGCAGGTTGGCGCGGTCGAGGCCGAGCTGGCGGGCGGCCGCCGCCCAGTTGCCCTGCTGATCCTGTAGGGCGGCCTGGATCAGCTGGCGCTGGTAGGCCTCCACCGCCGTACGCAGATCCTTTCCGGCCGGTAGCGGGCTGGCGCTCTGGGTGGCTGCAAGCGCTGCGGCTGGCGTCGTCAGATCCAGATGCTCGGCCTCGATACTGAGGATACGCGGCCGCTCGGCGTGGCCGGCCAGGGCCTTGAGCGCGGCGCGGCCGATCAGGTGTTCCAGCTCGCGCACGTTGCCCGGCCAGTCGTGTGCCAGCAGCGCGGCCTGCGCCGCCGCGCCCAAGCGCAGGCTGCGCAGGTGCAGGCGGGTACGGTTCTGTTCGAGGAAGTAGCCGGCCAGCAACAGCACATCGCGGCCGCGCTCGCGCAGCGGCGGCACCTTCAGCGGGTAGACGCTGAGGCGGTGGTAGAGGTCGGCGCGAAAGCGCCCGGCGCGCACTTCCTCGGCCAGGTCGCGGTTGCTGGCGGCGAGGATACGCACGTCGACCCGGTGCTCGCGGTCGGAGCCGAGGCGCTGCAATTGGCCGCTCTGCAGCACGCGCAGCAGCTTGGCCTGCACCGCCAGCGGCAGCTCGCCGACTTCGTCGAGGAACAGGCTGCCGCCGTCGGCCAGCTCGAACTTGCCGCTGCGCTCGCTGTGAGCGCCGGAGAAGGCGCCGCGCACATGGCCGAACAGCTCGCTCTCCACCAGCGCCTCCGGCAGCGCCGCACAGTTGAGGCTGATCAGCGGCCGCGCGGCGCGGGGCGAACGGGCGTGCAGGGTCTGCGCCACCAGTTCCTTGCCGACCCCGGTCTCGCCGCCGATCAGCACGGTCAGGTCGCTGCCGGCGACCGTGTCGATCTCCGCCAGCAGGCGCTTGTGCGCCGCGCTCTGGCCGATCAACTCGGGGCTTTCAGCCTGCCCGGCGACCGCGCGGTAGCGCTCGGCCAGCTGGTGCTCGGCTTCGGCGCGGCGGGTCAGGCTGGTCAGCCGGCCGTTGGCCTTGACCGTGGCCGCGGCCAGGCGGGCGAAGGCTTCGAGGTTGTCCAGATCGGCCTGGGCGAAGCGCGCCGGGTCGAGGCTGTCGAGGGTCAGCAGGCCCCAGGGCTGGTCGTCGATCAGCAGCGGGCAACCCAGGCAGTCGTGCACCTCCAACTGGCCGCTGTGCGCTTCGACCAGGCCGTCGTAGGGGTCGGGCAGGCCGCTGTCGGCGGCGAAACGGGTCGGCGTCGGGCTCGCCAGCAGGGCCATGAAGCGCGGGTGTTCGGCGAGGGTGAAGCGCCGGCCGAGGGTATCGGCGCTCAGGCCGTCGACCGCCAGGGGGATCAGCTGCTCGCCATCCAAACGCAGCAGCGCGGTGGCGTCGCAGGGGATCAGGCCGCGCAAGGCACTGAGCAGGCGCCGGTAGCGTTCGCCTTCGGCCAGCTCGCGACTCAGGTCGTCGACCAGCGGGAGCAATGCCTGGAGCAGTGGATTGGTTGTCATTAAGACTCCACGTTGTGGTTATGACACAGATTCGTATGTTGTCATAACTACAACCAAGTGCATAAGTTACTGATTTATATAGGGGTAAAAGTTGGCACGGATTCTGGAAAGGTCAAGGCAGAATTTCACCGACTGAGGATTGCCCCGATGCTATCTGCCGACCATCTTGCCCTGATCAAAGCCACCGTGCCGCTGCTGGAAAGCGGTGGCGAAGCGCTGACCACGCATTTCTACCAGCTGATGCTCAGCGAGCATCCCGAGGTGCGCCCGCTGTTCAACCAAGCCCACCAGGCCAGCGGCGATCAACCGCGTGCGCTGGCCAACGGTGTGTTGATGTACGCCCGGCATATCGACCGCCTGGAGGCGCTTGGCCCGCTGGTCGGGCAAATCATCAGCAAGCATGTGTCGTTGCAGGTCCTGCCCGAGCATTACCCGATCGTCGGCAGCTGCCTGTTGCGGGCGATCCGCGAGGTGCTCGGCGCCGAGATCGCCACCGATGAGGTGATCGCCGCCTGGGCCGCTGCCTATGGGCAGCTGGCCGCGCTGCTGATCGGCGCCGAGGAAGCAGTCTACGCCGCTAACGAACAGGCTCCCGGCGGCTGGCGCGGCGGCCGGTTGTTCCGCGTGGCGCGCAAGGTGGCGGAGAGCGAGGAGATCAGCTCCTTCTACCTGCAACCGAGCGATGGCGGCGCCGTCGCCGACTACACGCCCGGCCAGTACATCGGCCTGCGCCTGCAGCTGGACGGCGAGGAGGTGCGCCGCAATTATTCGCTGTCCGCCGCGCCGAATGGCCGCGAGTACCGCATCAGCGTCAAGCGCGAGGCCGGCGGGCGGGCGTCCAACTATCTGCACGAGCGGGTCAAGGAAGGCGACGAACTGGAGCTGTTCGCCCCGGCCGGCGACTTCGTCCTGCGTGCGTCGGCCAAACCGCTGGTGCTGATCAGCGCCGGGGTCGGCATCACCCCGACGCTGGCCATGCTCGAAGCCAGCGCCGCCAGCGGCCGGCCGATCCACTTCGTGCATTGCGCGCGGCACGCCGGCGTGCAGGCCTTCGCCGAGCGGGTCGAGGAATTGAGCGCGGCGCATGCGCAGGTGCGGCGCTTCTTCTGCTACAGCGAGCCGCGCGCCGGCGATCGCGGCGATGCGCACGGCTTGCTCAGCCGCGAGCAACTGGCCGATTGGTTACCGGAGAGCCGCGATGTCGACGCCTACTTCCTCGGGCCCAAGCCGTTCATGGCCCAGGTCAAGCGCCACCTGCGCGAGCTGGGCGTGCCGGAAAGCCAGAGCCATTACGAGTTCTTCGGCCCGGCGATGGCGTTGGAGGGCTGATTCGGAGGCGCCTTCCCGGCAGGCACCTGGGTAGGATGGGTTGGGCCGCGCAGGTTGAGCGCAGCGATACCCATCGCGCCTGTTTTGGGTATCGCTGCGCTCAGGCTAGGCGCCCCCACCCAACCTACGGCTCGGCGTGATCAGGCCGTGATCGCCGGCTGTCGCCCGTGGCGCTGGTGGCACGATCTCGGACCGAAATGCTTGTCCTATCATGACCAGACCACCGACCCGAGGAAGCCGCGATGAAGATTCTCATGGTGCTGACGTCTCACGACCAGCTCGGCAATAGCGGGCAGAAGACCGGCTTCTGGCTGGAAGAATTCGCCGCCCCTTACTACCGCTTTCTGGATGCCGGTGCCACGCTGATCCTGGCCTCGCCCAAGGGTGGCCAGCCGCCGCTCGACCCGAAGAGCGATGCCGCCGATGCGCAGACCGATGCCACCCGGCGTTTCGCCGAGGATCCTGCGGCGCAGCGGGTGCTGGCGCAGACCAGAATCCTCGCTGAGGTAAATGCGCGCGACTACGACGCGCTGTTCTATCCCGGCGGCCACGGCCCGCTGTGGGACCTCGCCGAGGACGCGGTGTCCATCGCCCTGATCGAAGCCTTCATCGCCGCCGGCAAGCCAGTCGCAGCGGTCTGCCACGCGCCGGGCGTGCTGCGCCACGTCAAGGGCGCCGACGGTCACCCGCTGGTGCAGGCCAAGCGGGTCACCGGCTTCGCCAACAGCGAGGAAGCCGCGGTGCAGCTGACCGAGGTGGTGCCCTTCCTGGTCGAGGGCATGCTCAAGGCCAATGGTGGCCACTACAGCAAGGCGGCCGACTGGCAGGCGCACATCGAACAGGATGGCCTGCTGATCACCGGGCAGAACCCGGCCTCTTCCGCGGCTGCCGCAGATGCGCTGCTTGATCTTTTACGGGGCTGATCAGACTCGACCAGCGGGTAGGATCGCACGCACCTTTGTAGGATGGGTATCGCTGCGCTCGATCCATCCTACGGCCGCAGGAAAGGGGAACTGCGGTTGGCTAGGGCTAGGGGGTGACTTCGAAGCGCAACACGCCGATCAGCTGGCCGTTATCGGTGATCACCCGCACCTGCCAGTTGCCGACCACTTGTTCGGGGAAATTCCGCTTGTGGGTCCAGGCGCGGTAACCGGCCTTGCGTCCGCCCTGGATATCCAGGGCGATGCGCTCTTCGTCGCCGCCCTCGCGCCGCCAGACGTGGTAAATGCGTTCCTGCAGACCGCGCGGTGCATTGATCGCCGTGTAGGCGTACAGACCGCTCTGGCGCAACTGGCTGGCACTGACCTGAGTGAGAGTTTTGCCCGGCGTGCGGTTTTGTCCGTCGACCTGAGTGGTGACCGTGGCCTCGGTCAGCCACAGGGTCGCCGGCGGCACCCAGGAACGCAGCAGGAAGCCGGCGCCACCCAGGGCCAGGGTGACGCCGATCAGCGCCAAGCCGCGCCACCAGCGCTGCACCGGAAAGGTCACCAGCAGACTCGGGAACGACAGCAGCACGGTAATCCCCAGCGCCAGGTTGTAGCTCTGCGTGGTGGTCAGGTGAAAGATGATCGGCAGCGCCGTGAGCATCGCCGCGAACAGCGCCAGGGTGTGCAGGGCGATGTACAGCCAGCGGCGTGGCGCCAGCCATTTGAAATACAGCGGGTCGACGATCGAGACCAGCGCGATTAGGCCTAGCAACCCGGTAAACAGCGCCTGGCCGCTGTTCCAGGTGGTGGTGATGAAGAAGAATGGCAGGACGAAGAACAGACTTTCCTGATGGATCATCTGGGTGACGTAGCGCAGCAACGGCTCGGGAATCTTGCGTCCGAAAGAGCGCGCGAACACCCGCGTCGCCAGGCCTTCGAACATCAGCCAGACCCAGCTGAGCAGAAGGATGCCGGCGATCACCGGTGCCAGGGTGGCCTGGCGATCGACCAGCACGAAACTCGCCAATCCGGAAATGAACCCGAAGGCCGCGACGATCCCCGGATAGCGCTGGATCAGCGCGATCACGCTGGCGAGGCGGGATTTCCAAACGGCGACAGTCATGGGCGGCAGTCAAGCAAGGCGGGTGCGCAGAATACTGCCCATCCCGCGGGTGGAGAAGCGCTTATGGCCGGCAGTGCGTCGCGAGAACGTGGTCGTGGCGGTGGGGGGAGCTCCTGACTGGCGCTTATCCGCACCTCGCGACTCGCATGGGCGAGGACCATGGCAGCGATGGCGATGGTTCCCACGCTCCAGCGTGGGAACGATCAAAGACCGGTGGCTGGCGTGAAGAGTTCGCCGCTTTTGTCGGCTCACCGCGCATCGCTCTGGCTAGCCTCGGGAAGGCGCCGAGCCTGCGCTCCCGGCGTCAGGTCTGGACGAGCTCGTTGGCGCAGATCACCCGATCGCGACCCTGCGCCTTGGCTCGATACAGGGCGACATCGGCTTGGGCAATCAGGGTTTGACTGCTGACGGCCAAGTCCGGGACTTGCACCACCAGGCCGATGCTGGCGCTGATGCGCACCTCGCCGCCTTTATGGGCGAGGCGCAGGGCGGCGATGTCGGCGCGGATCAGCTCGGCACAATGCCGCGCGCCGACCGGGCCGGTATCGGCGAACAGCAGGATGAACTCCTCGCCGCCGTAGCGCGCCGCCACATCGCCGGCGCGTTGGCTATGCGCATGCAGTACGGCGGCGACCCGGCGCAGGCATTCGTCGCCGAACGGATGGCCGAAGCGGTCGTTGATTGATTTGAAGTGGTCGATGTCGACCATCAGCACGGCCAGGGTCGAGCCGGCGCGTTTGGCGCGGCACAGCTCCTCGCCCATGCGCGTCTCGAAATGCCGGCGGTTGAACAGGTGGGTCAGCGGATCCAGGCTGCTCAAACGCTCCAGCTGCACATTCAACCCGGCCAGCTCGCGGGTGCGCTCGTCGACGCGCTGTTCCAGCTCCTCGTTGGCCTTGCGCTGAATGCGCAAGGCCTGCTGCTGGGCGTGCAATTTTTCTTCGCGCTCGCGGGCCAGGCGCCCGGAATAGTCCAGCGCGGCCTGTTGCGCGCGCAGGCGCTCGCTGCGCTCCTGGTTGATGTGTTCGACCAGGGCAATGGCCAGCAGGATGAATTCCACGGTCATGCCCAGCACCTGACTGTTGAGGGTGAAGTCATTGCTCGGCAGGTGGCCAGCCAGCGCCAGGAGCATGATCGTCGACAACACCATCAGCAGGCCCCAGGCATAGATGAATAAGCGTGCCGAGCGGTAGCCCTTACGCCACAGATGGATGCACGAGATCAGGGCTATGAGGGCGCTCAGCGGGGCGACTTCTTTGGGGCACATCCAGTGCAGCAATTTGCTGGAGGGCGCGATGAATATCAGTACGGTGAACACACACCAGTAGCCAATGAAGAAGCGGTTTGTCCAGTCGACCCAACCGCCGATCCGCCCGAGGTGGAGGAAATTGCGCAGATACAAACCGGCCAGAATCAGCACGCAGCCTGAACTCACACCGAACAAACGGACCCCCAGCCAGGGTGACGCCCAGTCGAAATACAGCTGGCCAAGGCCGGTGACGACCAGCGCGTAAAACAGCGCCGCGGCGATGTACAAGACGTAGAGCAGGTAGCTGCGTTCGCGGGTGAACAGGCTCAGGCAGGCGTTGTACAGCAGCATCACCAGCATGGCGCCAAAGAACAGACCGATCAGGAGGGTAGCGTGCATCTCGCTCTGCTGTAGTTGCGCCTCATCCATCAGCTCCAGCGGCAGGATCACCGGCTCGAAGGAGCGCACGCGCAGATAGGCGGTGGCCTGCTCGCCCGCTGCCAGGGGCAGCGGGAACACCAGATAGCGGCTGGCTATCGCGCGAGTGGCGGCCGGCACACCGTCGCCGGCGAGCTGGGCGGGACTCCAGCGCCCCGTTTGCGGGTAATACAGGCGCAACTCGACGTAATCGAGCAGCGGCCACTTGATCACCAGGTGCCAGAGGCGCTGCATGTCCGCCGGCTGGCGCACGTCGAAGCGCAGCCACACGTCGCTGCGCTGGACACCGAGATTGAGTGGGGTCCGCGTGCTGTCTTGCCAGGTGCCGGGCGACTCGCCGGCGGCGATCTGTTCGAAACTCTGGTCCGGCGCGTCGAGCAGGTACTGAACTTGTGACTCCAGCGGCATACTTCCTGCGGTCGGCAGCTGCACCACAGGCGAGGCAGCAGACAGCGACGGCAGCAGATAAAGCCAGAACATGACGAACAAAAGGCGCATGAACGAATACCGGAGTGATGTTCTGGTGAAATCGGCCGGTTGCGCCGACCTTGCAGGACGCTCCGATGGAAGGCAGGGCGAAGGCCAGCAGTGATGGCTATTCAATATCAATCGCCTGCGCCCCGCAACGACTGTAGATGCTCCCGGTAGCGGCGGCGCCCCAGGCGTTTGTCGCGATCCGCCACCCGCACTGGCCGGCACTGCCACTGTTGCGCCGCCACGCGCGGATTACCCTTCGTGCCATCAAAATAAGAGAAGCCTGTCCATGAACTACGACGAAAGCCACCAGTTGATCCTCGGCCTGGTCCTGGCGCTGATGATCTTCGGCGTCTCGCTGGAGTTGCGCGTGACGCAGTTCGCCAGCGTGCTGCGTCGCCCGTTACCGGTGCTCGCCGGGCTGTTTGGTCAATGCCTGATCCTGCCCTGGGCGACCCTGCTGGTGACCCTGCTGGTCGATCTGCACCCCGGCCTGGAACTCGGCCTGTTGCTGGTGGCGTGCTGCCCGGGCGGTAATCTGTCTAACGTGATGACCCATCTGGCGCGCGGCAACGTGGCCCTGTCGATGAGCATGACCGCGTTGTCGAGCCTGCTCGCCTTGGTCCTGTTGCCGCTGAACTTCGCCCTGACCAGCTCGCTGAATCCCGAGGCCTCGACCTATCTGGCCGGGCGCCTGCATGCCTTGCAGGTCGACCAGGGCAGCATCGTGGTCAGCCTGATCTTCCTCCTCGGCGTGCCGCTGCTGCTCGGCATGCTGGTCGGCAATCTCTACCCGTTGTTCGCCGAGCGGGTCATGCCCTGGTTCAAGCGCTTCGCCCTGCTGGCCTTCGCGGTGTTCGTGATCGGTGCGGTGGCCGGTAACTGGCGGATGTTCGTCGCCAATCTCGGTCTGGTGTTTCTCATCGTCGTGCTGCACAACCTCAGCGCGATCATCCTCGGCTGGCTGATGGCCAAGCTGGCGCGGCAGCACGGCGCCAACCTGCGGGCGATGGTGATCGAAATCAGCATGCACAACTCCGGGTTAGCGCTCGGCTTGATCTTCGCCCAGTTCGGTGGCGAGCCGAACATGGCCCTGGTCGCGGCCTTCTGGGGCACCTGGCATCTGGTCAGCGGCGGCTTGTTGGTGCTGTTCTGGCGCAAGCGTCCATTGCCGACGCAGGAGGCTCTGCCATGCGTGTCCTGATTACCGGTGCGGCCGGCTTCATCGGCCAGCAGGTGCTCGCCGATCTCAGTGCCCACTATCCCGACTGGACCCTGATCGCCGCCGACATCCGCGCCTTGGGCCAGCAGTGGCTGAAACCCAATCTCGAGAGCGTGACCCTGGACATCAGCCAGCCGCAGCAGGTGCATGATTGCATCGCCGCCTGGCAGCCGCAGGCCATCGTCCACCTGGCCTCGGTGGTGACGCCGCCGCCGGGCATGAACGAAGCGCAGCTGCATGCTATCGACGTCGGTGGCACCCGTGCGGTGCTGAAGGCGGCGCTGGCCAATGGCGTCGAGCAATTGATCGTCACCAGTTCCGGCGCGGCCTATGGCTATTTTCCGGAGAACGCCGAATGGATCGACGAGGAAGATCCGTTGCGCGGCCATGCGCAGTTCGCCTACGCCAAGCACAAGCGCGAAGTCGAACAGTTGCTGGCCCAGGCGCGCCGCCAGCAGCCAGAGCTCAAGCAGTTGGTGCTGCGCCCGGGGACCATCCTCGGCAAGCGGGTCAACAACCAGATCACCGACATGTTCAAGAAGCATTCGGTGATGGGCATCCGCGGTAGCGACAGCCGCTTCGTGTTCATCTGGGACCAGGATGTGGTGAGCATTATTCGCCAAGGCCTGGAGCGCTCATCCGCGGGCATCTACAACCTGGCCGGCGACGGTGCGCTGAGCTTGCGCGAGATCGCGCAGATTCTCGGCAAACCCTATCGGGCGTTGCCCGCCTGCCTGATCGCCGGCGCGCTGCGGGTGCTCAAGCCGCTCGGCCTGACCCAGTACGGTCCCGAACAGCTGGATTTTCTGCGCTATCGCCCGGTGCTGGCCAACCGGCGCCTGAAGGAAGAATTCGGCTATCGCCCGCGCTACACCAGCCGCGAAGCGTTTATGGCCTTTTTGGCGGCGCAGGGTGTGGAGGCATATGGCGCCCTGGTCCCCCGGCTATAGAGAGACGCGCACCCGTAGGTTGGGCTGAGCTCCGCGATGCCCAACGGCACCGTTCGGCGTGGCTTAGATGTTGTGCCCGCCACCGCAAGTTGGGCTTCGTTGCAGGCTCCTCAGCCCAACCTACGAATAGATGGGTATCGCTGCGCTCGACCCACCCTACGAACTCAACCTACGAACTTAAACCTGGCCGCTATAGCGCGCGCGGTATTCGCCCGGAGTCAGGCCAGTCCAGTGGCGGAAGGCGCGAAAGAACACGCTGGGTTCGGAATAGCCGAGCAGCACGGCGATCTCGGCCGCCGGCAACTGGCCGTCGCGCAGATGGCGTTCGGCGAGCTGGCGGCGGGTGTCGCTGAGCAATTGCTGATAGCTGCTGCCCTCGTCGGCCAGGCGCCGCTGCAGCGTGCGCTCGCTGAGGTTGAGGTTACGCGCCAGCTCAGCGCGGTCCGGTTCGCCATGTGCCAGCTGCGCGCCGAGCAGGGTCACCACCCGGGCGATCAAGCCTTCGCTGGGCAGTCGCGCGAGCAGCGCTTCGGCATGCTGGCGGAGCAGCTGCTGCAGCGGTGGATTGGCCTGGATCAGCGCCACCGACAGCAGCCGCGCCGGCAGCACCAGGGCGTAGTCCACGGCCTGGAAGCGCAGCGGACAACCAAATACTTCGGCATACGGCATCAGCTGCTCCGGCTCGGCATGCACGAACTCGGCGCGCAGCAGCTCGAAGTCATCCAGCAGTGGCACCATCATCTGCACCCAGAACGCCATCAACGCCAGTACCCGCGCTCGGGTAGCCGGCAGCTCGGCATGCAGCGGCCGATAGACCAGATGCAGTTCGGCGCCGCGTTCGCTCAGTAGCAGTTCGCCGCCTTCACCGACCAGGCGCTGATAACGCAGGCCGGCGGCCAGGGCGTCGCCCAAGGTGGCGCTGCTTTGCAGCAGATAGCCGAGCACGCTGAACGGCCCCGGCGCCAGATGCTGGCCCAACGCCAAGCCCGGCTCGGCCAGCGCCAGACGGCTGGACAGCTGCTGCCAGAGTTGCTCCTGGACGGCGAAGGGCACGCGGGCATCCGGGTCGCTCAATTGCTGCTCGGTCAGGCCGCAGGCGCTGAGCAACTCGTCGCGCGCCACGCCGAGGCGCTGCCCGGCATGCAGCACGGCAAGGGTCAGGCTGGCGCTGACGGAAACATGCTGGTTATCGATCGGGGACGTGCTCATTTCTCGGATTCTGCCCAAGCGCGGGCCATCCGGGTAGCAGGCCGTTGAAAAATTACCTGCGTTGCCGATCCGGCGTTAAAAATGGCCTCACAGCCGAAGGCTGAACGCGCTTTAGCGCGGCCCCGAAGTGGGTGAGCGGAGCGAATCAAGTGCTCATTTACAGCACGTAAACTGCGCTTTTCCGGCCGTTTTTGCCTTGTCTCGGCTGCCTCGCCTACATTTTTCAACGGTCTGCTAGGGGCACGCGTGTCGGCCCGGCCGCGCGGCGGGTCGCTGGGCCATGGGGTGGTCGAACCTAGCTTGACGATGGCACGCCCTCGCTGGCTTCGTCGCGTGCTCCGCTGGCTAGCGCGCCGGTGTCGTGGCCTTCCAGCACCGCATAGGCACTGCTGCAGAACAGCGAATTGAGGCGCTTCATCTCGGCGATCAATTCCAGGTGCAATGAGCTGGTTTCGATGCTCTGCAGATTCTGATGATGCAGGCGGCTGACGTGCGCGTGCGCCAAGCGCCGTTCCTGGGCACGGAAGCGGCGCTTTTCGCGCAGCAGCTGGCGCGCGCTTTCGTGATCGCCATAGACGAACACCGCCAGGCCCAGATGCAGGTTGGCGATCAGCTGCACGTGCAGGGTCGCCAGCTCCTCCAGGCCGTGCGCGGAAAAATCGCGCCGCTGCGCGGTCTTCTGGTCTTGCACCTTGCACAGCATGCGCTCGATCAGGTCGCCGGCCTGTTCCAGGTTGACCGCCAACTCGATGATTTCCGCCCAGCGGCGCTTCTCCCGCTCGCTCAGGCTCTCTTGGTCGATACGCGCCAGGTACAGTTTCACCGCGCTATACAGCGCGTCGACCTCATCGTCGAGGCGCCGTAGCTCGCGGCTTAGCGCCGGCTGGCCACCGCGCAGCACCTCGAGGAAGTTGCTCAGCATGGCGTCGATCAGGTCGCCGATCCGCAGGGTTTCGCGCACCGCGTTGGCCAACGCCAGACCCGGCAGCTGCAGGGCGGTGGGGTCGAGGTAGCGCGCTTTGGACATGTCGTTGAGCGGCGCGCGTTCCGGCAGCAGCCAGGTGCAAAAACGCGCCATGGCCCGCACTGTGGGCAGCATCAGCACGCAGCGCAGGCTGTTGTAGAGCAGGTGAAAGCTGATCACCAGACCTTGCGGACTGAGCTTCAGACCGTCCATCCATTGCGCCAGGGGATGCAGCACGGGAATGATCAGCAGCAAGCCGATCAGCTTGTACAGCAAGCTGCCCAGCGCCACCCGGCGACCGGCGGCGGTCTGCATGCCGGCGCTGAGCAGCGCCAGCACGCCACTGCCGATATTGGCGCCGATCACCAGGCCGATGGCCACTGGCAGGCTGATCAGCGAGGCGCCGGCCAGGGTCGCGGTGAGCAGCACGGCGGCCAGGCTCGAGTAGGAAATCAAGGCGAACAGGGCGCCGACCAACGCATCGAGCAGCAGGTCACCGGTCAGCGAGGCGAACAGCACCTTGATGCCTTGGGCCTGGGTGATCGGTGCGGCGGCCGCGACGATCAACTCCAGGGCCAGGATGATCAGCCCCAAACCGATGGCGACCCGGCCCAGCTGTCCGGCGCGGGTCTGCTTGCGCGAGAGAAAGAAGATCACCCCGAGGAAGATCAGCAGCGGTGACAGCCACGACAGATCGAGGGTCAGCACCCGCGCCATCAACGCGGTGCCGACGTCGGCGCCGAGCATGATCGCCAGCGCCGGGGTCAGGGCCATCAAACCCTGGGCGGCAAACGAGGTGACCAGCAGGGCGGTGGCGTTACTGCTCTGCACCAGCGCGGTCACGCCGATACCGGCGACAAACGCCAGCGGCCGCTTGTTCATGGTGTGGCTGAGGGCGCGCCGCAGCTGTGTGCCGAACACCCGCAGGATGCCGGTCCGGACGATGTGCGTGCCCCAGATCAGCAGAGTCACGGCAGACAGCAGATTGAGCAGGGTCAGCATGTGCAGCGCCCCCTAAACCAACGTGGCGGCGCTCTGGCCCAACGGCACGATAGGCGGGCGTCGCTCGATCAAAAATCGACGCACGCGCAGCGGATTGGTTGGTTTGCTTGATCACTGCGTCGTGGCCGTCTCTGTAGCTGTAGTTGCGGTTCGATGACCGCGCCAGTCGTGCCGGTAAATAGCGCCGTTGTGGGTCAGGCGAACTGCCCTGTGCAGCTGCGCCAGATCTTGCGCACTGGCCCCGCGAGATGTGATCCAGCCCCGCAATCGCGGTGCGGCAGTTGCCTGCTGCGGCGCGCTGCGGCATGGTCTGCGCCCGACTTTTACCGATAAGGAGATTGGTATGTCCGGTCAACCCGCAGCGCGCCTGAGCGATGCCGTCAGCTGTCCGAAATGCAAACCCAACACCATCGCCAGCGGCTCTGCCGATGTGCTGTTCGATGGCCTGCCCAGCGCCCGCCAAGGTGACCGCTGTGCCTGCGGCGCGGCGCTGAGCGGCAAGCTGATCAGCAATGTGCTGATCAACGGCCGTGCGGCTGCCGTGCAAGGCAGCACCGGCGAGCACGGCAATGTGGTGATCGGCGGCTCCGGCACGGTGATCATCGGCACCCAGTTCAGCCCCGCCTCGTTCACTGCGCCTAGCCCGTTGTTGTTTACCGGCGCCACGTCGGCATCGACCTCGCCGCAGGCGCTGCAATCCCCGCAGGCGCGCATCTGGCAGGAACAGCCTGGCGACTCCGCGCCCTCGCCTGTGGAGGAAGAAGAGGAGGAGGAAGAGCTGGAGGAATCGGTCGAGCAGCTCATCACCCTGCGCGTCGGCGTGTTCTTCGACGGCACTGGCAACAACCTCGCCAACTCCGCGGCCACCGAACAATGCCGGCGCGACGACCTGCAGCTGCTGGATGAGCGCACTTTGCAGGAGACCGCCCGCCACTGCGCGGCCTTTGGCTATCGCGACAACGGCGTCGATGGACTACTGCCGCCGGACAATAGCTACGCCAATAGCGCCAGCAACGTGGCGCTTCTGCATGGGCTGTATAAGGACCAGGCTTCTGAGCAGTTGTCCGCCGATACTAAAACCGCGCATGTGAAGATTTATCTGGAAGGTATTGGCACCAGTAGCGGTGGGTCAGATTCCATTATTGGTTCAGGTACTGGGAATGGTGAGACGGGGATAGTGGCGCGGGTCAGGCAGAGTCCGGCCAAAATTCGGGAGCAGTTGATACGGCTCGTCAGTAGGAACGCCGCTTTAAAAATTTCCCATGTCGAGTTTGATATTTTCGGCTTCAGCCGCGGCGCGGCAGCGGCCCGGCATTTCGCCAACGAGTTGCTCAAGCCGCACGGTGGACTGTTGGCCGAAACTCTCAATGCTGACACTCCCGGATTTGCTCCCACATTCGACTGGCAATCAGCAGCGACCATCAACTTTATCGGCCTCTTCGATACGGTGGCTGCGGTTGTCGATTTCAGCCGCAACGATTGGAGCCCAGCCGACGAATCTAATCCCGGCATCAACCTGTATCTGCCAGCCGGTTGCGCGCGCAAGGTGGTCCACCTAACCGCGAAGGACGAGAAGCGCTGGAATTTTTCCCTTAGCTGTGTGACACCGACGCCCGGGCATACGGAGCTGACGGTACCCGGCGTGCATTCGGACATCGGTGGCGGCTACCCGCCGAACATGATTGAGAAGCTGCTGCTCACCAAGCCGCTTAGCGTTTTGGTCACGCCGGGCCGACCTCTGCAGTCCACCAGTGCCTGGCAAGGGCTCGAGCGTGAGCAGCTGGTTCTGGAACGAGCCGGTCTACCCGGTAAAGGCACCTTGCGCCCGGTGTATTGGCGGGCTAATCAGCCAGCAGGTCATCCCTTCCAGCGGGACATCCATCAACGCTTCACCCTTTCCTTGAGCATCGAGCGACAAGTGCGAGGTGAATTGGCACTGGTCTATCTGCGTCTCATGCGGGAATTGGCCGTGGGTCATGGGGTGCCGTTTGACAGCATCGATGAAACGGACAACCGCACAGCCATTCCGAAAGACCTGCAAGCCATCGCCGAAAAGCTCATGGGTATTGCAGCAGGGCGCAGCGGAGAATTGAGCCCCACGGAACAATGCTATTTGCGGGAGCGCTATATCCATCTGTCCGCGCATTGGACACCTACTTACGGCCTGTTAATCAATAAGCCTGCACCCAACATTCGACTGACCTATAACAACAAACCGCAAGAGGGCTATCCGGAATGAAGCGACCATTGCTGGTTTCTTTGACCCTATTATTGGCCGCGTGTGCCACAGGCCAGGAGCGCCCAAAGCTCCCCTATGATGCCTGGGAGGTGGGTGTGTTTGCTCCCAGCTACATGGAGGCCTGGATTGAAAGCGTGGATGTGATCGATCAGCGCGGCCTGGTGTTCGAGCACGTGCATGGCGGTGTGGCCTCCATTACCAACCCCGCGAACAGCAAGGGCAATCCGGCCGGTTGGCCGAAAAATCCGGGCGGCAGTACTAAATCGGTAGGCGGTGTCGATCTGCCGGAAATTATCTTCGTGCGTTGGCAGTCGTTGGCGGAACCGCAGACCTATAACGTGCGCATCAATATCTCCAAGGAAATGCGCAATGCCATGGTGAGTAGAGGACCGGTGGCTTGTCCTTGGAAAGGTGATTGGGGGAAAGAGGTAACCACTGGTTACCGTAAATTCATCAGCATTGGTTTGGCGCCTGGGGGTATTGCCAAGGTGTGGTTGCAAGGAAGCTGTATGGAGTCCATTGAAGTCGGCCGCTTCGAAGCCGCGATCAGCAAAGTAGGCCCCTACGACGGAACTTCAGGCGGCAAGCATCGCCCTCTATCCAAGGAGGCAAAGGGCTACATCGACAAGTACGGAATCCCCTACGGCAGTTGGTAATTCCAACCCCAGATCGCGCCAATGTTCGGTCTTGGACTTTTTGCCGTTTGTACGGTCTGAGCTAGAGATGTCCCGACGCCAGCCCGGAGCCGTAGTGAGTAAGTGAGGTGCAGCGTCCCGGTAGCCGACCGTCTGGAGGAACCGTTCATGCACAACGTCCTGTCCCTACCCCCACTATTGATCCTGCTTAGCACCCTCGCTGCTTGCGCCAGTAGCTCGTCTACTCCGTCGGGGGAAATTCTCCCGGATCGGGCTGCCGAGCGGGTCGGCACCAAGGTTTCGCTGTATACCGACCGCTTTGGCTGCCTGCCCGGCCCCTTCGATCCGGCCAGCGTGCGCAACCCGGTCGGCCCCGGCCAGCCCGGCGAATTCATCGCCGGCTACACCAACCATGTCGAGCTCGGCGCACCCTGCAGCACGCAGATCAGCCATGCCTACAACGGCGTGTTCGGCTTCAATCTCGACGATCTGCAAGGCGCCACCATCGTCTCCGCCGAGCTGCTCCTCGACCGGCGCAACACCGCGCTCAGCAATCGCGTGGGCGGCGGCGACCAATGCGCGCTGCCGCTGCTGATGGCCAGCGAGACCGTCGAGAGCGGCAGTGGCTTTGCCGTGGTGGCCGGCACCCCGTTGCCCGGTGCGCCCAAGCGGGTGGCGCAAAGCAGCATGACCACCACAGTCAGCCTGCCGGTGACCGCCGAAGTGCAGCAGTGGGTGCTCAACGATCATCCCAATTACGGCTTCGTCCTCGCGCCGCCCGAAGGTGCGCTGAACAAGAACGAGGACAGCTGCACCGGCTACTGGTCGAAGCCGCGACTGAAGATGCAGGTGATCCCGGTTGCCCAGTAGGTTGGGCTGAGCCGCGTAGCGGCGATACCCAAGGCTGATCCTCTGTTGAGTATCGCTGCGCTCGACCCAACCTACGCCCCCATGCCACCCAGGCGGCGTCCTGCCTCGTACGCGATACCGGCTGTCGCGCCTGCCCGCCCTCCCGAGCGAGCTGATACGCTAACGCCCTCGACAGGACGCCGGCTCGCCCCATGCTCAACCTCTACCACGCCCCCGATCTGGAAACCCTCGGCGCCCTGGCGACCGCCCTGCTCGCCCAACCGCAGCGCGACCCGCTGGCGCCGGCGCGGGTGGTGGTGCCGAGTCAGGGGATCGGTCGCTGGCTGAGCCTCGAGCTGGCGCGCGAGCAAGGCATTGCCATGCATCTGGACGTGCAGCTGCCGGCCAAGTTCGTCTGGGAACTGACCCGTCAGGTGCTCGGTCAGTTGCCCGAGCAATCGGCCTTTTCCCCGCAGACCCTCGCCTGGCGCCTGTATGACTGGTTGTGCGAACCGGCCAACCTCGACCGCGCGCCGCGTCTGGCCCAGTACCTGGAAGGCGGCGACGAACGCCGGCGGCTGTCCCTGGCGGCGCGGATAGCCGATGTGTTCGACCAATATCTGTTGTACCGCGACGACTGGCTGGCTGCCTGGGAACGCAACGAACTGCTCGAGCTGGGTCGCGACGAAGCCTGGCAGGCGCTGCTGTGGCGCGAGCTGACTGCCGAGGGCCATCCGCATCGCGCGCGCCTGCTCGACGATCTGCTCCAGCGCCTGCATGACCCGGCGCCGCTCGCCGGCCTGCCCGAGCGCCTGCTGGTGTTCGGCATCAGCAGCCTGCCGCCGCACCACTTGCGCGTGCTGGACGGCCTGGCGCGGCATACCGAGGTGGTGATCTTCGCCCTCAATCCGTGCCGCGAGGCGTGGGGCGAAATCCGCGACGTTCGCGAGTTGGCCAAGGGGGCGTTTGGCGGGCGAGCGGAAAGCGTCGCGAGCGCAGAGCAGGCAAGGCAAAACCAGGAGAGGGAGCGGAGTGTACGAGTAGTACATGAGCATCCCGAGCCTGGTTTTAACGCAGCCTCCTCAAGCGCAGCAGCTTCTCCGCCGCTCGCCCCCGACGACTGGTACCTCGACGTCGGCCACCCGTTACTGGCCAGTCTCGGCAAGCAGGGCCGCGACTTCTTCGACAGCCTGTTCGCCCTCACCGCCGAAGAAGGCGGGCAGGACACCGGGTTGTATTCCGAAGACGCCGACCTGCACGACGACAGCCTGCTGCACGCCCTGCAACACGACATTCTGCGCCTGCGCACCCGGCTGCCGGAGGAACGCGTGCAGCTGCGCGACGACGACCGCTCGCTGGAACTGCACATCGCCCATTCGCCGTTGCGCGAAGTGGAGATCCTCCACGATCAGCTGCTCGCCCGCTTCGCCGCCGACCCCAGCCTGAGCCCCGATCAGGTGGTGGTCCTGACCCCCGACATCGAGCGCTACGCGCCCTATATCGAAGCGGTGTTCGCGTCCCGCCAGGGCACCCCGCGCGATGGCGTGCCGCGGGCCGTGGCGCCGCGCATTCCGTTCAGCCTGGCCGACCGCAGCCTGCGCAAGGAAGTGCCGCTGCTGGAGGCCTTCCTCGAACTGCTAGGCCTGCCAGAAAGCCGCTTCGCCGCCGAAGAGGTGCTCACCTGGCTGGAGCAACCGGCCATCGCCCGCCGTGCCGGCATCGAAGCCGAAGACCTACCGCTGCTGCGCGACTGGCTGCACGAAGCCGGCGTGCGCTGGAGCCTGGATGCTGCGCATCGCGGCCGCCTGGGTCTGCCGGAAGATGCCGCGTTCAGCTGGCGCCAGGGTCTCGACCGCTTGCTGCTGGGTTTCGCCGCGCCGCCGCAACTGGCCGGTGACGGCCTGCCGCTGCTCGGCGGCAATTGGCCACTGGATGCGGTGGAAGGCGGCCGTGGCCAGCTGCTCGGGCGTCTCGCCGCGTTCATCGAGCGCCTCGCCAGCTGGGCTGAACAGTTGCAACGGCCGCGACCGCTGGCCGAGTGGGCCGACAGCCTGCAACTGCTGATCGACGGCCTGTTCGACGAGCGCGAGGCCGGCGACAGCCTGTTGCTGCTCAGCCAGGCCTGCGCCGCGCTGCGTGACCAGGCCGAGGCGTCCGGCATTCAGCGTCCGCTGGAACTCGCCCTGTTGCGCCAACAACTCACCGGCCAGCTGGAACAGGGCGGCAGCGCCTCGGGATTCCTGACCGGCGCGGTGACCTTCTGCACCATGGTGCCGATGCGCAGCCTGCCGTTTCGCTGGGTCTGCCTGCTCGGCCTGGATGACGGCGCGCTGCCGCGCCGCGCGCCGGCCGCCGGCTTTGACCTGATCGCCCAGCGCCCGCGACGCGGCGACCGCGCGCGGCGCCTCGACGACCGCTACCTGCTGCTGGAAACCCTGCTCTCGGCGCGCGACGGCCTGTACCTCAGCTATGTCGGCCGCGACCCGCGCGACAACGCCCACCTGCCGCCCTCGGTGCTGATCAGCGAAGTGCTCGAAGCCGTCGACCTCACCGCCGTGGGTAGGAGCGGATTGATCCGCGATCCAGGCAGCGCAGAAGCATCGCGAATGAATTCGCTCCTACCAGAAGAGCAGAAAGCCAGCGCGCAGATCACCATCGCCCATCCGCTGCAGCCGTTCGCCGCTGGCAACTTCCAACCCAGCGGCGCGCATCAGGGTTTCGCCGCGCCATGGTTCCGCGCCGCCCAGCGCCTGGCCGAAGCGCCGCTGCGGCAAGCCCCGGCGTTTATCGAACGGCTGCCGGAGCCGGCCGCCGACGGGCCGGGCGGCGCTCCGCTGATCATCGAGCCGGCGCAACTGTTGCTGTGCTTCCGCCAGCCGGCGCGCTTCCTGCTCGAACAGCGCTTGGGGTTGCGCCTGGCCGATGCCGACGAAGCCATCGCCGCCGATGAACCCTTCGCCCTCGAAGGCTCGGCGCGCCGCGGCCTGCGTCTGCTCGCCCTGGATTCCATCGAGCGCGGCTGGAGCGAGCACGCCGAGCGCCAGGTAGCCCGCGCCGCCGGCTGGCTGCCGTCCGGTGAACTCGGCCACGCGCTCTGGGGCCAGCTGCGCGGCCCGGTGCGCGCGTTCGCGCCCAAGCTGTTCGAGTTGCGCCCGGCCGAGGCGCCACAGCCGTTGCTGGTGGATATTCAGCTGGCCGGCGTACGCGTGTACGGCTGGCTCGATGGGGTGACCAGCGAGGGCCTGTTCGACTGGCGCCTGTATGCGCCCGGCGCCTGGGACTTGCCTGGCTTCTGGCTGCGCCACCTGCTGCTCAACTGCGCCGTGACCGCGGGTGCCGCGCCGCTCGGCATCGCCCGCCACAGCCGGCTGATTTCGCCGACTGGCGACTGGCAACTCGGCCCGCTGGACAACCCGACCGCGCTGCTCGAAGCCTGGCTGGTCGGCTACCGCGAGGCGCTCTGCGCGCCGCTGCCGTTCCTCACCCGCAGCAGCTATGCCTTCGCCAAATCGCTGTGCACGCCAAGCGCGCGCAGCAAGAAGGAGCCGATCGACGCCGCCCGCGGCGCCGCGCAAGCCGCCTGGCTCGGCGCTGACTTCAGCCCGATCCCCGGCGAGAGCCTCGATCCCTGGTACGCCCTGGCCTTCCGCGACCGCGACCCGCTGGACGCGCGCTTCGAAACACTCGCCGAACAACTGCTCGGCCCGGCGCTGCGTGCCCTGGCCAGCGACGAGGACGACGCATGAGCCTCGACCTGCACACCTCATCGTTCAGCGGCCGCTCGCTGATCGAAGCCAGCGCCGGTACCGGCAAGACCTGGACGCTCACCGCGCTGTATGCGCGGCTGTTGCTCGAGCAGCAGCTCAGCGTCGGGCAGATCCTGGTGGTCACCTACACCACCGCGGCCACCGCCGAACTGCGCGAACGCATCCGTGCGCGCCTGGCCGAACTGCTGGCGATCTATGCCGGCACGCCCAGTGAGGATGCTTTCCTCAGCGAATTGCACCGCCGCCATCCCGGCGAGGACGCGCGCCGACGCTTGCTGCTGGCGGTGCATGGTTTCGATGAGGCGGCGATTTTCACTATCCACGGCTTCTGCCAGCGCGCCCTGCAGGACGCCGCGTTCGAGGCCGGTGGCGACTTCGACAGCGAGCTCACCCAGGACGACCGCGAAGTGCTCGACGCGCTGCTCGCCGACGCCTGGCGCCACGAACTGGTGGCCGCCGAACCGGCCTGGGCGCGCTTTCTGGCCAAGCAGAAGATCACCCCGGCGACCTTGCGCCAGCAGTTGCGCAGCCATCTGGGCAAACCCTATCTGCGCATCGAGCCGCGCGAGCTGCTGGCCGGCGATGAGTTGAGCGCCGCCGGCGCCGCCTGGGAACAGGCCGCGCAACTCTGGCACCGTGACGGCCAGGCCTGGCTGGCCAGTCTGTTGGCTCACGGCGGCCTGAGCCAGAGCACCCACAAGCTGAGCAAGCTGGCGCTCTGGGGCGCCGAACTGGACGCTTATTTCGCCGACCCGGCGGCGCTGTTCGGTGCGCCCGAGGCGCTGGCCAAACTCGGCAACGCCGTACTGCACAAGGCCAGCAAGAAAGGCTTTGAGGCGCCGCACAGCCCGCTCGGCGAAGCCTTCGATGCGCTGGCCACGACCCTCGAGCTGGCGCTGCCGGCCGGGCAACAGCAATTCATCGCCCTGCAGGTCAGGCTGCTCGATCACCTGAATGCCGAATTGCCGACGCGCAAGGCGGCGCAGCGCCTGCTGGCCTTCGACGACCTGCTCAATCGTCTCGATCAGGCCTTGCAGGGTCCGGTCGGCGACGACCTGGCGAGCACCCTGCGCAGCCAGTATCCGCTGGCGCTGATCGACGAGTTCCAGGACACCGATCCGGTGCAGTACGCGATCTTCGAGCGCATCTACCGCGACGGTGGCGACCTGTGTTTCGTCGGCGATCCGAAGCAGGCCATCTACGCATTTCGCGGCGCCGATCTGGCGACCTATCTGCAGGCCCGCGATGCCGCCGCACGGCGCTACGACCTGCCGTTCAACTACCGCTCCACGGCCCAGCTGATCGCCGCGCTGAACCGCTTGTTCGACCGTCCGCAGCCGTTCGCCGAACGCGGTCTGGACTATCCACCGGTGAGCGCCGGGAGCAAGTCGCGGGCGCAGCTGGTGTTGCCGGCCGAGCAAGGCGAGGCGCCGCTGGCGCTGGTCTGGCTCGCCGACGAAGGCTTGAACAAAGGCCGCGCGGGTGAACTGGCGGCGCTGGATACCGCGCAGCGGATTGCCGGGTTGTTGGCGGCCAGCGTGCTGGGCCAGGCGTATTTCGACCAGGACGGAGAGCGCACCCCGCTCAAGGGCGGCGATATCGCTGTACTGGTCGCCAGTCATCGTGAGGCCGCCAGCATCGCGGAGGAATTGGCCATGCGCGGCGTCCCCAGCGTGCGCCGCGGCCGCGACAGCGTGTGGCATAGCGAGGAGGCCGGCGAACTCGGCGCAGTGCTCGCCGCGTATGTCGAGCCGGGTCGTGAGGGCTTGCTGCGCTACGCCCTGGCGACTCGCCTGCTCGGTCGCGACGCCGCGCAACTGGCGCGTTGCCAGGACGACGAGCACGCCTGGGACAAGGAGCGCAGCGATGCCGAGCACTATCACCAGCTCTGGCAGCAGCACGGGTTCATGCGCCTGTTCCGCGCCTGGCTGGATCAGGAGGCGGTTGCCGAACGCCTGCTGGCTGGGCTCGACGGCGAGCGGCGGCTGACCAATCTGCTGCACCTGGCCGAACTGCTGCAGGCCGAAAGTCTCCAGCGTCCGGGCCTGGAGGCGCTGCTCGCCTGGCTCAACGCGCAGCGCGGCAGCGAAGGCGCCGGCGAAGATGCCCTGCTGCGCCTGGAAAGCGATGCCGAACGCGTGCAGATCGTCACCATCCACACCTCCAAGGGCCTCGAATACCCGCTGGTGTTCTGCCCGTTCCTCTGGGACGGGCGCCTGCTCGGCCCACATACCAGCAGCGCGCGTTGCCACGACGAAGACGGCCAGCCGCTGCTCGATCTGGGCAGTGCGCGGCTCGACGAACGCCTGCAGCAGGCGCGCCGCGAAGTGTTCGCCGAGAAACTGCGCCTCACCTACGTGGCGCTGACCCGCGCGCGGGATCGGCTGTGGCTGCACTGGGGGCCGGTCGCGGTGCCCAAGGCCAAGAAGGATGGCGGGCTGCCCGAGGAAGGCCTGCACAGCAGCGCCCTGGCCTGGCTGCTGCATGGTCGCCATGCGCTCGGCGCCGATCCGCTCGGCGAACTGGCCGCGCACCTGCAGGACAACCACGGCGCCCAGCTGGCCGCCGAAGTCGATGCCCTGGCGGCCAGCAGCGAGGGTTTGATCGCCCGCCTGCCGCTGCTCGGCCACGAAGCCAGCGCCGCCGGCGAACAACGCGGCGCTGCGCCGGCGCTGCTGCAACGCTTCACCCGCAGCCTGTCCAGCGCCTGGCGCATTGGCAGTTTCTCCGGGCTGGCCGCCGGCCTGCACATGGAGGCACCGGACCGCGACCATTTGGTAATGCCGGATGCCAGCGAGCCGGGCCTGGGCTTCTTTGCCTTCCCGCGTGGCGCGCGCGCCGGTACCTGCCTGCACGCGATTCTCGAAGACTGGGCGCGCGGCAAAGGCGCCCTGACCGAGCTGGTCGAGCCGGCGCTCAGCGCCCACGGCATCTCCGCCGAACTATGGGGCGCGATCGCTGTCGAGCAGCTGCAGCAGGTGCTCGACAGCGACCTCGACGGCCACGGCCTGCGCCTGAGTGCGCTCGCCCCGGCGCGGCGTCTGCCGGAGCTGGGCTTCACCTTCCCGGTCGGCGGCCTCGACGTACTGCGCCTGCGGGCAATCCTCACTGATCCGGCGATGGGTCTGGCCGAGCCGCTGCGCGAGGCCGCCGGACGTCTGGAGTTCGACAGTTTGAAGGGCTTTCTCAAAGGCTTTATCGACCTGACCTTCGAGCATGACGGGCGCTGGTACATCGCCGATTACAAGTCCAACTGGCTGGGTCCGGATGTCAGCTACTACGGCGGCGACCGCCTGGTGCAGGCGCTGGCCGGCGAGCATTACTACCTGCAGTACCTGATCTACCTGGTGGCACTGCGGCGCTTTCTGCGCCAGCGCCTGGCGGATTTTCGCGACGAGCAATTGGGCGGTGCGTTCTACCTGTTCCTGCGCGGCATGCCGACCGCCGGGGTTTATTTCGCCCGCCCCAGCGAGCGCTTGCTGGATGCGCTGGACGACCTATTCGAGGAAGGCCGCCGATGATTTGCGTAGGGCGGGTGCAACCCGCGTGGTTGGATGCCGCGATCCCTTCGGCGGGTTGCCCCCGTCCTACCGATGCGCGCATCCCGCGTGGCCGAACTGTGCGCGGGCGTTCCCTCGGATGGGCGGAGGCGCTCGACCCAACCTACGTAGCCCGGATGAAATCCGGGGTTAACTGGACCCGATTTCCATGGCCCCGGATGGCATCCGGGCTACGGGTTACTGCCGCCGCTATCGGGAGGTTGGCCGATGAATCTCGCTGATTTGCCGCTCGGCCCGCTGGAACGCGCGCTGCTGGACAGCCTGCACCGCCTCGACCCGCAAGCCGAGGTCGGCGTGTTGGCCGCAGCCGCGCTGTGTTGCGAAGCGCTGGGGCGTGGCGACGTGTGCCTGCCGCTGGCCCGCTGGGCGGGGCAACGGCCCTGGCCGGAGGTGGCGTTCAATCTGCCGCCGCTGCAGCGCTGGCGCGAACAGTTGCAGCACTCCTCGCTAGTCGCCGGCGCAGGTGGTTTCGCGCCGCTGATCCTCGACCGCGAACGCCTCTATCTGGCCCGCTATCAGGCCTACGAAGCGCAGCTGGCGGCGCAGTTGCTGGCCCGCGCGGCGCAGCAGCCGCTGGTCGACGAGGCGCAGCTGGGCGACAGCCTGACGCGCCTGTTCGCCTTCAACACGACCGCGCCGGACTGGCAGCGCCTGGCCGCCGCGCAGGCAGTGCGGCGCAATCTGGCGGTGATTTCCGGCGGCCCTGGCACCGGTAAAACCACCACCGTGGTGCGCCTGCTCGCGGCGCTGCTTGAACAGTCGGGCACCAGCCTGGCTATCGGTCTCGCCGCGCCGACCGGCAAGGCGGCGGCGCGGATGGCCGAGGCGATTCGCCAGGCCAAGGCCGCGCTGCCGGTCAGCGAGGCGATCAAGGCCGCGCTGCCGGAGCAGGCGCGCACCCTGCATCGCCTGCTCGGCAGTCGTGGCGACAGCCCGCAGGTGCGCCATCACGCCGGCAACCCGCTGGCGCTCGACGTGCTGGTGGTCGATGAAGCGTCGATGGTCGACCTGGCCTTGATGGCCAAGCTGGTCGCGGCCCTGCCCGCCAACGCGCGGCTGATCCTGCTCGGCGACAAGGATCAACTGGCCGCCGTCGAGGCCGGCGCGGTGTTCGCCGAACTCTGCGAAGGGCGCGGTTTCGATGCCCAGGCGGCGGCCGATCTGCAGCGCATCAGCGGCCAGACCGTGGCGATCGAGAACCCGCGCTCGCGCTTGGGCGACGCCGTGGTCCTGCTCACCCACAGCCACCGGTTTGCCGGCGACAGCGGCATCGGCGAGCTGGCCCGGCGGATCAATGCTGGCGATGCGCCCGGCACGCTGCAGCTGCTCGGCGAAGGGCGCGCGGATCTGGTCTGGCAGCCGCAGCCGACCCCGCAGGCGCTGCTCGAGCGCCTGGAACAGGGCTACGCGCCGTATCTGGCTGCCACGCAGACCGGCGATCCGGCAGCGGCCTTCGCGGCCTTCAACGGCTTTCGCGCGCTCACCGCGCAGCGCGAAGGCGCGTTCGGCGTCAGCGGTCTCAACGAGGCGCTGGAAGCACGGATCAAGCGCACCGAACGGATTGCCGCGCGCGAGCGCTGGTACGTCGGGCGGCCGGTGATGGTGCGCCAGAACGACTACGCGCTGGGCCTGTTCAACGGTGATATCGGTCTGTGCCTGAACAGCGAATTCGGCCTGCGAGTGTTCTTCGAAGGCGAGGACGGGTTCCGCGCCTTCGCCCCGGCACGGCTGCCCAGCCACGACAGCGCCTTCGCCATGACCGTGCACAAAAGCCAGGGCTCGGAATTCGCCGAAGTGCTGCTGGCCTTGCCGGAAACCCCGAGCCCGCTGTTGACCCGCGCGCTGCTGTACACCGGGATCACCCGCGCCAAACGCCAGGTGGAAATCTGGGCGCTGCCGGCGCGCCTGGCCGAGGCGGTGAATACCCGCGCCGAACGTGCCGCCGGCTTGGCCGAACGGCTGGCGATCGACGCGCCAGCCAGCGACAGCGTGGCGGCGCCAGACGTACAGCTCGATCTGTTTTAGAAGTTTTGGGAGTGTCCCGCGCTGCTCCCGGATTTCATCCGGGCTACGGAATCGGTATCCCCCGGCCACAGCGGCAGCTCGTAGCCCGGATGCAATCCGGGGAATGTCTGGGTTGCCGCCACTGGCAAGCCGCTCAGGGCCCGGAAATATCCTCCTGCTTCGCGTCCGCGGCGGGCGACTTTTCGCGACTGCGACTGCGACTGCGCCGGATGTTGAGCGCCTCGACCCCCAGGGAAAAGGCCATGGCGAAGTACAGATAGCCGCGCGGCACGTGCACGTCGAAGGCTTCGGCGATCAGCACCGTGCCGACCAGGGTGAGGAATGACAGGGCCAGTAATTGCAGGCTCGGGTGGCGATTAATGAAGTCGCCGACCGGGCCCACGGCGAGCATCATCACCAGCACCGCGGCGACGATGGCGGCGACCATCACCGGCACGTGCTGCACCATGCCGACCGCGGTGATCACCGAGTCGAGCGAGAAGACGATATCCAGCAGGGCAATCTGGATCACCGTGCCGATCAGTCCGCCGGCCCGGCGCCGCGGCTCGCTGGCATCCGACTCGAGGCCTTCGACGTGGTAGTAGATCTCCTGGCTGCTCTTCCAGAGCAGGAACAGGCCGCCGACCAGCAGCACCAGGTCGCGCCCCGACAGGCCATGGCCGCGCACCTCGAACAAGTCGGTGGTCAGGCGCATCACCGAAGTGATCGACAGCAGCAGGCCGATGCGCGTGACCATCGCCAGTGCCAGGCCGAACATCCGCGCGCGGTGCTGCTGATGGGCCGGCAGGCGCCCGGCGAGCAGGGTGATCATGATGATGTTGTCGATGCCGAGAACGATTTCCAGCACCGTCAGGGTGAGAAAGGCGATCCACAGCTCCGGGCTGCTCAACCACTCCATAACGCGGCTCCGTTCAGGTCGGCAGGTAGGCGCTTGGCGCGCGGGACAGGCAGTAAACACACATAAGACTGCCATCGGCCAGCCAGCCCGTCAGCTTGGTTGGCGAATCGGCTCGCTGCAAGTTGCGGTCGGCGCGGGTTGCGATTGGCTATCGTGGTGAATGGCCCCTGTGCATGTGCCCAGACCGTGCCGATGAAGCGGGAGGTTCTATGTCCGAATTGCATCTGGGTGGTTGCCATTGCGGCAGCCTGCGCTATCAGTTCAGCGCGCCGCTACGCGATATCGCCCACTGCCATTGCTCGATATGCCGGCGCACCAGCGGCGGCCTGGTGACCACCTGGATCAGCGTGCCGCTGGCGTGTTTTACCTGGAGCGTTGGCGAGCCGGCGCAATACCGCTCCTCGGCCAGCTGTACGCGCTATTTCTGTCCGACCTGCGGCGCCCAGCTGGCGCTGTTCAGCCTGCGCAGTCCAGACAGTATCGATATCACCGTCGCCACTCTCGACCAGCCCGAGTACGCCAAGCCCGACCGGCATATCTGGGTGAAAAACCGCTTGCCCTGGCTGCATCTGGATTCGCATCTGCCGGAAGAGGATGAGGAGCGGTTGTGAGCCGATCGCGGTGCTCTAGTCCGGATGGGCGAGCATCGCGATAGCCATCATGGCGATGCGCTGGGTATCGCAGGCTCAACCCATCCAATCGCCCCTGTGTCGGCCTTTGTAGGAGCGAATTCATTCGCGAAAGCGGACTATCCAGCATCGCCGGCTCGCGAATGAATTCGCTCCTACAGCGCACGCCAGACCGTAGGACGGGTGGGCGCGCCTAGCCTGAGCGCAGCGATACCCACGCGGCACGCGCGGATCTATGGGTATCGCAGAACCCATCACAAAGCCAAGCGGCCGATCTGCGCGCTTAGAGCCTGTTTACGATCTTCTGGATTAGAGTCAGACAAGGCAAAAGTGGCCGGAAAAGCGCAGTTTACGAAGTGTAAATGAGCATTTTGAGGCCACTTTTAACGCGGTCTGGCCGCGAGCCAGGAGATCGTAAACAGGTTCTTAGGGCAGCCGCATACCGCCACTGGCCTTGTGCAGCGCGCGCAGGTGCTCGCCGAGCTGCTGCAGGTTGGTTTCACCGGCTTCGATTTCGGCCAGCAGCGCCGGGTCGAGCAGCTGGCGCACTTCCTGATTGAGATCCTCGCTGAGGCGCTTGAGCACTTGCTGGCGCTCGGCGCTTTGCTGTTCCAAGCGCTGCCATTCACCGGCCTGGGGCAGACCGTAACCGCTGTCGAGCAGCTCCGCCGGGCGGCTGAGAAAGCCGCTGTTGGCGAGAATCTGTTGCAAGGTGCCGCCGGCCTTGGCGAAGCGACTGTCGCCGAGCTGTTCGCGGGCGCCGAGGTAGTTGCGTTTCAGTTGGTCTTGGGCGAGCAACAGTTGGCGGCGCAGCGCGGCCTGTTCGAGCAGTAGCATTGCGGCGCTGGCGCGCAGATCGGCCTGGGGGAACCAGCTACGGCGCTCTACGGCAGTGAGACCCAGCCAGTCTTCGACCGCGGTTTGCGGGATCGGCAGACGCTGCTTGAGCACGTCGAACATGGCCTGGTAGCGATCGCGGAAGGAGTCGAAGCGATAGCCCAGGCGCAAGGCTTCCTTATCGTCATCGAGCACGCTGCGATCGGCCAGGCCGCGGCCTATCAGGCTGGCGAGTAGGCCATTGGGCATGATGCTGTCGAGCCCCTGCAGTTCCGGGCGGGCGGTGCCGCTGCGCAGCAGCTTGAGGGTTTCTACCGCGCAGTTGTTGGAGAGGAACCAGTAGTCGCCGTCATAGCCCCAATGCAGCTCGGCAGCGTGTTCGACCAGGCCGTGGACTTCCTCGCGCGTCAGCTTCAACGGCACCGAAGCCAGGCTGCGCAGTTCGACCTTGGTGTATTCGTCGATCACCTGATCGAGCGGTAGGACGAACAGCCGCGAGGGATAGGCGCCGGTCAGGCCGTCCCAACTGGACAGTTGCACATCGTTGACGAAGGCGCGGTAGGACAGCACCAGATGCTGGTCGAGATCCAGCCGGCAGTCCGGCCCGCGCGGCCGGCCGGGCGCGCAGATCACCAGGCGCAGCATGCTGTGGCCCCAGCGGCTGGCCAGGTTGTCGTTGGCCTCGGCGAACAGATAGTCGACTTGGTAGACGCGCTCGGGGTCGAGCTGGCCGAGTGGCTGGCGGGCGAAATCGCGGCCGGCGTTGAGGAACGGATAAGCCTTGGCGCAGGCCGGGGCGTTCGCCGGGGCCCAGCCGAAATGCGCACGCAGGTAGGCATGCAGCGTCGGCCGGCGGCAGGCGTAACTCGGGTCGAGGAGGAAATACTCCATGTTCACCGCGACGAACTCGCGCGGATTGCGCAGCTCGTAAGTATCCGGGCTACGGGCGTCTTGCGCGTTGTGCTGTTCGCGCATGCCGCGCCGGCCAACGTATTGCGGCCAGCCGGCCAGATCGAGCAGGCGCGGGTCGTCGCTGAGGGTGAAGCGCCGCGCGGTCTGCCCGCGACACTCGTCGGTCAGGCCAACCGGTCCGTAGGTGTTGGCGTTCTGCCGGCAGCGTTGCTGGTGGCGCCAGTCGGCACTCGGCCACAGGCGGGCGCGGTCATACAGATGGGTCAGCTCGTGGAGCACGGTGGCCAGCAGCTCACCGCGCAAGGTGCCGTGCGGTCGGCCGGTGCTTTGCCGAGCGGCGGAACCGTCGCTCAGTGCGGGCAGCAGGCGGCGGTTGAGCAGCAGCCGGTTGGGGCGACTGGCGCGGCCGAATACCGGATTCGGCAGGTCATCGCTCCAGCGCACCTGCACCTCACGGTCGAGGCGTTCGATGAACAACGGTGGCAGCGCCGCCTGGGCTTCGGCGAGTAGCGCCTGAGTGGCCTGCCGCTGGCTCGGGTCGAGGCCGTCGGCATCCAGGCTCAGGCGCAGTCCGGCCTGGGTCGCTGCACTGCCGAGGAGCAGGACGGCGCCAAGCAACCAGGCGCGGCAGCGGCTCACAGGGCGAGGATGGCTTCGGCGAGGGCGTGGTCGGAGGCTTGCTGGGCGGCCGGCAGTTGACTGCGCAGGACGTGGAACGCGCTTTCCAGACGCGCGCCGCGAATCTGACCGTGGCTGGCGACGAAGCTGGCGGCATCGTCACGCGCCGCGACCACGACTTTCATGTCGCGAATCGAGGTAGTGGTGTCGGAGGTGAAATCGAGGCTGCGGTCGACCGCGCGGACGATGATGTTGCTGGTGGCCACCAGGGTTTGCGCCTGGGCGCTGGCGCACAGCAGGGTCAGGGCTGCGAGGGCAGCGATGAGCGGGCTACGCATGAAGGTCTCCAGAAGGCTTGGGGCTCGTGACGGATTGGACGGGCCGCTTCCACCGCCGCTTCCACCGCCGGTTCCGCTTCGGTGTGGCGTGAAAAGCTCTACTGGAGAGCGGCCGGTTTTGGGCGGCCGCAAGGCTAGCCGAATGCACCGGCCGGAGCCAGTGCAATGTGGCGAACTAGAGCGTCAGGATGGCCTGCGCCAGCTGCATGTCGCTGGCGGCCAGCTGCGGCAGCTGGCCGCGGATGTGGCGCAGCGCCGCTTCCAGCTGCGCACCACGAACCTCGCCGGCACTGGCGACGAAACTGGCCGCATCGTCACGGGCGGCGCGGACGATCTTGTCGTCGCTGAAAGACGAGGAGATATCCGAGGTAATGTCCGAGGTGCCTTTGAAGGCGCCAACGGTGGTGTCGGTGGTGTAGACGAAACTGGTGGCCGAAGCGCCAGTGGCAAAGGCAAGCACCGCGGCGGCGGTAAGAAGACGTAAAGCAGTCATGATCAGGCTCCTGTTGAGCAGGGAACGGCACGACGAAGTCGCTGCACAGTGCAATCCTAGCTCAATGCCCTCGCGGATTCTCGTCTTCCTGGCGCCGATTATGTTGCCAGCCGCTGCAAACAAGAGAGAACGGGAGGTGATTATGAGGCTGCAAAGTGACTGATAAGTTTCGAAAAGCTGTGGCGATCAGCTTCGAAAGCGCCCGTTTGACTTTGCCGAGAAACTCTATACAAATGAAATCACATAAGAAGAAATTGCCGCGATCAGCGCGCAAACAATGACGGAGCCCCGCAGAGGGCCACGCAGTGATTCCGATAGCCATGGCTGGCACGTGCGGAGCCTGTGTTGAGCGTCCGGATGTATAGGAGTAGCGGTCGCCATATGATCATCCTCGTGGGGTCGAAGATTGACCAAGACAGTATTCAAGGCGCCCTGGGTAAACCGGAATACAGCTATTTCTTTCTGATGAAGGATTTCCTGCCAGCGCTGGAGCGCCTGGGGGAGGTCAAATTTGTCAAAAGCACGGCGGAAATCGAGGCGCTGCATCAGCACTATCGGGCCGCCGGTGAGCAGGTGCTGTTCTTCAGTTTCAGTCCACCCCACCAAGCGCCGCTGGGCTTGGCTTGCCCGACCGTGGTGGTGTTTGCCTGGGAGTTCGATAGCCTCCCGGACGTGACCTGGGGCGACAATCCACAGAACGATTGGCGTTATGTGTTCGCCAATGTGCAGGGCGTTATTTGCACCAGCCAGGAAACGGCCGGGCTGGTGCGACAAGCCACCGGCGATGGCTTTCCACTCGCGGCGCTACCGGCGCCGGTGTGGAATCGCTATGCGCATCTCGGCTCGCCAGCCGGCGTGCGCGTCGAGCATGGCGAGCGGCAGTTCACCTTCAACGGCATTGTCATCGACAGTCCCGTACTGGGCTTGTCGGCGGACGGCTTGGTGCGTCCGCCGCAGCCGATGCAGGCGCCCAAGTTAAAGCCAGCGCCAAGGCGCCTGGCCTTGAGCTGGCAGCACAGCAAAGCGTTACTGCAGGGCTGGTGGCGTGAGGTTCGTCAGCCAATCGTCTCCGTCTCCGCCACCCTGCCTGCGACCAGTAAAACTGAGCCGTCGGCGGCGCAACCGAGCGCCGTTGCTGCGCCACAATCCAGCCCTGAAGTACCCACGCAACAGCTGATCGGGGTGCGTGGGGTGGTCTATACGACCGTGTTGAATCCGGCCGATAGCCGCAAGAATTGGCTCGAACTGGTGACCGCGTTCTGCTGGGCGTTCAAGGACGTCGAGGATGCCACGCTGATCGTGAAGATGACCCATCACGATCTGGAGCATTACCGCGTCGTCTTGCTGACCCTGTTGTCGCGTTTGTCGCCGTTCCGCTGCCGAGTGATCGTCCTGCACGGCTTTCTCGACGACGCGCAGTACCAGGCGCTCATTCAAGCATCGAGCTTCTACGTGAATGCGTCGTCTGGCGAAGGCCTGTGCCTGCCGCTGATGGAGTTTCTTTCTGCAGGCAAGCCGGCCATCGCCCCCGTACATACCGCCATGGCTGACTATGTGGACGACCAATTGGCGTTTCTTCTGCAGTGTTCGCTGGAGCCATTCTGCTGGCCGCATGACCCGCGCGGCGTTTACGTCACGCACCGCCATCGCCTCAATTGGCAGTCGCTGTTAGAGGCGTATCAAGCCAGTTACCAGACCGCGAAACAGGCGCCCGGGGACTACCGGCGCATGTCGCGGCATGCCTACGCGAAGATGCAGGCGTTCGCCTCGATCGACGCGGTTGCCGCACCGTTGGAGGGGTTTCTGCACGGCGTCGTGCAGGTGTCTGATCGAGCCGATTGCCAGCAGCAACGTAGCCAGGTGGCGCTATGAAGTTGCTGGTCTATTCACAGGTCACCGCTGAGCGCATCTCCACCAGCCTGGGGTTGCCCGAGTACAGCTATTACTTCGTCCTGCGCGACTTCCTCCCGGTGCTGCAGCAGTTGGGCGAGGTGGTGGTGGTCGAGCGTCCCGAGCTCGAAGTCGACGCGCTGTACGACCAGGCCTGCGCCGCCGGCGAGGACTGTCTGTTCCTGGCGTTCTCGCCGCCGCACAAGGCGCCGTTGGGGCTGCGCTGTCCGACCATTCCGGTATTTGCCTGGGAATTCGACAGCATCCCCAATGAGTCCTGGTTGGATGAGCTGCAACAGGATTGGCGGCATGTGCTGGGTGCGTGCGGCGCTGGGATTACCCATTCGCAAATGATCGTGCAAGCCGTGCGCAATGAGCTGGGTGCGGAGTTCCCGATCATCGCGGTGCCATCGCCGGTGTGGGACAAGTTCGCCGCCTTCCGTGCCCAGCCGCCGGGCTTGCCGTTGACCGAGCCGATCGCCATTCAGGTGTCGGCGGGTGTGGTGGTGGACAGTCGCGACGCGGCGTTGGCCTCGTACCTTTCCGGTCCAGAGGCGGCGGAAAAAGTCGCTGAGGCGATTCGCGATCATGAGCGCGCCCAGGCCGCCGCTCGCGCAGCAAGCGCGCCGATGCAGGCAGCGCGCATACAGTCGCGCCGGCAGATTACCCGGCGCTACATGGGCGAGTGGTACCTCCGTGTGCTTTGCCAGCATCTGCCGTTTTTGCCCCGGCCAGGTGCGCCAGCTGCGGCTGTTAAGGAGTCGGTTGCGCCGACCAAGCCGCCCGTGGAAGTCGTTTTTGCCCAAGGCGAAAAGCGCCTGGAACCGCGGAATACGGTGGAGCCGCCGCTCCCCTCCGCATCCGGGATAACCCCGCGGATGCCGGAATGGCGGCCGGCGGATCAGCGGCTGGAATTGTCCGGCGTGGTGTTTACCGCCCTATTCAATCCTTACGATGGCCGTAAGAACTGGTCGGATATGTTGACCGCCTTCTGCGCCGCCTTCCGCGATATTCCTGATGCCACGCTGGTATTCAAACTGGGCCACCATGAATACCAATCGGCCATGCACGGCATGTTGATTTGTTTGGCGCGGATGCCCAGTTTTCAGTGCCGGGTGGTGATCCTGCATGGTTATCTGCAAGGCGAAAACTTCGACAACTTAATCCGCGCCAGTGCCTTTGCCGTGAATGCCTCGCATGGCGAAGGCCAATGTCTGCCGTTGATGGAGTTTCTCGCCTGTGGCAAACCGGCTATTTCCCCGAGGCATTCGGCGATGGTCGATTACCTCGATGCGGAAGTGGGTTTCGTGGTCGACAGTTGGCTGGATGCCACCGCCTGGTCCCATGACCCGCGCCTGGCCTATCGCACCCTGCGGCATCAAATCGATTGGCAATCACTGAAGACGGCTTATCGAGCCGCTTATGACTGCGCCAAACATGATCCGGCGCGCTATGCCGAACTTTCCAGCAATGCGATTGAGCGGATGCGCGTGCATTGTTCGCGGGCCACTGCCCATTCCCGATTAACTGCGTTTCTCCAGCCGTTGGAGTTACCGGTATGAAATGGCTGAAGAAGTACTTCGGCTCTTCAGCGCCGGCGGATAACTCGCCCGTGCACAGCGCCGCCACACAGAACTGCGGCCTGGTCGATGCGGTGCGCGGGGGCTGGTTTCAGAACGACAGTGATGAGTTGTATCGCGGCTTTCCGATCAGCGCCGACGACATCGTGCTGGATGTCGGCTGCGGCGGTGGCGGGGCCAGCCAGTTCTGCGCACGGCGTGGCGCGCACCTGATTTTTACCGATTCGGACGCGGCCAAAGTCGAAGCGCTGCGCATTGCCCTGCAACACAGCGCGGCCCGCCAAATCGAGGGCATCGTGTCCGACAGCCTTCCGTTACCGCTAGCCGATGCGCACGCCAGCCGGATCATTGCGCTGGAGATGCTCGAACATGTCGAGCGCCCGGCAGACGTCTTGAACGAACTCTATCGCGTGGGTCGCCCGGGAGCTTTGTATTTTCTTTCCGTGCCGGCCCGTGAGAGTGAACTACTCCAGCAAACCGTCGCGCCGGCTTCGCACTTTCAGGCGCCCAACCACATCAATGTGTTTTCCGCCGAGCAGTTTGCCGAACTGGTCAGCGGGGCTGGCCTGGAGATTATCGAGCGACATTCCTACGGGTTCTTCTGGGCGCTGTGGATGATGTTTTATTGGACTGCGGCCAATGCCGAAGGCCGCGATTTCACTGGGGCCACTCATAACCAGCTGACCGCGCCGTATCCCTCATTGGTCAATGACTGGTCAGCACTTTGGCATGCAGCCATCGAGCTACCGGGCGGGCCAGCGCTGGCCGCGACCATGGATAAGACGCTACCCAAGACGCAAATAATTATTGCCCGTAAGCCTATCTAAAAATTGGCGAAATTAAGGCCGTGCCAATTTTGCCGGCCAACAACAAATAAATAGATTCACGGGACCCGGGGGATTTAATGAAAGGATCCAATGACATGCTGAGCCGTATGCGCCATTTGTTCGGTCAGGGCAAAGCACAGCCGATCGTTACCTCGTCCGATCACCCCCCAGCGAACCCTGAAACCGCTCCGGTAGCAGCCGATTTCACGTTCGAAGACGCCACCCTGAGTGGCTGGTTTCGCCATGACAGCGGCGAATTGCTGGAAGGCTTCCCGATCCATCCCGACGACCACGTGATCGATGTCGGTTGTGGCGATGGGGTGTTCATCAATTTCTGCGCCAGTCTGGGCGCGGAAGTCACCTTCGCCGATATCGATGCCGAGAAGATTGCCGCGGTTACCGAGCGCCTGCAGAACTCCAAGGCGCGCGCTGTGCACCCGCTGGTCAGCGACGCCAACCCGCTACCGCTGGCCGCTGGCTATGCCGACAAGGTCATCGCCATGGAAGTGATGGAGCATGTCGACGCACCTGCGGATTTCCTCCGCGAACTGGTGCGCATCGGCAAGCCGGGCGCCCTGTATCTGCTTAGCGTGCCGGATGCGGTCAGCGAAGGCGTGCAGCAGCAACTGGCGCCGTCGGCGCACTTCCAGAAACCCAACCACATCAACATTTTTGCCCGCGATGAGTTCGAGAAACTGGTCACCGATGCCGGGCTGATCATCGAGCGGCGGGCGTATTACGGCTTCTATTGGTCGGTGTGGTGGGCGTTCTTCTGGACCTGCAATCAAGACCTGTCGCCGCCCTGGCACCCGTTGCTGGAGAACTGGGCGCGCACCTGGGAAGCCCTGTTGACCACCCGTGACGGTCCGCGGATCAAACAGGCGCTGGATCAAGTGATGCCCAAGAGCCAGGCGATCATTGCCCGTAAGCCTCAGGCGGCTGGGTAACGCCATGGCCGCCACCAAGAATATGGAAATTGAATATCTGCGCGCCGTAGCGATTGGTTTGACCTTGCTCAGCCACTTGCCGAATTTATTGCCGTTTCATCAAGAATTATTGAACTCGCTGTTTCGTATTTATATGCCATGGACGGGTGTTGACCTGTTCTTTTGTATATCCGGCTATGTGGTCAGCAAGGCCTATCTCGACTCGTTCGACCAACATCGCCAACAAGGACGCTTTTGGCTGGCGGCGCAAAGCTTCTGGATTCGCCGGATCTATCGGTTATTACCTACCGCTTGGTTATGGGTATTGATTCCGCTGGTGCTATCGATCTGTTTTAACGAGTCGAAAGCCTTCGGGACTTGGTATGAAAACCTGCAGAGTATTACTGCGGTAATCACCTTCAGCGGAAACTTGGCCAATCAGTACAACATGATCCTTGGGCCTAACTCGGTGTATTGGAGCCTGGCCCTGGAAGAGCAGTTCTATTTCATCTTCCCGCTGTTTCTGTTGCTGGTGACGACGGTCAGATGGCGGGTGGCAATTCTGCTGCTGCTGATCGCCGTGCAGTTCTGCTTCGATCGCAATCCATTTGCCAACTCGGTGACGGCGATGGCCGCGTCGTTCCGGCTGGACGCGATGATGTGGGGCATCCTGATCTGCCTGTTTTCGCGTACGGCGACCTATCGACAATTCGAGCCGGTGTTCCTGAGCAACTCTCCGCTCAAAGTGCTCGGGCTGAATCTGTTGTTGCTTTATATGCTCGGCGCAATTTCTGCGCAGATGATGGCCGCACCGATTGCGGTCGGTTTAATTGCCATGGTTTCGGCCATGCTGGTATTCATGGCTAGTTTCAACAGCGGTTACATCATGAGTGTGCCGTTGGTTTCTCCTGCATTGGAATGGTTAGGATCACGTTCTTACGGAATATATGTCATTCATTTCCCGGCTTATCGAATCAGCCAGGAAATCTGGCATCGCTATGCGCAAAACAACAATATCGGCTTTAACGGCGGACTGACCATGGAGTTGCTGTTGACCGCCGCGTTTTTCATCATCGTCTTGTCTGAATTGAATTATCGATTGATCGAGCAACCGCTGCGCAAGAAAGGTGCGGAGATTGCGCGGCGGCGTTTGCGCCAGGAGCCGGGCGAAGTGCAGGCAGAAACTATTCAGCCGTTGTTGCAGCGCTAAATAAAGTTGTCGGAATGCTGATGTCGCGCGGGAGAGTGGAGTGAACAAGTTACTGGTCACAGGCTTGGGCGGTTTTGTCGGTCGGCATGTGCAACGGCGGTTAGCCACGGACGGGCCTTGGCAACTAATCCCGCCGCAGGCTTACGACCTGCTCGATCCCGCCAGTATCGATGCCTGGCTGGCGCCGACCTGCCCGGACGCGGTGATTCACCTGGCCGGTCAGACCTTCGTGCCCGAAGCATTTCGCGATCCCGCGCGCACCTTGCAGGTCAATCTGCTCGGCACTTTGAATTTGCTCCAGGCTCTCAAGCGCCGGGGCTTCAGCGGGACCTTTCTGTATGTCAGCTCGGGCGACGTGTATGGGCAGGTCGGCGAGGCCGATCTGCCGATTGTCGAGACGCTGACGCCCCAACCGCGCAACCCGTACGCGGTGAGCAAGCTGGCCGCCGAGCTGCTGTGCCGGCAATGGAGCTATAGCGAGCCGTGGCGGATCGTCGTGGCCCGTCCGTTCAATCACATTGGTGCTGGCCAGGGCGACTCCTTCGTGGTCTCCAGCATGGCCCGGCAGATCGTGCGGGTGCGCAGGGGCCTGCAGCCGGCGACGCTCGAGGTCGGCGATATCGAGGTGACCCGCGATTTTCTGGATGTTGACGATGTCGTCGAGGCGTACCTGCGCTTATTGCAGAGCGGCCGCAATGGCGAGATCTACAACGTCTGTTCCGGACAAGAACGTCAGGTCGGTCAGTTGATAACGCAGCTGGCCGAGCTGGCGGGAGTGACAGTGCAGTTGGTCCAGGACCCGACGCGAATGCGCCGCTCCGAGCAGCGTCGTGTCGTCGGTGATTCCACCAAGCTGCACAACGAGACCGGGTGGCAACCCGGCATTTCTATCGAAGAAACCCTGCACCGCGTGCTGTCGGGCTGGGAAGCAAAAGAGGGCGAAAATAATGACTAAAAGTGCACTGATTACGGGGATTACCGGCCAGGACGGCGCCTACCTTGCCAAGCTCCTGTTGGAGAAGGGCTATGAGGTCCACGGGTTGGTCGCGCGGCGCAGCTCGGACACGCGCTGGCGCCTGCGCGAACTGGGCGTCGAGGCGGACATCCACTATGTGGATGGCGATCTTGCCGATGCGCCGTCAGTGCATCGCGCGGTGCTCACCAGCCGTCCCGACGAGGTCTACAACCTGGGGGCGCAGAGCTTCGTCGGCAGTTCCTGGAGTCAGCCGGTCACCACCGGGGTGGTCGACGCCTTGGGCGTCACCCACGTGCTCGAAGCGATCCGCCATTCCAGCCCGCACACGCGTTTTTATCAGGCCTCGACCAGCGAAATGTTTGGCCTGATCCAGGCCGAGCGGCAGGATGAGAACACCCCGTTCTATCCGCGTAGCCCGTATGGCGTGGCCAAGTTGTATGGCCACTGGATCACCGTCAATTACCGGGAAAGTTTCGGCCTGCATGCTTCCAGCGGCATCCTCTTCAACCACGAGTCGCCACTGCGCGGCATCGAATTCGTCACCCGCAAAGTCACCGATGCGGTGGCGCGCATCAAGCTCGGCAAACAGCAGGAATTGCGCCTGGGCAACATCGACGCGAAACGCGATTGGGGGTTCGCCGGGGACTATGTCGAAGCGATGTGGCTGATGCTGCAACAGCCGCAGGCGGACGACTATGTGGTCGCCACTGGCGTCACCACCACGGTGCGGGAAATGTGCCGGATCGCTTTTAGCCATGTCGGCCTGGACTACCACAACCATGTGGTGATCGATCCGGCGTTCTTCCGTCCGGCGGAGGTGGAAGTGCTGCTCGGCAATCCGGGTAAAGCCGAGCGAGTGCTCGGCTGGATGCCCAAGACCGGATTGCAGAACATGCTCCATGCCATGGTCGACGCCGACCTCCAGCGCGTCAGCAAGGAGTAGCGGCCATGCTGATTCCCGTGATCCTTTCCGGCGGGGCCGGCACGCGGCTGTGGCCAGTGTCCCGCGAAGGTCAACCGAAGCCGTTCATGGCTTTGCCGGATGGCGAGTCGCTGCTGCTCAAGACCTATCGTCGGGCGGCCGAATTGCTCACTGCGGGCGGTGAACTGGTCACCGTCACCAACCGGGATTATTACTTTCAAAGTAAGGATCAGTTCCTTGCCGCCAAGCTGCCCCAGCAGCAGGCCCACTTCATCCTCGAGCCGATGGGCCGCAACACCGCACCGGCGATTGCCGCGGCGGCGCTGGCGCTGCGCGAGCGGCATGGCGACGACGTGACCATGGTGGTGATGCCGGCCGATCATCTGATTCAGGATCGCGAGGCCTTCCTCGCGGCGGTCAGCCAGGCCAGCGCGCTGGCCGCGGACGGCTATCTGGTGACGTTCGGCATTCGTCCGACCGCGCCGGAGACCGGCTTTGGCTATATCGAGGCCGGTGAAACGCTGGGCAGCCAGGGCGCGGCCAAGGTCGAGCGCTTTGTCGAGAAGCCTGATCTGCCGACCGCCGAGCGCTATCTGGCGAGCGGCAAGTTCCTCTGGAACTCGGGAATGTTCTGTTTCACTGCCGCCACGCTGCTGCGCGAATTGCAGCTGCATGCCCCGCAGCTGCTCGAGTTGGCGACTGCCTGCGTGGCGGCCAGTCCGCCCCGCGAGATGGGCGCGCTGTTGCAGCAGGAGCTGGACGCCAGCCACTTCGCCGCGCTGCCGGACATTTCCATCGACTACGCGCTGATCGAGCGCTCGACCAACGTGGCAGTGGTGCCAGGGGCGTTCGGCTGGAGCGATATCGGCTCGTGGAATGCCATGAGCGATCTGGTCGCCCCCGATGCGCAGAACAATCGGGCGACCGGCGACGCGATCTTTATCGACAGTCGCAATAACTTCGTGCAGAGCGAGGGCCGGCTGGTGGCCACGGTCGGCGTCGAGGACATGATCGTCATCGACACCGCCGACGCGATCCTAGTGGTCCGCGCCGACCGCGTGCAGGACGTGCGTCAGGTGGTCAAGCGCTTGAAGGATCGCAACCATGACGCCTACCGCCTGCACCGTACGGTGAGTCGCCCGTGGGGCACCTTCACCGTGCTGGAGGAAGACGAGCGCTTCAAGATCAAACGCATCGTGGTCAAACCCGGCGCCGCGCTGTCTCTGCAGATGCACCACCATCGCAGCGAACATTGGGTGGTGGTGCATGGCATGGCCAAGGTCACCAATGGCGAAGGCGCGCGGCTGGTCAATAGCAACGAGTCCACCTACATTCCGGCCGGGCACAAACACCGCCTGGAAAACCCAGGGGTCATCGATCTGGTGATGATCGAGGTGCAAAGCGGCGAATACCTGGGCGAGGACGATATCGTGCGTTTCGAGGATCAATACGGCAGGGTCATGTGATGGCGGTGGGCATGGCGCGCGCGGTGTGGAATTACCGCGGCTTCGTTCTCGGCAGCGTGCAGCGCGAGTTTCAGACGCGCTATCGCAATTCGCTGCTCGGCGCGACGTGGACGATCCTCAATCCGCTGTCGATGATCGTCGTCTACACGGTGATCTTTTCCCAGCTGATGAAGGCGCGCCTGCCCGGCGTGGATAACAGCCTCGCCTACGGCATCTACCTGTGCGCGGGAATTCTCGCCTGGGGCTTTTTCGCCGAGGTGATTGGTCGCAGTCAGGCGGTGTTCCTCGAGCACGCCAACCTGATCAAGAAGCTGAGCTTCCCGCGCATCTGCCTGCCGCTGATCGTGGTGCTGAATGCCAGCGTCAACTTCGCGATCATCTTCGCGCTGTTCCTCGGCTTTCTGCTGGTCACCGACAACTTCCCCGGCTGGGCGGTGCTCGGTGTGCTGCCGGTGCTGCTCATCCAGATCGCGCTCTCGATCGGCCTGGGCATCATCCTCGGCGTGCTCAACGTGTTCTTCCGCGACGTCGGGCAGTTCGTCGGCATCCTCCTGCAGTTCTGGTTCTGGTTCACGCCAATCGTCTATCCGCTGGCGGTACTGCCCGAACGCGTGCAGGGCTGGCTGCAGCTCAACCCGATGGTCGCGCTGATTGCCGCGTATCAGGGGATTTTCGTCTACGGCCGCTGGCCGGATTGGCAGTCGCTGTGGCCCAGCGCCGTGCTGGCGATCGTCCTGTGTCTGCTGGGCATGCGTTTGTTCCGCAAACGCTCCGGCGAAATGGTGGATGAGCTGTGATGGGCAGTATTCGAGTTAACCAGCTGGGCAAGGCCTACAAGCAATATCCGTCGCGCTGGGCACGCCTGGCCGAATGGCTGCTGCCCTTTTCACGACCACGGCATCAATTGCACTGGGTGCTGCAGGACGTGTCTTTCCAGATCCAGCCGGGTGAGGCGCTGGGCATCATCGGCATCAATGGCGCGGGTAAAAGCACCCTGCTGAAGATGATCACCGGCACCACCCAGGCCAACGCGGGCAGCATCGAGATCCACGGCCGGGTGGCCGCATTGCTGGAGTTGGGCATGGGTTTTCACCCGGATTTCAGCGGTCGTCAGAATGTCTTCATGGCCGGCCAGTTGCTGGGTTTGGGCATGGAGGAACTGCAGGCGCTGATGCCGGAGATCGAGGCATTCGCCGAGATCGGCGAGTACCTGGATCAGCCGGTGCGTACCTATTCCAGCGGCATGCAGATGCGCCTGGCGTTCAGCGTGGCCACCGCGCGGCGCCCGGACGTGTTGATCGTCGATGAAGCGCTGTCGGTGGGCGATGCGTACTTCCAGCACAAGAGTTTCGAGCGCATCCGCGAGTTTCGTAAGGCGGGCACCACCTTGCTGATCGTCTCCCACGATCGCCAAGCGATTCAGTCGTTATGCGACCGGGCCATCCTGCTTGCCAACGGCCGCTTGGCGCTGGAAGGCGCGCCGGAAGAGGTGATGGATTTCTACAGCGCGATGCTCGCCGAGCGCGAGCAGCAGACCGTACGCCAGGAGCGTCTGGCCAATGGCAAGGTGCGCACGATTTCCGGCACCGGCGAGGCTGGCTTCGCCGATATCGCCTTGCTCAACGCGCACGGCCAGCGGGTCGAAGTCATCGAGGTGGGTAGCCAGGTCACCCTCGAAGTGACGATCGATGTGAAGGTCGACATCCCGCGCCTGGTGCTCGGCTTCATGATCAAGGACCGCATGGGCCAGGCCATCTATGGCATCAACACCCACCGCCTCGGGCAGGCGATGGAGCAGGTGGCTGCCGGCGAGCGGATCATCTATCGCTTCGACTTCATGGCCGCGCTGGGCAAGGGCAACTATTCGATCGCCCTGTCACTGTCGCGCTTCGATTCGCACCTGGACACCAATTACGAATGGCGCGATTTTGCCTTGGTGTTCCATGTCATCAACGTCAAGCAGGCGGATTTCGTCGGCTGTACCTGGCTGAACTCGCACGCCACGGTGGAGCGGATCAGCAGCGCGGTTGAGCCCGCCGAACACGAGGCGCAGTAGCCCACCATGCGGTTTCTGATCGAATGTACCTACGTCTACGAGCACCCGCGGGACAACTCCGGAATCCAGCGCGTGGTGCGCAACATCATCAAGCAGCTGAGCGCTGGCGATACGGCGGTCGAGTGCATCCCGGTGATGATGAATGGCGGCCAGCTGTACCGGGTGTTGAGTCTGGCGCCGCTGAAGGCGAGCGCGGCCGCGACGCTGCGCCAAGCGCTGATTATCCAGCTGGATCATGCCCGCACACGGTTCTGGTGGGTGCATGCGCGGCTCGAGCGGTTGTGGCCGTTTCGCACTTCGCGGCTCGCGCGGCGCCTGCTGTTCTGGCCCTGCAAGATCGCCAGCCTGGCCATTACCCTGCCCCTGCGCGGCCTGATGTGGCTCAACCGCGACGGCCAGCCAGCGCCGGAGCGCGCCGTGCCATTGCAGGCCGGTGCCGGTGATCAGTTATTGCTGCTCGACTCGTCCTGGCATGCCGACTTTTTCCAGCTGGCCGAGCGCCTCAAGGCGCAGGACGTGGGCATCGTCTCGGTGATCTATGACCTGATCCCGCTGACCCATCCGCAGTTCTGTGACGAAGGCCTGGTGCGGGTATTCGACCAGTGGTTCGACTGGATCGCCAGGACCGCCGATGGCTTTATGGCGATCTCGCAGACCATCAGCCGCCAGGTCGAGGCCGAGCTGCACAAACGCCTGGGCCCTGCCGAGGCCGCACGGCGCTGGCATGGCCATTTTCATCTGGGCGCGGAGCTGGATTTGAGTCGTGCCGACGCGCCGCTCAACCTCGAGTTGCAGGCGCTGTTCGCCGCGGGCGAGCCGGTGTATCTGGCCGTCAGCACCATCGAGCCGCGCAAGAACCATGCTTACCTGCTCGATGCCTTCGAGCAGCTATGGGCCCAGGGCTCCTCGGTGCGGCTGTGCATCATCGGCAAGGTGGGCTGGAAATGCGCGGCGCTGATCGAGCGGATCGACCGGCATCCGCAGAAGAACCGCCAGCTGTTCATGTTCAACGGCATTAACGACACGAGTCTGGAGTTCGCCTATTCACAGGCGCGGGCGTTGGTGTTTCCGTCCTACGCCGAAGGCTTCGGTCTGCCGCTGGTCGAGGCCATGCAGCGTGGCTTGCCGGTGATGGCCAGCGACATTCCGGTGTTTCGCGAGATCGGCGCGGACTTCATGGCCTATTTCGATCTGGCTGAGCCGCTGAGCTTGGTGGCGCACATCCAGGCCTTCGAACGCAGCGGCCAGTTCCCGGCGGCCCGCCCGATTGCCGATTGGCAATGGATCGACTGGCCACAGGCGGCGCAGCAATTGATCGGCCGCTCGCTGGCCGGCATTCGCCAGGCAGCGCCGGCGACGGCCGCACGGGAGGCGCATGCGGATTGCCCTTAACGCGCGGATTCTGCAGGCGCCGCGCACCGGCATCGGTCACTACGTGGCCGAGCTGAGCCAGGCACTGAGCTGCGATGCCCAGCTGGAACTTGATTTCTTCCATGGTTGGGGCTGGAGTCGCCAATTGCCCGCCGCCGCGCTGCCCGGCTACAACAAGTGGACCACCCTGGCCAAACAGGTGCCCGGTGCCTACTCGTTGCGCCGTCAGCTGGATCAGTATCGCTTCACCCGAGGCGTCAGTCGGCACGCGGCGGATCTCTACCATGAGCCCAGCCTCTGGCCGCTGGAGTTTGCCGGGCCGATGGTGATGACTCTGCACGACCTGACCCACGTGCACTACCCGCAGACCCAGCCGCGTGATCGGCTGGCCGAGATCGACCGTCGCGTCGGACCGGCCGTCGAACGCGCGCGCTTCATCCTCGCCGACTCGCAGTTCGTCGCCAACGAGATCCGCCAGCACTACGGCGTCGCCGCCGAGCGTATCAAGGTGGCGCCGCTGGGCTACGCCGAGCGCTTCCGCCCGCGCGAGGCACACGCGTTGCGCGCCTGCTTGGCGCAGTTCGGCCTGCAGCCCGGTGGTTACCTGCTCTGCGTGGGCACTCTGGAACCGCGCAAGAACCTGGCCCAGGCCTTGCGCGCCCATGCCCTGCTGCCCGAAGCGCTGCGCCGCCGTTTCCCGCTGTTGATTGCCGGCATGCCCGGATGGCGCGACGCCAACCTGGCCCCTGAGTTGCAAAAGGCCTTGGCCAGCGGCGCGGTGCGATTGTTGGGCTATCAGCCGGATGAGGCCTTGGCGGAGCTGCTGGCGGGGGCACGGATGTTGCTGTTCCCCTCGCTGTATGAGGGCTTCGGCCTGCCAGTTCTGGAGGCGATGGCCAGCGGCGTGCCGGTGCTCCTCACCGCGAGGACTTCGTTACAGGAAGTAGCCGGCCCCGCAGGTGTCTACCTGGAGCCCGGTGATGACCAGGGCTGGTGCGCGGCGATCCAGAGATTGCTGGGTGATCAACCGGAATGGCAGGCCCGCCGGACCGTGGGCCTGCAGCGGGCGCAAGAGTTTTCCTGGAAGCGCTGCGCAAGCATCACCGCTTCCGTCTATCGGCAGGCGTTGGAGTAGTACGACATGCGGATTCTGCACCTCTTCAAGACCTACTTGCCGGAGACCGTGGGCGGTATCGAGCAGGTGATTTACCAGATCTGCCAAAGCGGAATCGCCCATGGCATCGAGAGCGACGTGCTGACCTTGAGCACCGACCCGGAGCCGCGCGAGCTGATGGTTGGCGATCACCGCGTGCACCGCGCGCAACTGGACCTGCATGTGGCCTCGACCGGGTTTTCCCTCAGCGTGCTGGGGCGGTTCAAGGCACTGGCCGCCGAAGCCGACGTGATCAACTACCACTTTCCCTGGCCGTTCATGGACGTGCTGCATTTTGCGGCGCGGATCAACAAGCCGACGGTGGTCACCTACCACTCGGACATCGTGCGACAGAAGCTCCTGCTGAATTTCTATCGGCCCCTGATGAACCGCTTCCTGGGCAGCGCCGACCGGATTGTCGCGGCTTCGCCGAATTACCTGGATACCAGCGAGGTGTTGGCGCGCTACCGCGACAAAACCTCGATCATTCCGTACGGACTGGATGAAGACAATTACCCCAAGCCGTCTGCCGAGCGTATGCGGGGCTGGGAACAGCGCTTTGGCCAGCGGTTCTTCCTGTTCGTCGGGGTGATGCGCTACTACAAGGGCCTGCATATTCTGCTCGAGGCGCTGCGCGGCACGAGCTATCCGGTGGTTATCGTCGGCGCCGGGCCGCTCGAGCAAGAACTGCGTGCGCAGGCGCAGGCACTTAACCTGGAGCATGTGCATTTCGTTGGCCGGCTGGGCGACGAAGACAAAGTGGCGCTGCTGCAGCTGTGCAGCGCCATCGTGTTTCCCTCGCATTTGCGCTCGGAAGCATTCGGCATTTCCCTGCTGGAAGGCGCCATGTACGGCAAACCGATGATCTCCAGCGAGATCGGCACTGGTACCAGCTACATCAACATCCATGGTGAAACGGGTCTGGTGGTGCCGCCGAGTGACCCGCAGGCGTTTCGCGAAGCGATGCGCACGCTCTGGGACAACCCGCAGCTGGCGGCCGAGATGGGCCGCCAGGCGGGGCTGCGCTATCAGCGTTTGTTCACCATCGAGCGGATGGGCAAGCAGACCGCCGAGCTGTATGCCGAACTGCTGGACAGCAAGCGGCGGAAAGTCCCAGCGCTGTAACAGCTCACTTCCAGAACGGCTTATCCAGTTCGGCCAGCCGCTCGCTACGGGTGATGCCGACATCGGCCAGCAGGCGATCGTCCAACTGCGCCAGTTGTCGACGCGTGCGACGGTTTTCGGTCCAGCGGGCCAGGCAGGCGAACAGGCGCTGGAGGCGGTCGCGTACGCGGGGGCTTAGAGTCTGCGGAGCAGCAGTGGCGAGAGTGCGTTCCATGGCACGTTCCTTCCCGCGAGCGGCGGGGGCAGTAGGAATGGGTACTCATGGTGGCGTGGGCGCGTGATCCTGTGCAGTCACAGTACATTGAAATTGTATTGGGACAGATTATCTATTTCATAAACTGTATCGGTGTTGGCGAGCCACAGCTGTGCGGGCAATGCCTGACGGCTGCCTTAGAGCCTGTTTACGATCTCCTGTCCGTCGGCCATACCGCGTTAAAAACAGGCTCGGAATGCTCATTTACAGCTCGTAAACTCCGCTTCCTCGCCTGTTTTTGCCTTGTCTGGCTCTAGTCAAAAAGATCGTAAACAGGTTCTTAGAAACGACAAACCCCGATGCAGCGAACTGACCGGGGTTTGGGATGCAACGAATCTGGGTTCTAGCGCCAGAACGGCTTGCTCAGTTCGGCATAGCGATCCGCTTCGCTGATACCGGCGTCGGCCAGCAGCCGTGGGTTGAGGCGGGCCAACTCATGGCGGGTAGTGATCCGGCGCTGCCAGAGCATGACATTGGCGATCAGCCGCGTGGGCAGGGTGGCGTGAGCAAGGGCTGGGGTGGTTACGAAGTGCAGGTTGGAACCGAGGGTACGTTCCATGGTGGTCGTCCTTCCGCTTGTGGCGGGATTGAGAATTTCACGACCCTTATGATCCGCTGCTTAGCGCTAGCCTCACAGCCACAGTTGGGGAGAATTGTGCTGGTCTAACCTGGTTTTTTGAAAAACTGTTCTGCTCACGAGGCGGCAATCTGTGCTGGTTTTCGGGCCAAATCAGCCGAAATCGCAGCACTCAACCGAGAGCTGTGGCGTTACGACCGGTACAGTTTTAGTGCTGCTCGAAATAAACCGCTGACTGTTAGATTTCGTTTGCGTTCGCTCGGCCCGCTAAGTCCCGCCTTTACAGACCTGTTGTTGGGCATCACTTCGTTCAGCGCCAACCTACGGGAGTGCGGCGGTCGTAGGTTGGCGCTGAACGAAGTGATGCCCAACATGGAGCCGCGACTCCAGTGCGCGGTCCCAACCTTCCGCCTCGAGCCCCTATCGTCCTGAACTGTCAGGGGCAGGGACCGAGCTCGATGTCTCCAGCTGCGTCAGCTCTTCGATGATCCGGGCCGAATACCGGTTGACCAAGGAAGGAACCGCGGCCTCGTTGTAGTGCTTCAGCGACGGCTCGATGTAGCGCCATTTGCGGGCGATGTCGGCCAGCGCCTGACGGGCTTCGGCGGGCTGCTCCGGGTGATCCTGCAACGTGGCCAGACGCGTAGCGAACTCTTCGGCCTGTGCATCCAGCGCTTTACCATCGCCGCCTAGGGAGTTTGCCCCGACGCTGTGGGCGATGTAGTCGGTAGCGATGTTTTGCATCAGCAGGCTGAGGTTGCGGCTTTGCTCCGCCAACCGCGGCGGAGGGAGGGGGCTTTCTTGCCGCAGGCTGACCTCGAGCGAGCGGCATAGGGTGACCAGTTGTCGATTCAGGCTGACCAGTTCGGCTATGTCACCGCCACTGGTGCTGCCCTGACGTTGCAGCTCCCCGGTCAAGCCGGAAAGCAGTTGAACATAGGCGCGCCATTGCTGCTCGAGTTGAGTGAGCAGGGTGCTTGAGTTCGTTCCGGGTAGCTCGGCCATGCCGGCGAGATTACGAGTGGCAGTCTGGATGCGTAGCTCCATCGACTGGGCGTGGGTCGGGTCGGGATCGACGCCATACATCAGGTAAAAGTCGCCCAGCGCACCCTGAGTCGCCAACTGCACTTGATGCAGCCGGAGCAGGTTTGCATCGGGCTTGGTTGGAACCGCAACAGCGCACGGTAGTGTGGCGAGTGTGGCCAATAGAAAAGTGAAAAGCCGGTGAATCATGAGCAGCTCCGAATGCCCGGTATACGCCTGGGCGTAGGCAGGCATCTACCCACACCAGGCGCATCGGGGCGTGCTGAGTTATAGCGAGCGCCAGGACTGCTGGCAGCTTGCGCTTGCCAGCAGAGGGAGAGGTTTCCAGGGGGGTTATGGGTGGGCGTTGAACCAGGCGAGGATGTGCGCCGGTGCGGCCGCCGGCCATTCGTGGTTGCCGAGCGGGTCGGTGTAACGGGTGGTTTCGATGCCTTGATAGAGCAGGCGGTCGTAGTACAGATCCATGGTCCACCAAGGCACTACCGCGTCGACGAACCCGTGTAAGAACGTGGTTGGCGGGTGATCGGCCGGTAACTCCGGCACTACGCACAGCGGGCCTGAGCAGGTGGCGTACGAGGCGGACTGGATTGCCAGGGCCTTGAACTTGCCCGGGAAGGAAACGGCCATTCGACTGGTGTTATAGCCGCCACTGGAAATACCGGTGGCGTACTGCCGATTGGGGTTCAGCGGGCCAAAATGCCCTTGGGCCATGGCCTGTAGCAGGTTGGTGATGAGGGTGTAGTCGGTGGTCTGCTCATAAAGCTGGGCCATCCCCGGAATATTGGTATGCCAGAACAGATCCGCTGGGGCACTCGGGGCAATCACCGCATAGCCGTTGTCGAGCAAGGTTTTGATCAGCTTACCCTCGTTGTACAGCCGGCCAAGCCATTGGTCGCTGTAGTAGACGAAGTTATCCAGCGCAAAGAACGACCCCTGATACATGATCACCACCGGCCATCCCCCGGCCGGGGGCGTGCCAACGGGGGTCTGATAGATCACCTTGCGGCTGAGCAGATCTCCAGAAGAGATCCAGGTCGATTGATGACTGCAACTGATCTTGCCCGCTATGCCCAGGAACGGCTTGCGCTCGGTACAGCGTGAGTCAGCCCAGGCGGCGGTAGTGCAGATGAGGCTCAGTAGGGTACTGAGCAACAGGATGCGGCAGTTGAAACGGGAACGAAACATGGGGAGCCCTTCTTATTGTTGGGATGCTCGGGATTGCTGCTGAACCGTTTCGTCCTAAGCGATTCAGAATGATTGAGCCCGGTATATGCACGTCCGGGCTCGCTAACAGCGCCTCCTGGCGCCGCTAAAGATGCTTCGAGAAGCACCTTGCGGTGCTAAATCGAAACAGAAATTCCGATTCCGTCAAGTCGGTATTTCACCGCCTTGTGTTCGTTGATGCGCGTTGCAGCCTCTGCAATAAGGCTTAGTGGAAGGAAAAATATTTTTCCCAGATACCCCCTTGCAAGGACGAAGCGGTCTGGCTACATTGTATCGGAATCGAGGTTCCGATTCCGAATGTACCATGACAAATAATAAAAAATGGAGGTCATCGTGGTTAAACAAGGGAAAAGCCTTGGCGTTATCGCCGCGGCACTACTCGCCTTACTGCCGGCGACTCAATCATTAGCGTTTCAGGTGCGTTCAGGCGACTGGACTACTTCGCTGGATACCACGTTGTCCTATGGCGTCAGCTATCGCATGGAGGGGCAGGACGACAAGCTGATCGCCCGTGCCAACGGCGGTACGGGCAGCAACTCCGGATTGATCAACTCGGATGATGGCAACCTCAACCTCCGCAAAGGGGATCTGTTCTCTGAAGTGGTCAAAGCCGTGTCCGAGATGGATCTGCGCTACCAGGACCGGTTCGGTTTGTTCGTGCGCGGTCGTGCGTTCTATGACTTCGAGTTGAAAGATGACGACCGTCGGCATCGGGAGATCAGCTCGGAGGGGCTCGATGAGGCGGGCTCCAGCGCTGACCTGCTGGATGCTTTCGTCTACGGCAGTTGGACGCTCGATGAGCGCGCCCTCAACGCACGCTTAGGCCGGCAGGTGATCAACTGGGGCGAGGGGCTGTTCTACCAAAACGGTATCGGCGCAACCAACCCGGTGGATATCAACGCCCTGCGCGCACCCGGCTCCGAGATCAAGGAGGCCTTTATGCCGACCTTCATGATCTCCGGCTCATACGAGCTGCGCGATAACCTGACCGTGGAAGGCTACTGGCAACCGGGCTGGGCCTGGGAAGCCTCGAAGATCGATCCGTGTGGCACCTATTTCTCGACCCTCGATGTAATCGGTGAAGGTTGCGATTACCTTTCCGTGGCGCCGCTGCAGGAACCCTTGGTCGGCGGCCGGGCGTTCGACAACCCGCAACAGGCGCAAAACTTTGTGAATGGCCTGTCTCCGGGCGTTGTCAACAACTTGCTCAAAGGCTATCTGCCGACCACCTTTATCCCGCGCAGTAGCGACATCGACGCCGATAGCGCTGCGCAATACGGTGCGTCGCTGCGCTGGTTCGTGCCGCAGTTGAACGATACCGAGTTGGGGCTCTACTACCTGCGCTACAACATGCAGGTGCCGATGATCGGTCTGACGGTGGGTCGCCCGACGAGGCTGCCGGTCGTTGGAGTGCTGCCGGTCGCCAGCACCTCGAACTACTACGCCGAATACCTGGAAAAGCGTGACCTCTATGGCATCAGCTTCAACACCAGCATCGACGGCGACAACATCTTCAACGGTCTGTCGCTGGCCGGTGAGCTGAGCTTCCGGCCGGATACCCCGATTGCCCTGGGCTTGGGCGAATACCTGCCGACCGCGCTACTCGGCAACCTGGCCGGCATGCCCGTCGGTACCCGTCTGGATGGCTACCGCGAGAAGGACATGTTCCAGGCCTCGCTGTCAGCGATCTACAGCTTCAACGGCCTGCTCGGTTCCAACTCGGCGCAACTCCTCTCGGAAGTGGTCGGCAGCCGCGTGCAAGGGTTGGAATCGGATATCGATTATTACGAGGCCACCAGCAGTGCCTATGGCGCCCAGGCCAGCCTGCAACTGACCTATAGCAACGTGTTCAACCTGGTGAACCTGGTGCCCAGCGTCAGCTACCAGTACAGCATCAACGGGGTTGCGCCGCAGTTGACCAACGGCCTGGATGAAGAGGCGCAAAGCTATTCGCTGGGCATCGATGCGATCTACCAAGAGTCCATGACTGTCGGCGCCAAGTATATCGGCTATAGCGGGGGCGGCCTGTCGAACAAGCGCACTGATCGCGACTACCTGAGCCTCAATATCAAGTACAGCTTCTGACGAGTGGAGCCACAGCATGAACAACAACAATAATTTCAGACGATTCAGCCGTGTCGCGCTGGTTGCCTTGATCGCGCAATGCGCATTGCCACAAGCCTTTGCCAAGGTCGGCGGCGAGCAGGCGGCTCGCCTCGATAAAGATCTGACCCCGATGGGTGCGGAGCGCGCCGGCAACGCCGCCGGCACTATTCCGGCGTGGGACGGCGGCCTTGCGCAATCGAGCGGCGCCCTCGATTCGGCGCAGGGTTACAAGGACCCGTTCGCGGCAGACAAACCGCTGTTCACCATAACGGCTGCCAATGCCGAGCAGTATCGCGAGCAACTGAGTCCGGGCCAGATGGCCATGCTCAAGCGCTTTCCCGATACCTGGAAGCTACCGGTCTACCCGACCCATCGCTCCGCCTCCTACCCGCAGCAGGTGTATGCGGCGATCAAGGCCAATGCGCAATCGGCCACGCTGATCGAGAAAGGCAATGGCATTGCGGACTTCAAGGTCGCTACGCCATTCCCTATTCCGCAATCTGCGTTGGAGGTGTTGTGGAACCACTTGGTGCGTTACCGCGGTGACAGCGTCAAGCGCAATTACGCGCAGGCTGTGCCACAGGCCGGCGGTGATTACTTCATCACCAAGATCAAGGATCTGTTCCTCTTCAACCAGGCCGCCGGCGATGCCAGCCAGGAAAACGGCAACGTCCTGTTCTACTTCCGTCAGTCAGTACTGGCTCCGGCCCGACTCGCCGGGACCGAGCTGCTGGTGCACGAGACCGTCAACCAGGTGAAGGAGCCGCGGCTAGCCTGGCTCTATGCGTCTGGTCAGCGGCGGGTACGGCGCGCGCCGAATGTCGCCTATGACTCACCCGGCACGGCGTCCGACGGTATGCGTACCACGGACAACTTCGACATGTTCTCGGGCGCGCCGGACAAATACGACTGGCAGCTGGTGGGTAAGCAGGAGCTGTACGTGCCGTACAACAGTTACAAGTTTGCTTCCCGATCGAATAAATACGCCGACATCGTCAAGCCGGGCCACGTCAACCCCGACTTATTGCGTTACGAGTTACACCGGGTCTGGCACGTCCGCGCAACTTTGAAGGCGGGTATGCGTCACCAATATAAGCAGCGCGACTTTTACTTTGATGAGGACAGTTACCAGATTCTCGTGGTCGATCATTACGACAATCGCGACAACCTTTGGCGCGTAGGCGAGTCCTACACCATCAACTATTACGACCAACCCTTGGTCTGGACGAAAGGTGATGCTGTATATGACTTGACCAGTGGCCGTTATGTCATTGGTATTTTGTCGAATGAAGAACCGGCCGATGAGTTTTCCATTCCATTAAAGCCAACGGACTTCACTCCGGCACAGTTACGGCGGGATAGTTTGCGCTAATGGTTAATTAGTGCTGGAGACTTCTAGGTAGTTCAATAACAGGCGTGACAGTTCGGTCGGGATATCTTCTTCGGCTGTTACGCCTAAACTTCCCGTCATGGTGTAGTAGTTCAAACTCGCCAGTAGTAAATGCGCAACCATATCGATTGCCTGGGTGGGGTTTGGGTGTTGGATCGTCAGCAGATGGGCCAAGGCAATGCGACAGAAAGCGTTGGCGATATAGGCGTTCAACCCATGGAAGCGTTGGCGGAACTTAAGGTCTACCGAGCTGCGGCGGATCAAGGCACGGAGCAGGCCTTCACGATTACGGAAGAGTTCGATCAGCGTGTGGATAACACTTTCTATCTGTTTTTTGGCGTCAAGATCGCTTTGCAGTATCAGTTCGATCGCCTGATCGATGGCTGTTTCGCATTCCTCAACAAAGCGATCATGAACGGCATAGAGCAAAACATCTTTGTCGCCGAGCAATCGGTAAAAAGTTCCTACCGAAGATTTCGCAAGTTTGGTGATCTGGGAAATGCTGGTTTCTTCGAAGGTGTTATTAGCCAGCAGTTCTGCCGCCACATTGAGAAAGCGCTCAAGGGCCTGCTTACTGCGCTCTTGCGTGGGGCTGGCGAGGTCGTTCATATGAAATCCCTTGAGCATAATTCGTGAGATTTTAATTTTTTTACCGCCGCAAAGCAAATGGCTATTGTTTCGCGCCGTGGAATTAGCGCCGAACACAATAAGGCGTCGGTATTGCCTATCAATGGATTGGTGGTATTCGGTTTTAACGATATAGGGGGATGCCAGAATGGAATTTATAAAGTTGAGTACTGGGCGTTTTGCCTATACCTGCCAAGGGCAGGGGGTACCGATATTGTTGTTACACGGTTTGGGCTCATCGCTGTTGGATTGGCAGCCGCAAATCGATTATCTGTCGGGTTTTTTCAAGGTATATGCCTTGGACTTGCGCGGGCATGGGGCGAGCGAGTTGCTGCGAGCCCGGTTGGGGGTCGCTGATATGGCGGCGGATGTCGCCGAATTCATCACGGCGCTGGAGTGCGAGCCGTGCTTCGTGGTCGGTATCTCGATGGGCGGCATGGTCGGTTTTCAGTTGCTGGTCAGCAATCCGGAACTGGTGCGTGGCTTTGTGGCGGTCAACAGCGCGCCGAGCTTTCCCTTGGACTCCCTCTGGCTGCGCAGCCAGGTAGCGTTACGCAAGGTATTGATCCACTTGCTGGGGTTGCGCGTCATGGGGAAATTGCTGGCGCACAAGCTGTTCCCCTATGCCGAACAGACGCAACTGCGCGCCCAATTCACCGAACGTATCACGCGCAATGACCGAGTGTCCTACTTGCATGCCCTGCGCGCCATTCTGGGTTGGTCGACGCTGCCTGCCGTGCAAGTGGTCGACACACCGATGCTGATTGTCGCCGGTGACCGGGACTACACCCCCTTGGCCTACAAACAGAGCTATGTGCGGCAACTGCGCAATGCGCGCCTGGCGGTGATTGAAGACTCCGGGCATGCCACGCCGCTGGACCAACCCGTGAAGTTCAATCGACTGGTCCAGCAATTTATCGATGAGCAGCTGCAGTTAGCTGCCCGCGGGTCTGAAGCTGTCAGTCGAAAGCGGGCCGCCACCGAGTGAGCGTGAACTTTAGGGCGTCCCAGACGCCCTTTTTTATCGGCCGAAGCCGCCAGCGTGGGGGTAGGCTGGCTCCGTAGGCTGGTGCTGAACGAAGTGATGCCCAGCAGGGCGCCGTCTGGCGGCGCCCGATGTTCGATCTCGAAACCATCTGGATTCCTGCCAGCGCGGCAATGACGGTGTTTCGGAGCCGGCAAGCTGTGCTGGTTTTCAGGAAAAATCAGCCGAAACCCCAGCAATCAACCGAGAGCTGCGGTGGTATGAGACCAGCACAGTTCTAGTGCATCTCGAAATAACCGGATAGATCCTGTTTGCGGTCAGCGGCACACCTCCCGCAAACAGTTTTTCCCTCGCTCAGCTGGCCAGCATGCGCCCGGTTTCTTCCAGATTGATGTGCCAGGCCATGGCTTCGCGCAGCAGGTGCGGGGTGTGGCCGCCCTTGGCGCAGGCGCGGGCGAAGTAGTCGTTGAGCGGGCCGCGGAAGTCCGGGTGCACGCAGTTGTTGATGATCGCTCGGGCACGCTCGCGCGGCGCCAGGCCGCGCAGGTCGGCGAGACCCTGTTCGGTGACCAGGATGTCGACGTCGTGCTCGGTGTGGTCGACGTGGCTGACCATCGGCACCACGCTGGAAATCGCCCCGGCTTTGGCGATCGACTTGGTGACGAAGATCGCCAGGTGCGCGTTGCGGGCGAAGTCGCCGGAGCCGCCGATACCGTTCATCATCTTGGTGCCGCCGACGTGGGTGGAGTTGACGTTGCCGTAGAGGTCGAACTCCAGCGCGGTGTTGATGCCGATGATGCCCAGGCGGCGGACCACCTCGGGGTGGTTGGAGATCTCCTGCGGGCGCAGCACCAGCTTGTCCTTGTACTGCTCGAGGTTGCCGAACACGTCGGCGTTGCGCCGCCCGGACAAGGTGATCGAGCTGCCCGAGGCGAAGCGCAGCTTGCCGGCGTCGATCAGGTCGAAGGTCGAATCCTGCAGCACTTCCGAGTACATGGTCAGGTTGTCGAACGGCGACTCGATCAGCCCGCACATCACCGCGTTGGCGATGCTGCCGATGCCGGCCTGCAGTGGGCCGAGGCTGTTGTCCATGCGCCCGGCGGCGACTTCGGCCTTGAAGAAATCGATCAGGTGATCGGCGATCGCCTGAGTCTCGGCGTCCGGCGGCAGCACGGTGGACGCCGAGTCGGCCTGGTCGTTGATGACGATGGCGACGATCTTCTCGGCCGGAATCGGAATCGGGATCGCCGAGCTGCCGATGCGGTCGTCGACGCGGGTCAGCGGAATCGGCGTGCGCGTCGGCCGGTAGGTGGGGATGTAGATGTCGTGCAGGCCTTCCAGGTTGGGGTTGTGCGCCAGGTTGATCTCGACGATCACCCGCTCGGCGAAGATCGCGAAGCTGGCCGAGTTGCCCACCGAGGTGGTCGGCACGATGTGGCCCTGCTCGGTGATCGCCACTGCTTCGATCACCGCGATGTCGGGCTTCTTCAGCTGGTGGTTGCGCAGCTGCTCGACCGTCTCCGAGAGATGCTGATCGATGAACATCACCGAACCCTCGTTGATCGCCTTGCGCAGCGTGCTGTCGACCTGGAACGGCATGCGCCGGGCCAGCACGCCGGCTTCGGTGAGATGTTTGTCGAGGTCGTTGCCGAGGCTGGCGCCGGTCATCAGACTGATCTGCAGTGGGCTGTGCTTGGCGCGTTCAGCCAGCGCCTGCGGCACCGCCTTGGCTTCGCCGGCGCGAGTGAAGCCGCTCATGCCGACGGTCATGCCGTCCTCGATCAGGGCCGCGGCGTCGGCCGCACTCATCAGTTTGCTCAGCAGGGAGGGCAGACGCACGCGATCTTGGTACACGGGGGAAACCTCGGACAACGGAAACGAGGCGCGCAGTCTAGGCCGCGGGGAGGGCGGTGGCCTCTATACCAAGGTCGAAGAAAGCGCTCTGGCTGGCGCCTTTGGTCGGGCGGAAAGTGGTTTTCGGGAGCGCGACTTTTGCGTAGGAGCGAATTTATTCGCGATTGAGGGCAGCCCGCAGTTGCCCCGGTTCGCGAATAAATTCGCTCCTACAGGCGGGGATGGGTTGAGCTTGCGATGCCCGTCAACTGGGCACCCCGACCCATTACAGTCGTGCCGGAAACGAAAAACCCCGGCACTGGGCCGGGGTTTTCGTTAACAGGCAGAGACGTCTTAATCGACGGCCTTGACCATGTCCTCGATGACCTTCTTGGCGTCGCCAAACACCATCATGGTCTTGTCGAGGTAGAACAGTTCGTTGTCCAGGCCGGCGTAACCGCTGGCCATCGAACGCTTGTTGACGATCACGGTCTTGGCTTTGTAAGCCTCGAGGATCGGCATGCCGGCGATCGGCGACTTCGGATCGTTCTTCGCGGCCGGGTTGACCACGTCGTTGGCACCGAGCACCAGCACCACGTCGGCCTGGCCGAACTCGGAGTTGATGTCTTCCATCTCGAACACTTGCTCGTACGGCACTTCGGCCTCGGCGAGCAGCACGTTCATGTGGCCAGGCATACGACCGGCTACCGGGTGGATCGCGTACTTCACGGTCACGCCGCGGTGAGTCAGCTTTTCAGCCAGCTCCATCAGCGCGTGCTGAGCACGGGCCACCGCCAGGCCGTAGCCAGGAACGATGATCACGGTGTCGGCGTTGGTCAGCAGGAACGCGGCGTCGTCGGACGAACCGGACTTCACCGGACGTGCTTCTTTGTCGCCAGCCGGGCCGGCTGCCTCAGTCGCACCACCGAAGCCACCGAGGATGACGTTGAAGAACGAGCGGTTCATCGCCTTACACATGATGTAGGAGAGGATCGCACCCGAAGAACCAACCAGCGAACCGGCGATGATCAGCATCGAGTTGTTCAGCGAGAAGCCGATACCGGCGGCCGCCCAGCCCGAGTAGCTGTTGAGCATCGACACCACGACCGGCATGTCGGCGCCGCCGATCGGGATGATGATCAGCACGCCGATCACGAACGCCAGCGCTACCAGCACCGCGAAGGCGGTGAGGTTGCCGGTGAAGGTGAAGTACAGACCCAGGCCGATGATGGCCAGGCCGACCAGCAGGTTCAGCTTGTGCTGGCCCTTGAACTGCACCGGCGCGCCCTGGAACAGGCGGAACTTGTACTTGCCGGACAGCTTGCCGAAGGCGATCACCGAACCGGAGAAGGTGATGGCACCGATGGCCGCGCCGAGGAACAGCTCCAGACGGTTACCCGCCGGGATGGCGTCGCCGAGTTGCTTGACGATACCCAGCGACTGCGGCTCAACCACGGCGGCAATGGCGATGAACACCGCGGCCAGACCGATCATGCTGTGCATGAAGGCCACCAACTCAGGCATCTTGGTCATTTCGACGCGCTTGGCCATGATCGAACCGGCAGTGCCGCCGACCAGCAGGCCAACCAGCACGTAGCCCAGACCGGCAGCAGTATTGCCGCCTTCACCGAGCTGTGCCGCCAGCTTGAACACCAGGAACAGCGTGGTCACGACCGCGATGCCCATACCGATCATGCCGAACAGGTTGCCGCGGCGCGAGGTGGTCGGGTGCGACAGGCCTTTGAGGGCCTGGATGAAGCAGATCGAAGCGATCAGGTAGAGAACAGTGATCAGATTCATGCTCATGGTCAGTGTTTCTCCACCGGTGCGGCAGCCGATGCTGCTTTCGGCGCCTTCTTCTTGAACATTTCCAGCATACGGCGGGTGACCAGGAAGCCACCGAACACGTTAACCGCGGCCAGGGCCACAGCCAGGGTGCCCATGGTCTTGCCCAGCGGGGTGACGGTGAGGGCGGCGGCCAGCATGGCGCCGACGATCACGATCGCCGAGATGGCGTTGGTAACGGCCATCAGCGGGGTGTGCAGGGCCGGGGTGACGTTCCATACGACGTGGTAGCCAACGTAGATGGCCAGCACGAAGATGATCAGGTTGTAGATGCCGTGGGAGATCAGCATGTCTTCCATTTCGGGCTCCTTATCCGTTCTTGCGGACGACTTGACCGTCGCGGCACATCAGGCACGCGGCGACGATGTCGTCTTCGAGATTGAGGTGGAACTTGCCTTCGCCGTCGATGACCAGCTTGAGGAAGTCCTGCAGGTTGCGTGCGTACAGGGCCGAAGCATCCGCCGGCACCATGGCCGCCAGGTTGCTGTAGCCGACGATGGTCACGCCGTGCTTGATCACTACCTGTTCGGCTTCGGTCAGCGGGCAGTTGCCACCCTGAGCGGCGGCCAGGTCGATGACCACGGAACCGGGCTTCATCTCCTTGACGGTTTCTTCCTTGAGCAGCACCGGTGCGGCGCGGCCAGGAATCAGCGCGGTGGTGATGACGATGTCGGCCAGCTTGGCCTTCTCGTGTACAGCCTGGGCCTGACGGGCCATCCAGCTGGCCGGCATCGGACGGGCGTAACCGCCGACACCGACAGCGCATTCGCGCTCTTCGTCAGTCTCGTACGGCACGTCGACGAACTTGGCGCCGAGCGATTCGATCTGCTCTTTCACCGTCGGACGTACGTCCGAGGCTTCAATTACGGCACCCAGGCGCTTGGCTGTGGCGATGGCCTGCAGACCGGCGACACCGGCGCCGAGAATCAGCACGCGGGCGGCCTTTACGGTACCAGCAGCGGTCATCAGCATCGGCATGAAGCGCGGATAGTGATTGGCAGCGAGCATCACGGCCTTGTAGCCGGCGATGTTGGCTTGCGAGGACAGCACGTCGAGGCTCTGCGCCCGCGAGGTACGCGGCGCGGCTTCGAGGGCGAAGGCGGTGATACCGCGTCCAGCCATTTTGGCGATGGTTTCGTTGTTGAACGGGTTGAGCATGCCAACCAGCACACCATCGGCTTTGAACTGAGCCAGTTCGGCATCGTTCGGGGCCGTTACTTTGAGCACCAGGTCGGCGCCAAAAGCCTCTGCGGCAGTACCGATCTTGGCACCGACAGCCTCATAGGCACCGTCCGGAACGCTGGCATTGACGCCGGCGCCGCTCTGGACAGTGACCTGATGGCCAGCGCCGATCAGTTTCTTAATCGTTTCCGGGGTCGCGGCAACCCGCGTCTCGCCGGTAAAGGTCTCGAGGGGAACACCAATGAGCACGTTTGAATCTCCTGCGTGATCGTTTTTTTTCATGACCAGCGCACTACGTTGGCGTGCTGGGGGCGGATCATCACAACCCGCGAAAGCAGGTATGCAACCGGCGGGGCGCGGCATTTTGCAGGTGATCGCCGAGGCCTTCAAGACGTTTGAAGGTGATCCCGGCGTTTACTACAAGTCACCGGCTGACCGCTGAGCCACCACGGACGGGCGCAAAGCGCCGCGCCATCCGGCGTTGGTTGGGTTGCATGGCACGTTGCCGGCTGGAGCTCCATACCTGCGCTGAATGCCCATTCATCGGAACCACACCTATGGACTAGGTTCGCCGAGGGGCGCGTGGAAAGAGTTAATCCATTGGATATAAAGGATTTTATTGCGCAGGAGAGCGATTTTTCCCGAGGCTTTCTGTAGTGCTGCAATTATTGACTACGGGGTCAGGTAATCGCGCCGAGCCGCGCTTTGGTAGGGTTCGCGGCGGATGCAGCACGCCTGGCGTAAGCATCCCGAGGGGGATGAAACTGGGGTGGAAGCCCGCCGCCCTCGCGACGAATCGTCGCAGGGCGACAGGAACGGTCTTTAACGCACGCCGGATTGGCGCAGCGCGGCAGGGGTGAAGTCGCTGAACTTGGCGGTGCCGCCGTATTGAATGCCGCGTTTCTCCTCGTTGCGCATGCCGTTAGCGACATAGCGGCCGGCGATCAGGTCATACAGGACTTCTACCGCATAGATCGAAGCCTGCTGGCCGTAATGATGCACGGCATGGCCCTCGCCAACCCGCCATAACTGGCCGCGACCGTCGTAGTGGTCGGCGGCAGAGGCTTGCCAGCTGTCTTCATCGAAGTACAGGTCGCGCTTGGCGTAAATGTGCCGTTCGCCGGCCTTCAGCGTGGCGACCACATGCCAGACCCGGTGCAGCTCGTAGCGGGCCAGATCTTGGTTGATATGGCCGGCCTTGAGGATGTCGCTGTACTTCAGCTTGTTGGACTCCAGCCGGTAGCTGTTGTAGGGGATATACATCTCCTGCTTGCCGATCAGTTTCCAGTCGTAGCGGTCCGGGGCGCCATTGAACAAGTCGAAGTTATCCGAGGTGCGCATACCGTCGGAGGCGGTGCCGGGGCCGTCATAGGCAACCTGCGGAGCGCGTCGCACGCGGCGTTGGCCGGCGTTGTAGACCCACGCCATGCGCGGTTCCTTGACCTGGTCGAGGGTCTCGTGGACCAGCGTGACGTTACCGGCCAGACGCGCCGGAGCGGTCACTTCCTGGCGGAACATCAGCAGTATGTTGGCGCCCTGCTCCTTGGCCAGATCGGGCATGCCATCGGGATAGGCGACCTGATCATCGAACTTCACGATGGTGAAGCTGCCGTTCACCTGTGGTGACGCCTGGGCGAGCATGCGCCTGGCATTGCCGCCGCGGTAACGGGTGATGTGATTCCACACCACATCGACGCCGGACTTGGGAATCGGGAAGGCGTAGTAGTGGGTGTCGGCGAAGTTGGTCAGGCCATTGCCGCCATCGATCGACTGGGTCTGCACCGCACTGCGTTTGGCGATCGCGTAGAGCGCCTCGGGCGCGTTGGCCGTGCGGCGGGTCTTGAACACCGGGATCTTGTAGGTCTCGGGGTAGCGCTTGAACATCGCCAGTTGCCCGGGGGTCAGTTTGTCTTTGTACTGGTCAACGTTCTGCGCGGTGATGGTGAATTCCGGCTGATCGCTGGCGAACGGATCGTTGAGGAAGCCGTTGTTGATCGGCGCGGCGTTCTTCGCCAGGCCGCCATCGTAGGCCGGGATCTTGCCATCGGCGCTGCCTTCCTTCTGGGCGCCTAGTGGGGTGAGCGTGGTGCCGAGCTGGTCGGCTTCTTGTTGGGAGACTGCAGCCATCACACTGCTGGCCAGCAGCGACAGCGCCAGACAGCTGCAAGGCAGAAAACGAGAGCTGATCATATGCGTGAGACCTTTGCGGTTGTTGTGTGCGAAGTACACGCCGCAGCGGCTGGCAAAAAGAGTCACAGTGATACGGCTGTTGGACTATCGCCAATGAGCCGGACGGCTCGGGCTGACGGTGTTGATGGTGCTGGTACTCCAACTGAGCCGAGCTGATGGCTTTCGGCCTGCTAGAAGTGTGGACCCGAACCGGAAAAAGCATATTTTCCGCCGACATCCGGTCATTTCGCTGGGTGAAAGGCTATGCCCCAGTTGCGTGTTGGTGGCGCGGATGACTGCCGAAACTTGGTGTTTCCGCAGGGTGGGTTAGCCGCGTCGCGGCGTAACCCACCATCGATGCCACAAGGCATTGCCATTGCCATTGCTAGCCTGACGGTCGGTGGGTTACGCCTTCGGCTAACCCACCCTACGCGAGACCATGCAACACGTAACTGGACAGAGCCGGGTGAGACTCAGGCTTAGAGCCCGGTTTCGCGGCGATACGCCTCGGCCACCGGCAGCAGCCAGTCGCGGAACGCGCGCAGCGCCGCCGATTCGACCTTGCGCTCGGGAATCATCAGGTAATAGGCGCGCTCGCTGACGCAGCTGTGTGGCAGCGCCACCACCAGGCGCCCTTCGGCCAGCTCGCGCTCGATCAGAAATGGCGGAATCAGCGCCACGCCCATCTCATGGCTGGCCGCTTGGGCGAGCATGGAAAACAGCTCGTAGCGCGGTCCGCGCAGGTCCTGCGCAACGTTCAGGCCTAGCGAGTTGAACCACTGGCGCCAGGCGTACGGGCGGGTGGTTTGCTGCAACAGTGGCAGGCTGGCGATGCTCGCCGCATCCAACTGCGCGCGACCTTCGAGCAGTGCCGGGCTGCACACCGGTTGCGAGTTCTCGCGCATCAGGAAGTGCGACTCGGTGCCCGACCAATCGGCATCGCCGAAATAGATCGCCGCATCGAATTCGGTATCGGCGAACAGGAACGGCCGCGTGCGATTGGTCAGATTGACCGTCACCTCGGGATGCTCGCGCTGGAAATCCTTGAGGCGCGGCAGCAGCCATTGCGTGCCGAAGGTCGGCACCAGCGCCAGCTCGATGCTCGTCGCGCCCTGCTGGCCCATCATCGCCAAGGTGTCGCGCTCCACCGCGTCGAGCTGCGCAGCCACCTTGCGGCTGTAGGCGAGGCCCGCCTCGGTGAGTTTGACGCCGCGCCGCGAGCGGCGGAACAGCGCCAGGCCGAGGAACTCCTCGAGCCCGGCGATCTGCCGGCAGATCGCGCTCTGGGTCAGCGCCAGCTCTTCAGCGGCGCGGGTGAAGCTCTGGTGGCGGGCGGCGGACTCGAAGGCCACCAGGGCCGCGGTGCTGGGGATCTTGCGGCGCATCTATGCAGTACCCTCACTCTGAATGGAGTTGAATGCCGATTAAACCTATCTCGAAGTGCGTAATGCGCACAATAGCGTGCTAAATCCTCGTTTGCCCGCACCGTCTGACGGGCCTAGGATCAATACATCGCTGTTGGGCGTCGCTGGACTCAGCCCAACCTACGTTCGTTTTGATTCACTCCCGAGGATTCCGCACATGGCCGGCAAAGCAAGCTTCAACTGGGAAGACCCGCTGCTGCTCGATCAACAGCTCACTGAAGAAGAGCGCATGGTCCGCGACAGCGCCCGCCAGTACGCCCAGAACAAACTGGCGCCACGCGTGCTGGAAGCCTTCCGCCATGAGCAGACCGACGCGGCGATCTTCCGTGAGATGGGCGAGCTCGGCCTGCTCGGCGCGACCATTCCCAGCGAGTACGGTGGCAGCGGCCTCAACTACGTGTGCTACGGGCTGATCGCCCGCGAAGTCGAGCGCATCGATTCCGGCTACCGCTCGATGATGAGCGTGCAGTCCTCCTTGGTAATGGTGCCGATCTTCGAATTCGGCAACGAAGCGACCAAGCGCAAGTACCTGCCCAAGCTGGCCAGCGGCGAATTCATCGGCTGCTTCGGCCTGACCGAGCCGGACCACGGCTCCGACCCGGGCTCGATGATCTGTCGGGCGAAGAAGGTCGACGGCGGCTATCGCCTGTCCGGCAGCAAGATGTGGATCACCAACAGCCCGATCGCCGACGTGTTCGTGGTCTGGGCCAAGGACGACGCCGGCGAGATCCGCGGCTTCGTCCTCGAGAAGGGCTGGCAAGGTCTGTCCGCCCCAACGATTCACGGCAAGGTCGGCCTGCGCGCCTCGATCACCGGCGAGATCGTCATGGACAACGTGTTCTGCCCGGAAGAGAACGCCTTCCCCGAGGTGCGTGGCCTGAAAGGCCCGTTCACCTGCCTGAACTCCGCACGTTACGGGATCAGCTGGGGTGCGCTGGGCGCCGCCGAGTTCTGCTGGCACACCGCACGTCAGTACACCCTGGACCGCCAGCAGTTCGGCCGCCCGCTGGCCGCCACCCAGCTGATCCAGAAGAAACTCGCCGACATGCAGACCGAGATCACCCTGGCCCTGCAAGGTTGCCTGCGTCTCGGGCGGATGAAGGACGAGGGCACCGCGGCGGTGGAAATCACCTCGATCATGAAGCGCAACAGCTGCGGCAAGTCGCTGGACATCGCGCGGATGGCCCGCGACATGCTGGGCGGCAACGGCATCAGCGACGAGTTCGGTGTGGCCCGCCATCTGGTCAACCTCGAGGTGGTCAACACCTACGAAGGCACCCATGACGTGCACGCGCTGATCCTCGGCCGCGCGCAGACCGGCATCCAGGCGTTTTTCTGACGACCCTGTAGGCGCGAATTCATCCGCGCGCGCAGGCTTTTCCCCCCTCGCCCACGTGTGGGAGAGGGACCGGGGGAGAGGGCTGTGGTCCGCCGCGAAATCGCGCCCTCCCCCTAACCCTTTCCCGCCAGCGGGAGAGGGGACTCGTTCCGTGAGGTTCTTATGTCCGGTGCCCTTTCGCATATCCGTGTGCTCGACCTGTCGCGCATCCTCGCCGGCCCGTGGGCCGGGCAGATCCTCGCCGACCTCGGCGCCGAAGTGATCAAGGTCGAGCGTCCCGAGGTCGGCGACGATACCCGCAGCTGGGGCCCGCCGTTCCTGAAGGATACCGAGGGCCGCGACACCAGCGAGGCGGCCTACTACCTGTCGGCCAACCGCAATAAACAGTCGATCACCGTCGACTTCACCCAGCCCGAGGGCCAGCGCCTGATCCGCGAGCTGGCGGCCCAGTCCGACGTGCTGCTGGAGAACTTCAAGGCCGGCGGCCTGGCCGCCTACGGTCTCGACTACGAGTCGCTGAAGGCGCTCAACCCGCGACTGGTGTACTGCTCGATCACCGGTTTCGGCCAGCAAGGGCCGTACGCCAAACGCGCCGGCTACGACTTCATGATCCAGGCCCTCGGTGGCCTGATGAGCCTCACCGGCCGCGCCGACAGCGAAGAGGGCGGCGGCCCGGTCAAGGTCGGCGTGGCCCTCACGGACATCCTCACTGGGCTGTACTCCACGGTCGCCGTGCTCGCCGCTCTGGCCAGTCGCGACCAGGGCGGTAGCGGCCAGCACATCGACATGGCGCTGCTCGACGTGCAGATCGCCTGCCTCGGCAATCAGGCGATGAACTACCTGACCACCGGCGTGCCGCCACGGCGACTGGGCAACGCCCACCCGAACATCGTGCCGTATCAGGATTTCCCCACCGCCGACGGCGATTTCATCCTCACGGTTGGCAATGACAGCCAGTTCCGCAAGTTTTGCGAGGTCGCCGGCCTCACGGCGTTGGCCGCCGACTCGCGTTTTTCCAGCAATGCCGCGCGCGTTGCCAACCGCGCCGAGCTGATCCCGCTGATCCGCCAAGCCACGGTGTTCAAGACCACCGCCGAATGGATCGCCACGCTGGAACAGGCCGGCGTGCCGTGCGGGCCGATCAACGATCTGGCCCAGGTGTTTGCCGACCCGCAGGTGCAGGCGCGCGGCATGCGCCTCGATCTGCCGCATCCGCTGGCCGGCACGGTGCCGCAGGTGGCCAGCCCGATCCGCCTGTCGGCCACCCCGGTGGAATACCGCAACGCCGCGCCGCTGCTCGGCGAGCACACCGAGGAGATCCTGCAACGCCTGCTCGGCCTCGACGCCGCCGGCATCGCCGCGCTACGCAGCGCCAAGGTGCTGTAGCCGAGGATCACGCAGGGCGTACCTGCGCTGCGACAGGCTGGATGCTGTTCCATTCACCCAGCCGATCGATCTGGCTTCTCCGCCATTGAGTGACTAGCGTTGCCTGATCCCTCACCGACCAGGACTCCGCCCATGCCGTGCATCGATCCGACCCGCGAACAACTCAAAGCCTTTGCCGAGCAGATGCCGGCGGACACGCCGATCCTCATGCTCAACCTGCTGCGTTGCCGCGAGCAGGCGGTCTATCCGCCGGGCAGTGAGTACAGCCCGTGCAGCGGCCGTGGCGCCTATGCGCGCTACAGCCGGATCGCGCTGGCCAAGGTGAATGGCCTGGGTGGCGAAGTGCAGGTGTTCGCCGATGCTCACGCGGCGTTGATCGCCCCGGTGGATGAGCAGTGGGACGAATTGCTGCTGGTGCGCTATCCGTCCAAGGCGGCGTTTCTCGGCATGCTCGCCGATCCCGAATACCACGCCGCCACCGTGCACCGCACTGCGGCCTTGCTCGATGCGCGCTTGATCGGCACCACATCGCGGCGCTAGAGAGAGCTCGCGGCGCCGCTCGTGTGGCGCCCCGCACCGGCACCTGATCCGCAGCGGCCTCCACGGCACCTCGAACTGCGCTGGGAAGGCGTGCCGTCGTGCGCGGCGTCTGCTCCAGATCCAGACCGGGCGCACCTAGTGTCGAGGCGCCCAGCCGCCATCGGTTGACGGGCGAGGGTTGAACCCGGCGAGTTCCAGCGCAAGACTCGGAGTGTCGCCCTCCGCCCTGGCGGATAACCTGAGCGCAACTGAACAGCCCGGGAAGCCATCATGAAAGCCGCCAAGCACGTTGCCGCGCCGGTGCCGGAGCAGATCGAAGACGATCCGCGCTGGGCGGCGATGCTGGCCCGCGATCCACGCGCCGACGGCCAGTTCGTCTATGCGGTGAAGACCACCGGCGTGTACTGCCGGCCGAGCAGTGCCTCGCGCTTGCCGCGCCCGCACAACGTGGAGTTCTTCGCCACCGCGCAAGCCGCCGAAGCCGCCGGCTATCGACCGAGCAAACGCGCCGGCGCCGATCTCAGCAGCCTCGCCGCGCAACATGCGGCGCGGGTGGCCGAGGCTTGCCGGCATATCGAAACGGCCGAAACCACGCCGAGTCTGGCGGCGCTGGCCAGCGCAGTGGGTTTGAGTCCGCATCACTTCCACCGAATCTTCAAAACCCTCACCGGCCTGACGCCCAAAGGCTATGCCGCCGCCCAGCGCGCCGCGCGCATGCGCGCGCAACTGCCCCACGCCGGCTCGGTGACCGAAGCGCTGTACGACGCCGGCTTCAGCTCCAACAGCCGCTTCTACGAAAACGCTGATCGGCTGCTGGGCATGAAAGCCAGCGACTACCGCGCCGGCGGCGCGAATACCGAGATTCGCTTCGCGCTCGGCGACTGCTCACTCGGCGCGATCCTGGTTGCGCAGAGCCAGCGCGGGGTCTGCGCAATTCTCCTCGGCGACGATCCGGACGCGTTGCTGCGCGATCTGCAGGACAAATTCGCCCGGGCCACGCTGATCGGCGGCGATGCGCAGTTCGAAGCATTGGTCGCCAAAGTGGTCGGCTTTATCGAGGCGCCGGCGCTGGGCCTCGACCTGCCGCTGGACGTGCGCGGCACGGCGTTTCAGCAGCGGGTGTGGAATGCCTTGCAGGAGATCCCGGCGGGCAGCACGGCCAGCTACGCCGAGATCGCCAACCGCATCGGCATGCCTAAAGCGGTACGTGCGGTGGCTCAGGCCTGCGGGGCGAACAGCCTGGCGGTGGCGATCCCCTGTCACCGCGTGGTGCGCAGCGACGGTCAGCTGTCCGGCTACCGTTGGGGCGTGGAGCGCAAACGTCAGCTGCTCGAGCGCGAGACGCGTGGCTGACCCGGCCGGGGTGGCGAAGGCTGACCAACGCTGGCGCGTGCTCGGTCCCGATGGGCAGATCTGGTTCAGCGAACAACCCGGCACGTTGGGCGGCCATCGGCGCACCCGCATCTATGGTCGTCTCGATTGCCGCGCCGCCCTGCAAGCCATCGCCCGCGGTGGCTACGTCAGCGATCGGGTGTTTTTTCTCAATGCCAGCGCTGCGCAAGCCGCCGGCTATCGACCCTGCGCCGTGTGCCTGCCGGCGGACTATGCGCGCTGGAAGGCTGCGCGACGGCCCAGTTGAGAGGCCCGCGCGCCATTCAATCGTCGCGGGTCATTACTTCCAGCAGTTCGATCTCGAAGCGCAGATTCGAGTGTGGCTTGATCAGCGCGCCCATCTGCCGCTCGCCGTAGGCCAGATGCGCCGGCACGAACAGCTTGCGCGTGCCGCCGACACGCATACCCATCAAGCCCTGATCCCAGCCCTTGATCACCCGGCCGGTGCCGATCACGCACTGGAACGGCTTGCCGCGCTCGTAGGAGGAATCGAACGGCGTGCCGTCTTCCAGAAAGCCGCGGTACTGGGTGATGATCAGCGCGCCTTTGACCACGGCCTTGCCGTCGCCGAGCTGGATATCTTCAATCTGCAATTCGCTGCTCATCGGCTGTTCTCGGTACGAGGAGGGATGATTGACCTTCAGGGTCTTGGCTGGCGCGGGTTCTGGCACCGCCAACAAAAAGGCCCCACGTTGCACGTGAGGTCTTTCGTTTGTTAGGTGGCGCACCAGGCGGGCTTAAAAATAGTTAAGTAACTAGCTGATGTAAATGAGTTTTGTGCGCGGGGTCTACCCCCTTTGCCACGGACACTTTCGAGTAGGCTGACGTCGAGCTTAAGGTGTGTGCATAGGGCATCTGGTGTTCTGTCAGCTCAAAGCCGCGTAATGCCCAGATCACTCTGCCAAGCCGGGAGTGCTTTTCTACCGCAAAGGGTCTGCGGGCGATGAGATACAGCTCATTGAGACTGAAGGGGCGGGTGGCGAAGACCAGCCCGGCAGGCGTGCCGTGATCCAGATTGAGCCAATCTGACAAAACACCAATACCCCTTCTTCCTGAAAATCAAAGCGGCACTCCCCGGGAACGCGCGATGACCCCAAAAACAGGCCCGTGCCCTTCGGGATGCGCTGGTCAACGCAGGAGGGCGAAGCTCTTGAAGAGGATGCGTATGAGGTCGGCCTGCCCCTTGATACCCAGCTTCGCGTAGATGTTCTTCGAGTAATTGCGCGCGGCGGTCACCGCGATGCCCATCTGCCCGGCGGCTTCGCTGATGGTCTGGCCGTAGGCCAGCAGCTCGGCCAGTCGGGCTTCCTGACGTGTCAGATTCAGCAGCTGGGCTATCAGGTTCGTCGGAGAATCACCCGAGACCTGCTGCATGGCCAGGTTCTCGGTCAGTTCCGAGAGGTGGATGGTCACACTCGGCACATGCCGGCCCTGGTAGTAATCGAACAACGGTGCTGGCATCGCCAGCATGCCCAGGAGCACGCCATTCTGGGAACTCAAACGCACCAGTTCGCCACGGTAGCGCCCGCCTTCCTGCTCCCTGGCCGCGATGGCATTGGCGATCGCCTTCTCCAGTGCACGCTGGACCGTGCGGTCCTGCAGTTGCACGCGACCATGGTTCAGCTCGATGCCCTGATGCTTGTCGATTATGGCCCTGGCGGCCTGGTTCACGTAGAGCAACCGGGCATCGCCGTCGAGCAGCAGGCAGCCCAGGGCCTGATGGTCCAGGCAGCCTTCGTAGATCAGCTTTTCCGCTTCCTGCTGTTTGAGCCTGGCATAGAGCCCGAGGGCGCGGGAGAGGTGGGGCAGCAGCGCCCTGATCAGCTCCAGATCGCTGGCCGAAAAAGGATGCTCCGGGACAGCCCGCCCGCGGATCACGTCGACCCAGCAGCGCATGCCTCCGGGCTCGGCAAAGCAGGTCCTGAGACAGCTGGCGAGATTTATAAACTCCATGCGCGCGGCGCACTCCGGTTCCACATCTCGCGGACCGAAGACGATGATATCGCCCGGCGTCAGCGATTTGGGATTGACCAGCTCGATATGCGAGAAGCGCTCGCGGTAGACCCTTTCCGCCAGCTGCCAGTCCGTGTCGTCGTCCTGCGCGACGGACATCACCTGGATATCGTATGGCCGATCATTGAAGTGATGCAGGGTGACCGTGACATTGCTCGCCGCCAGTACATGCCGCAGGCGCTCGGCCAGGCCGGCCCAGGGCGTGGCTTCGTTCAGCCCCTCATAAACCAGTCCGATCAACTCGGATAGAACAGCGCCACCAGCGCCCGCAGACGGCGTCACTGGGCGCTTCAAGACTGCCAGGCTGCCGTACGCATTTTGCGCTGGCGCAGCTATGGCCGTGGAGAGGTCGATGTTGTTGATCGGCACCCTGGCGTTCGCGACGGCGAAGGCCAGCGCATGAGTCGTGTCTTGCCCGATGTCGGCAACGCTGACTGTGCGGTCTTTGCAGATTGGCATTGTCGCTCTCCGACGACTCAGGCGTTTTCCACAGGCTGCTCGCTGGCTAGCCGTCCGCCTGGTGCCGCTCGATGATGTCGCGCTGGCCTGGCCGCCCCCCAGCACTTGATCTGCCGGCCGGGAAGCCGCAAAGCCCCATGAGCTATGGATTTAACCGAGTCACCAAGGGGCTGGCATCGTCCGATGAGACTAAGAGCCTGCTCTGGTCTCACGAGGTATTGAGCTGACGCTATCAAAATGCCCCGGCATCGAATGGCGCACAAAAAAGCCGCTCTCCCGAGGGAGAGCGGCTTCGTTTAGTGCCGGCTGCGAGGGGGCTCAGGGGCGGTCAGCGGGTGCTGCCTGCCCCTGCAACACTCAACGACCTAGACCGCGAATGGCGTCGGCCGTGTACATGCTGCGATCGAACTTGCCCTCATCCAGCACGGGCCCCTTCTTCGCTTCGTTGGACATGTTGTACCCCACATACTGACCGGAACTGAGATCGTGATAGAAAGACGTGCCGGTGTGCCAAGCGCTCATGTCGGGGTGGTAGTAGTAGTTGATGAGGGCAAATTTCCATAGCTGACCCTGAGCGTCGTAGTTATCCGCCATGACACCGCTCCAGGTGTCCTCGTCGATGAACAGGGTCCGCTTGCTGTACAGGTGGCGATAGCCCTCGCGCAGATCCGCTTCCACAACCCACACGCGACGCAGTTCATAGCGAATCACGTCAGGATTGGGATGGTTCGGCGTGAGAATATCGGCGTACTTGACCTCGCTACTGTTGGCCTTGAAGCCGTTGGCGGGAACGTACATCTCACGCTTGCCCAGCAGCTTCCAGTTGTAGCGTTCGGGTGAACCGTTGAACAGCGTGTCCTCGTCGAGGATCATGGTGCCGTTGGTGCCGGGCATCGGCTGGTCGAAGCCAAAGCCAGGCGACAGGCGCACGCGGCGAGTTCCGGGGTTGTAGCCCCAGGCCCGACGGCTGCTGGTCGCGTAGTTGTAAGGCTCGTGGGCGATGGTCATCGCGCCCTTGTCGCGCTCCGGCTTCAGCGTGGTGTTCCACACCAAAGCCGACCAGCCATCGTCGCTCTTCGGCTCGTGTTTCGGATCGTTGGAGAGGGCCATGCTGCGTATCCAGGTGCTGCCCCAGGCGATCTGGCCGTTGGCCTGCACGCTGGCAATGTCGCGGATGCTGTCTTCGGTCCAGGCACGCACCGGCAGCAGGTGGTTCCACAACACTTCCAGGGCAGTCTTGGGAATCGGGAAAGGAACCTGGCCCAGGCCCTTGATACCCATCCCATCGTTCTCGAGCTCGGCATTCAAGGCGTTGTTCTTGGCGCGATCGCAGACGTAGTCCGGATAGCGGAAGTCGCGGTGCCCGGGGTAGACGGTGATCTTGTAGGTGTCCGGATAGTGTTTGAGCATGGCCTTCTGGCCGTCGCTCAGGCGTTCGGCATATTGATCCACGTTCTGCGCGGTAATCACCAGGATCGGCTTCTCGTTGGCGTAGGGGTCAATCGGCTGGTCACCGGCGTACAGCTTGTGCGGCCAGCCCGGCACCTCCCCCAAGTATTTGCCGGTGAATTCGGGAATGCTGCCATCCGCGTTGCCAGCACGCTCAGCACCGGTGCAGGTGAGTTCCTTGCCGAGCTTGGCGGCTTCCTCGGGGCTTACCTTGGCGTGGGCGCTGGCGATCAGGCCTGCATTGAGCGCCAGCACTACGGCTAGCACAGCACCTTTGTTATTCATTGTTGTTGGTCTCCGATGCGGTGGTCCGGCTTGCTGCCGGAATCTATGTTTCCCAGGCCAGGCAGCAGACACTGCCCGGCTGAACCTTACAGTGAGTACTTAACCGACAGCGTCGCATAGTCCCGGTCGGCCAGTTGGCGCTTGATCGGGTCAGCCTCGCCGAGGAAGGCGTTGTAGGCCAGTTCGACCTGCAGGTTGCCCAGGTACTTGAAGCTGGTGCCGACGCTCAGGCGGCGGTCACCCTGGGCACCCGAGATGGCGCCAGACATGGGAGTCGAGCCTTCCAGGACCTGGGAGAAGCGAATCGGCACGTCGAGGTCCCAGGCCGTGACCACACCCGGATAGGAGAAAATCGCAACGGCCGAATAAGCCGTGGAGGTCTGGCTCTGCCATTCGCTTTCATTCTTGAAGGAGAAGTCATCGAAGCCGTTGACGTCCTCCACGCTGTCGGCACGAACGTGAACGATCTCGCCGAGCAGGGTAGTCTGGCTGGCCCACGGACGGTCGCCGAGGATGCGCATGAAGGACAGCTGCATCTGCTGGCCCTTGCCCTTGGCCGCAGTCGGGCCATCAGGCGTAGTCACCTGGATCGGAGCGCCATCGCGATACGACCACTCGCCGCTCACCTGGGTATCGCCGAGCTTGGTGGTGAAGCTCGCGCCGGTGAGGTGGATGTCCTCGAAGTAGTTGACCTGGTAGCCCAACGGACCGGTCGGCGGGAAGATGATCTCGATACCGGACGGGTTACGGTCATGGTAGTTGATGCGGAACAGCGACAGCTCCAGATCCCCAATTGGCCGGTAACGCAACTGGAGGCCCCACTGCCCGCTCGAGCGCGGCTCATCGGTATCCGCGTAGGGAATGTCGAAGAATCCCGTCTTCAGAACCTCCCGTCCCGGCCCGATGATGTCGACGGTGGAGAGATAGCTGCCTACCGGCGGCAGTTCGTTGCCAGTCCACTCGTACTGGACATAGCTGCCCAGGCTGAACGTCTCATTGATGGTCCACTGGGCGGATACCTGGCCCACGGGCAGCAGCACGTCCTTGGTTTCCACGCCCGGCAGCGAGGACTTGACCACGTCGACCGGCATCTGGGCACCAGATACGCCTGGGAAGAGCAGGCTATCGCCCCAGGCAAGCACGTGCTCACCAGCCTTGGCGTCGATGCGCTGCCCGCCCTCGGTGACCCAGCCCTTGAAGACATAGGCGTCCAGGATGCGGCTACGACCGCCGGCATAGTGTTTCGTATCGCTGGTGAACTCGTTGAAATCACCGGACTTGTTCACGGTATCAGGCGAATCGTTATCGTTGCTGCCGTGGTAGACAGCGTCATAGAAGGTGGAGCCGCGCAGCACTGCACCATAGTCGTCCTTGCGCAGGATCAGCTCGCCGAGGGCCCCCACGCTGTTGTTGACCAGCGAGCCTTTGTCGAAGTTGCGGTCACCGTCATCGCTGTTGAGCTGATCAGGAGCGATCAGGGCACTGGCCTGGTCCTCCGTGCGTACGCCCATGCCGTAGTTACCGGTGATGGCCCAGTCGAGAGTGGCGCCATTTTCGAACTCGATGGTTTCTCCCGCCTGCGCCGGCCCATTGGCCAAGGCAATGGCAGCCACCAGCCCCATGAGCGGAAAGCGTTGGGCAAACAGAGCCCTGCGAAGCAGATTGTTCTTATTGTTCATGCTGCTTGTCTCCTAATGTTGGCCATCTGGCCGCGTCGAATTTCCAAACATCATCTGGCCTCTGCTGCATCACCCCGGCACGCTGCTGGGCGGCGCCACCATCAGGCGTGCAGGTGGCGCTTGACCTGGTTTTCGGTGCTGATGAAGGTGGCGCCGCTCTCGCAGGCGAAGGCGTGCACGTAGGCTTCGGCATCCAGGCAGACCTCGGGGGCCAGCAGGCCCTGGCCGGATACCTGGCCGGCCAGGTATGCCTCGATGACCAGTCGCGCACAGGTCGGCGTCGGGTCGGCGGTGCTGTTCTCGCTCCGCGTGCGCGGCAGATTGATGTGGTACTCGAGCACGTTGCGGATTTCGGCGCCGTTGCGCTCACCCACCACCTCCACGCGGGTGGCGACGGCCCAAGGCTCATCCGAGATGTCCACGGTCAGGCTCTTGCGACCGGCTTCGCTGGCCAGGTGATGGGTCAGGAACTTGAGCGGCGAGATGCCAAGGCCCTCGATCACCTCGGAACTGCCCAGCCCCAGGTCGAGCAGGGAGCGCCACACTTGCGAGCCGGCTTCGGGGAAGAAGGCGATCCGATTGGTCACCTGATCCAGACCCTTGATGAAGTGCGGCAGGGTGACCGTTTCGCCATGGCCGATGAAGAACGACGGATAGGCCTTGAACGGCGCGCTATAGGGCACTTCGAGCCGACCGCCCCAGCCCGGCATCTGGCGGTACTCGCCGTCGATGAACTGCAGCACCTCGCCAGCGGTGATATGCACCATGTGGTCGACGACCGCCGGCGACAGGGCCTCCGGCATGAAGGGCACGGCGGTGGCTAGATGGATTTCACGCACCTTGTCGAGGCGATCGGCGAGCAGTTTGGCCATGACGTTGGTCAGCCCCGGCGTCGAGCCGCAACCGATGACCAGCTTGATCCCCGCTTCCAGCGCACGCTGATTCCAGGACGGATCGAGGAACAGCTTCTCCGCCACATCGTGATCGTCGTTGATGTCGATGTAGTCGACCCGCGCCCGCAGCGCAGCCTCGATGACCGGAACGGCGCTGCGGTAGAACGGTCCTACGGCGTTGAACACCAGATCGACGCCGTCGAGCAACTCGTCCAGGCGGGCGGCGTCGTGCACGTCGACGCGCACGCCGCGAACCCGCGGCCCCAGTTCGGCAGCGAGCTTCTCGGCGTTGTCCTGATCGAGGTCGGCGACCACGCATTCCAGCTCGGGGTGGCGCGGTACCAGCTGCCGCGCCACGTTGGCGCCTACGTTGCCGCATCCCAATAGCAAGACTCTCATTCTTTCTTCCTTTATCCGGTTGTTCTTCTACAAAGCGTTTAGCCTGCGGGCCACGCCCGCTCGGGCATCAGATGCGATTGAACTTGTCAGCCAGCCTCGCCAGGGGAATCAGTACGCGGCGGATCTTGGTTTCGTACAGGCTGGGGCATTGCACGGCCTTGGGGGTTTCCAGCGGGAGCAGGCAGTCGTCCGGGCGGTCGCGGACCAGCGCATCAGCCAGATTGATGCCCATCATCGGTCCCATGAGATTGCCCCAGGAGCCGAAATTGTTCAGGGCCAGCACGCCATCGGCGAGCTGGTACAACTTCGGGTAGGAGTCCTCGTAGACCGCGGACGAATTGGCGGTCATGCCCGTCCAGTAGGACTCCAGCTCGATGGGCAGGTCGCGCAGTTGCGGGAAGGTGCGGCGCAGGTAACGCAGCAAGTAGGCGAAATAATCCGTTGCCCGCTGCGCGCGGCCGACCCCCGGAATGGTCGCCGTGATGAGTCGATTGCGACCGTCGATGACCAGCGGATACAGCCCACCCGGATGCTGCGTGATGGCGACCCGGGCCGGGTTGACGATATCCAGCACCGCCTGCGGCAGCGGCCGCGTCGCCATACCGCAGGACACCAGCGGGTACTGGGTGCGGTTCAGCTCCGGGAAGAAGGCATTGCCGGCGTGCCCGTTGGTACACATCACCACCCGCTGCGCACGCACGCTGCCGATGGCCGTGCGCACGCGCCAGGACGACCCGCTCCGTTCGCAACCCACGACGCAGGAGTTGCCGTGCACCTTGGCGCCCAGGCGGACGGCGGTGGCGATCATGCCGTTGGTAAAGAGAAAGGGATTGACTCGCCCGCCTTCGCGCCAGTGGACGCCGTAGCTGTAGGTGCTGGTGCCGAGCAGCTCCTTGAGGCGCTCCGCACCGACCAGGTCCACGTCGTAACCGAAGGCCTTCCACTTCTTCACCTTGTCGTCGAGCGCGGCGTGCCTCTGGAAAGCCGCGGCGACCATGCCGGACTTGACCGCATCGGCCTCCAGGCCATGTTTGCGCGACAGATCGAAGACCACGTCGCGGTTCTCGATGAAGTACTCGGTAAAACGCCGCCCGCCATCGGCATGGGCGCGCAGAGGATCGAGCGAACCCAGGTAAGGCTGCACATGCCCGGCGTTGCGGCCAGAGGCGCCACTGGCCGGCTGATCGGCCTCCAGCACCACCACCCGCACACCGCTTTCGGCCAGACGCAAGGCCAGCGAAGACCCGGCCAGCCCGGCGCCGACGACCACCACATCCGCCTCGATGTCCTCATCCAGTGCCGGGTAGGCCGGGATTTCCCGTGGCAGTGGCCAACCGCTGAAGCGAATGGGCACCAGCCCCGACTCGTACGCATCCGCTACCGGGAAGACGGGAACCTGTCCCGCCACTGCACTCCGATCCTCTCGCCCACTCACCGCTGCCTCCTCGAATTCACTGCCAAGCCCTCGCATCGAACTGCTCGAGGCTGAACGGGATATCTCCGCCACCACCTGCCACAGCGGTTTCGATCCTATTGGGGAGGCAAATCAGCGCTCCAGTGCCAAATGGCACTGCTGGGGGCGAGCGGCCTCTGGTTAGACTCCGGACCAGACATCCCACCCCGTCACCTTCAGAGAGACTCAGCATGGCGCGTATGCAACAGACGGCAGCAGCGCTGGACAGCGCAACGTTCGAGGACCGCGCCGGCCCTCATGCAGCGGTTCCGGCCCAGCCCGACCAGCGCCAGGGGTGGACCCTGGTCCTTGGCCTGGCCGTGGTGCTGTGCGTCACCTTCGGCACCACCATCAGCGCCCTCGGCCTGTTCACCCTGCCGATTACCACGGATCTGCAGTGCACCAACGAACAGGCCGCACTCCTCGCCGCCGCCTTCATGCTCTGCATGACCCTGGCCATGCCCCTGGCGGGCTGGCTGCTCGACCGCATTGCGCCGCGCCCGGTGATGGCCGCAGGCAGCGCCCTCACGGTGCTGGGCTACCTGCTCGCCGCCAGCAGCCCGGACATCGGCCGGCTGACCCTGGCCCTGGCGCTGGCAGGCCTCGGCGTCGGCGCCTCGACCTATGTTCCGGCCATTACCCTGGCCTCGCACTGGATAGCGCCGAGCCGGCGCGGCCTGGCCTTTGGCATCCTGCTCGCCGGCGCCTCGATGGGCGGCATAATCTTTCCCAACCTGCTCACCCACCTTATCGGCCTGCTCGGCTGGCGCAGCGTCATGCAAGCCATCGCCGGCCTGATCCTGCTGGTTTGCGTGCCCTTGCTGCTGTGGCTGGCGCGCTTGCCGGCGGTCCCGGCCACCGCGGGCCATGGCGTGACGACCCCGCTCAGTGGTCACGCTATCGGCCAGGCCCTGCGCATGCCCCGCTACTGGGTGTGGGTCGCCATGCAGCTGCTGCTGACCATGAGCGGCCTCGGTATCTTCATCGCGCTGGTTTCCTATCTGGTATCAGCCGGCTACTCGGCGCAGGCCGCCGCCAGCTGGTATGCCGGAGTGGGCGTCGCGTCGCTGCTGGGCAATTTCCTGTTCGGGGCCGCGAGCCAGCGCTGGAGCGCAAGGACCATCCTGCTGCTCGGCAACGCCATCGGCACCGCCGGCATCCTCTGCCTGCTGGCCGCACAGCATCCGGCATTTGGCCTGGCGGCGGTCGCGCTGTTTGTCCTGAGCTGGGGCGCCACTTTCAACCTGGTCAACCAGCTCGCGCCGCTGTTCCTGGCGGAGTCCGTGGGACAGCGCAACTTCGGCAGCCTGCTCGGCATCGGCAACCTGATCGGCGGGCTCGGTGCGGCGCTCGGTCCGGCAGCTGTCGGCTACCTGGTCGACGCCAACGGCAGCTATACCACTGCCCTGCTGCTCTGTGCGGCCCTGGCGGCCGTGGCAACTCTGCCAATCGCCATGCAGCCACGGTCCCACGCCGCCTAGGGTCTGTTGCCGATTCGCTCCGGCTGCGACGGACCTGATTTTGTGCGGGGCAAGGCGCGAGGAGTGCGGATTGGTCGACTGCGCGGCCAGTGCGCGCAGTTGTGAATAGACCTGGGTTCTCTAGAGACCGAGTTGGACCCGGCCAACCCCAATCCTCGTGGCGTGCACGGCAACGAGCAGGAGAAAGACCCTCTGGATCAAATCATTCAGAGCTTCAGCGAGCGTTGGTTCCAAGGCTGGGGTGTTGTAACCACCGAGGAAAAGCGCGTGAAGTTCCTGAGCATTCTGCAGGGCATTAAAGAGCACCCGGACTTCGAGCCCAAGTATCAAAAGAGTCAGGACGAAGACCACCGCTCTTTGGCCTTCGAGAAGATCTTCGAAGAGGTGATGTTGATACGTCGACGCCAGGATCTGGAGCTATACCGGCTGGTGGCCAGCGATGCAGTGCTCAAGTCGTCATTGCAGCAGAGCATGGGAGGCATGTTGGGATGAGCCATTCGCTGAGATAAGCAGTTCTTCTCAGCCTTCCAGCCAGCATGGCTAGTACTCAAAGGGATACTGAGCGAAATGCCCGTACGTAATAGTGCGGCACGGTTTAGGCACAGAATGGACACATGAAAAACAAAAGGGCCTAGGTTTTCACCTAAGCCCTTGTTTTATATGGCGCACCAGGCGGGATTCGAACCCACGACCCCTGCCTTCGGAGGGCAGTACTCTATCCAGCTGAGCTACTGGTGCAGCGCGGCGCAATCATACGCATCTCGCCGGCAGGCGTCCATGCTGGGTGGATGGAGGTTGGCTTGTTCGTGATCTCGAACAGTGGGGCGTGGCATTTAGCGCTTTGCACAGTAAAGCCACTCGCGGCTCTATATTCCGTTAGTTTTTCTGCACACACTATTGCCCTTTTCCCGCTGCGCCCCTAGGATTCGTTTGAGATTTCAAACGCCAGCGAGCGCCTTGTCGGCAAGGAACTCGAGGGCCGTTCGCCACTCTGCTGTTACACGCTCGGTGGCCGTCGTTCGCCAGCCAATCCTCGATGTTCGGCAGTCTGCCGCGCGTCGGTGTTTTTATTCTTTGCCCGCTTCAGGGATGTCGGGTTTCAGGAGACTGCCATGCACTTGAAAGACGCCACGCTGTTCCGTCAGCAAGCCTACATCGACGGCACCTGGCAGGACGCCGACAGCGGCCAGACCATCAAGGTCAACAACCCGGCCACTGGCGAAATCCTCGGCAGCGTGCCGAAGATGGGCGCCGCCGAAACCCGCCGTGCCATCGAGGCCGCCGATAAGGCGCTGCCGGCCTGGCGTGCGCTGACCGCCAAGGAGCGCGCCAACAAGCTGCGCAAGTGGTTCGAGCTGATGATCGCCAACCAGGATGACCTCGGCCGCCTAATGACCCTCGAGCAAGGCAAGCCGCTGGCCGAGGCCAAGGGCGAGATCGCCTACGCCGCCTCGTTCATCGAGTGGTTCGCCGAGGAAGGCAAACGCGTCTACGGCGATACCATTCCCGGCCATCAGCCGGACAAGCGCATCATCGTCATCAAGCAGCCGATCGGTGTGACCGCGGCGATCACCCCGTGGAACTTCCCGGCGGCGATGATCACCCGCAAGGCCGGTCCGGCGCTGGCCGCCGGCTGCACCATGGTGCTCAAGCCGGCCTCGCAGACGCCGTACTCCGCGCTGGCGCTGGCCGAGTTGGCCGAGCGCGCCGGGATTCCGAAGGGCGTGTTCAGCGTGGTTACCGGCAGCGCTGGCGATATCGGCACCGAGCTGACCAGCAATCCGATCGTGCGCAAGCTGACCTTCACCGGCTCGACCGAGATCGGTCGCCAGCTGATGGCCGAGTGCGCCAAGGACATCAAGAAAGTCTCGCTGGAACTGGGCGGCAACGCGCCATTCATCGTCTTCGACGACGCCGACCTAGATGCCGCGGTCGATGGCGCGCTGATCTCCAAGTACCGCAACAATGGCCAGACCTGCGTGTGCGCCAACCGCCTGTACGTGCAGGACGGTGTCTACGATGCGTTCGTCGAGAAGCTCAAGGTCGCAGTGGCCAAGCTGAAGATCGGCAACGGTCTGGACGACGGCACCACCACCGGCCCGCTGATTGATGACAAGGCGGTGAAGAAGGTCGAAGAGCACATCGCCGACGCGGTGGGTAAAGGCGCCAAGGTGGCGTTCGGCGGCAAGCCGCACGCCCTCGGCGGCAGCTTCTTCGAACCGACTATCCTGATCGACGTGCCGGGCAATGCGGCGGTGGCCAAGGAAGAAACCTTCGGTCCGCTGGCGCCGCTGTTCCGCTTCAAAGATGAAGCCGAAGTGATCGCCATGGCCAACGACACCGAATTCGGCCTGGCCTCGTATTTCTACGCCCGTGACCTGTCCCGCGTGTTCCGCGTGGCCGAGGCGCTGGAGTACGGCATGGTCGGCATCAACACCGGGCTGATTTCCACCGAAGTGGCACCGTTCGGCGGCGTCAAGGCTTCGGGCCTGGGCCGCGAAGGTTCCAAGTACGGCATCGAGGATTACCTCGAAATCAAATACCTGTGCCTGAGCATCTGAGGCCCGCACAGTCCGTGTAGGAGCCAGCTTGCTGGCGATGCTTTTGCCGCTACCGGCCGGATCGCCAGCAAGCTGACTCCTACGAAAAACGTTTCACCGCACCCGCGCAGGCCCTGGCAGTCGATCATCGTATGCTGCCAGGCAACCGACGAGGGCACTCTCCTTGGACCGAGCCGCACGATGAGCGGCCAATGAGGAAACCATGAGCAAGAACGAATCCCTGCTGCAACGCCGCGCCGCCGCTGTTCCGCGCGGTGTCAGCCAGATCCACCCGATCGTCGCCGAGCGCGCCGAGAACGCCACCGTCTGGGACGTCGAGGGCCGCGAGTACATCGACTTCGCCGGCGGCATCGCGGTGCTCAACACCGGCCACCTGCACCCGAAGGTGATCGCCGCGGTGCAGGAGCAGCTGGGCAAGCTGACCCATACCTGCTTCCAGGTGCTGGCCTACGAGCCGTACATCGAGTTGTGCGAAGAGATCGCCAAGCGCGTGCCGGGCGATTTCGCCAAGAAGACCCTACTGGTCACCTCCGGCTCCGAAGCGGTGGAGAACGCGGTGAAGATCGCCCGTGCCGCCACCGGCCGCGCCGGGGTGATCGCCTTCACCGGCGCCTACCACGGCCGCACCATGATGACTCTCGGTCTGACCGGCAAGGTGGTGCCGTACTCGGCCGGCATGGGCCTGATGCCCGGCGGCATCTTCCGTGCCCTGGCGCCGTGTGAACTGCACGGGGTCAGCGAGGACGAGTCGATCGCCAGCATCGAGCGGATTTTCAAGAACGACGCGCAGCCGAGCGACATCGCCGCGATCATCATCGAGCCGGTGCAGGGCGAGGGTGGTTTCTACGTCAACTCCAAGGCCTTCCTGCAGCGCCTGCGCGCGCTGTGCGATGCGCACGGCATCATGCTGATCGCCGACGAAGTGCAGACCGGCGCCGGGCGCACTGGCACCTTCTTCGCCTCCGAGCAGCTGGGCATCGTTCCGGACCTGACCACCTTCGCCAAATCGGTCGGCGGCGGCTTCCCGATCTCCGGGGTGTGCGGCAAGGCCGAGATCATGGACGTGATCGCCCCCGGCGGCCTCGGCGGCACCTACGCCGGCAGCCCGATCGCCTGCGCCGCGGCGCTGGCGGTGCTCAAGGTGTTCGACGAAGAGAAGCTGCTCGAGCGCTCGCAGGCGCTCGGCGAGAAGCTCAAGGCTGGCCTCAGTGTCATCGCCGCCAAGCACAAGGTGATCGGCGACGTGCGCGGCCTGGGTTCGATGGTTGCCATCGAGCTGTTTGAAGGTGGTGACGAGAGCAAGCCGAACGCTGATCTGGTCGGCAAGATCGTCGCCCGCGCACGCGACAAGGGCCTGATCCTGCTGTCCTGCGGCACCTACTACAACGTCATCCGTTTCCTCATGCCGGTCACCATCCCGGATGCGCAGCTGGAACAGGGCATCGCCATCGTCGCCGAGTGCTTCGACGAACTGGCCTGACGTTTCCAGGTAGACCAGGAGACCCGCTTCGGCGGGTCTTTTTTTGTCTGTGGGTTTCGCTTTGCTCGGGCGTGCTTTCCGGCTGGACTGGGCAAAAGCTTTCAAGTCGATAGACTTGCGGCCGATCTAATCACCACCACCCTTGTTGCCGAGGCATTTTTCGATGCGTCCTGCCTATGCCCGCCATCCCTATGCCGCGCTGTTGCACGCGCTCGGCCTGGGTCTTTTGATGGCGGTGTACATGCACTGGCAATTGCCGCTGAGCTGGAGCATTCCGGCCTATCTGCTGCTGGCGTTGTGGCCGTGGCTGGGACCGTGGAAGGTGGCCGAGGAACTGCCGATGGCGGAGCAGCCGGAGCCAGTCGTAGTCGATACGGCGCAGCTGCTGCGCAATCGGCAGCGCGCCGAGCAGGTCGCCCAGTTGGTCGTCGGCGCTGAGCATTTGGCGGCTGGAATGGCCGCGCAGCGGGCGGCGTTGCAGCGCGCCAGCGCTCAGGCCGAGGCGATGCTACGCGGTGAGCAGGAGGGCGAGGCCCGCCTCGCGCAGGCGCTGGCCGCGGCGCAGAGTGCCCGTCAGGTCAGCGCGGTCGGTCAGCAGCAACTGGATCCGCTGATCGCGCGCATGCAGGCACTGACCGAACACACCCGCGTCAGTCGCGAGCTGCTCGATGGTCTGAACGCGCGCAGTGCGCAAATCGAACAGGTCACCCAGGTCATTCAATCCATCGCCAGCCAGACCAATCTGCTCGCCTTGAACGCGGCCATCGAAGCGGCGCGCGCCGGTGAACAAGGCCGCGGCTTCGCGGTGGTCGCCGATGAAGTGCGCAATCTGGCCGGGCGCACCGCGGCGGCCACCGGTGAAGTCGGGCAGATCGTCGGCGACATTCGCCAGCAGAGCGCGGCGGTGGTGACGCATATCCAGAGCCAGGCCGATGAGCTGGAGCAGGCCAGCGTCCAGCTGGTCGACAGCGCCGGGCATTTGCACAGCGCCGTCACGTTGGCGACGGAACTGGAACAACAGCTGGCGGACATCGGAAGCGACAGCACCGTGCACTCGGAGCGGCTCGGCGAATTGCTGGATGACTTCGAGCAGTTGCAGGCAGTGGCCGGCGCCAGCGATAGCCAGAGCCGCCAGCTGGGCGACATCGCCGAGCAGCTGCGCGCCAGCGAGTCGTCGGGTCTGTAGGCCGATCCAATGGGTTCGCAAGATTGCGGGTGCAGATTTTCCCGGATTGCATCCGGGCTACGTAGCAGCGCCACGTAGAAGCTGGCCCCGCCAGCGACGCTTTGCGCGCCAGGGCCGCGCCTACGTGAGCGTTATGGGGCCGCTTGTTTGCCAACCTGGCGCAGGCGCTCCAGATCGAGGATTTCGATCTCGGCATAGGTCAGGCGCACGATGCCCTGGGCCTGTAGGTCTTTGAGGATCTGGTTGGTGGTCTGCCGCGAAATCGCCAGCATCAACGCCAGTTGCTCCTGGGCCAGGTGGATCACCCGGCGCTCGCCACTGACCCCACCGTAGCCTTCGGCAATCATCACCAACCTCCGGGCCAGGCGCGGCGCTGCCGGCAGCAAACTCATCTCTTCCAGGGCAATGAACGCCAGGCGCAATTTCTGGCTGAGCAGCAGAGCGAAATCGCGCCAGTGCTGCGGCTGCCGTTCGAGCAGCTCGAGCAGCGCGGCCTGCGGCACATTCAGCAATACGCAGGGGCCGTCGGCATAGGCGTCGTGGGTGCGCGGCTGGCCGTCGAACAAGGAAATCTCGCCAAACCAGTACGGCGGCTCGATCAGCATCAACAGCGCTTCCTTGCCGACCTCGCTGACCGCGCCGATACGCATCGTGCCCTCGACCACCACATACAGACCGCAGGGTTTGTCGCCGCGACTGAACAGCCGCTGGCCGGCATCCAGGCGGCGCAGGCTGGCGGCGTGCAGCAGGGCATTCTGCAAAGTGCTCGGCAGCTGGCTGAACCAGTGACCACTGAGCAGCAACGTGCGGTAGGCGTGGATCTCGGGCATGGTTTATCCAGAGGTTTGTCGGCTAACTGACAGAGCCGGCTGGCGGCGAGAGGCCATTATCGGCGCATCTGCCTGGATGTGAGTCAACCTAATGAAAACCCTCAACGAGCACCTTGGCCAATACGCGGAATATCACCGTGACCGGCGCAATATCTTTAGCCACTTTATCGGTATACCGATGATCGTGCTGGCGGTCGCGGTGTTGTTGTCGCGGCCGGGACTGGAGCTGTTCGGCCTGTGGCTGTCACCGGCGACCCTGGTGGCGCTGGCGGCAGCGCAGTTCTATCTGCGCCTGGATCTGCGCTTTGGTCTGCTGATGGCCGCGTTGTTGGCGTTGAGCCTATGGCTCGGCGCGGACTTGGCGGTGCAGAGCACGTCGGTCTGGCTGGTGGCGGGGATTGGCTTGTTCGTGCTCGGCTGGCTGATTCAGTTCATTGGCCATTACTACGAAGGGCGCAAACCGGCGTTTGTCGACGATGTGATGGGATTGGTAATCGGGCCGTTGTTCGTGGTCGCCGAGCTGGCCTTTCTGCTCGGCCTGCGCGATGAAGTGCGCAAGGCCGTAGAGCAGCGCGCCGGGCCGACCTGCATACGGGGCAGGAAGGCCACGGGTTAGCAGGTCATTCAGAGTTGCAGTTGCAGGGCCTGGTTGCTGAACAGGCGCGCGTTGCGATCGACGATCAGTGGTGCAAAAGGGCGCTGCGAGAGCGTCAAGGGACCGCCAGAAATAGAGTTCATGTCGGTGAATGCCGAACGCAGAAAACGCCAGCGTGGTTTCAGCGTGAGGGCCTGGGTGTGATCAAGACGCTCCAGCTGGGCGTCGATCGCCGGCACCAAAGCGACTTCATCCTGGCCGAGATAAATCTGGTCTTGCTCGCGAGCCTTTTCGAACAACCCCGCATAGGCGCGATACAAATACTGCACCGAGAGGTATTCGCTGGTCAGGGCGATATCTGCTGAAGGCTTGTTATCCAGGGTATGGGCGGCGGTGAGGAACTCACGCAAGGCCGCGGCCAGATCGTTGGTGAACGTCCAGGGCATATCGTCTTCGCCATGGCCGAAGGCTTGGCCTGCGCGCAGAAGCTGGTCGAGCTTCTGGTGTTGTTGACGCAGGGCGTCGTCGCTCAGCGCGGCGTTCTGGAAGCTGGCAGTCAGCGCGGCGAGGTCGTCGTTCAGGCGCTGCGCATGCTCGGCCTGAAAGCCTTCATAACGGAAGATCAGAAAGCTGCTGACGGCGCGGCAGGCCTGAATCTGTGCGGTTTCCAGCGGAGTGGCGGCGAGCGCTGGAAGCGTCCAGCCGAACAAACCGATAAGCAGTGCAAAGATTGCGGAACGAATCATGTATTCCCCCATGGCTCCATAATGGAGACGCTAAGCGCGCAAGCTTGGCATCGCCGGCTCAGGGGGAGCATTACCCGAAAGGATGGCGGCGGCAACGGCGCACGACATGCGCCGTTGCCCAAAAAACGGGAGCGATTCCCGCGTAATCTCAGTTTTGCGCCATCAACTGATTGGACAGCGAGCGGGCGTGGCGATCGACCATGGTCGGGGCGAAGGGCCGACCGGAGATGCTTTCCATGTTGGTAACGCCGCTGTTGAGGTCGCTGAACGCAACTTTCAGGTAGTTCCAGCGCACCTTGATCTTCGCCAGTCCTGGCGTGCTGGTTTCCTGCAGTTGCCCGAGCTCGCCATCAATGACCGGTACCAGCTTGCGCTCGTCCTGGCCGAGGTACTGGTCGGTATTCTCCTTGGCAACCTCGAAGCTGCCGAGATAGGAACGGTACAAATACTGCACCGCGAGGTACTCGACCTGCACGGGAATCTGCTCGATCTCCGAGTTGGACGATTGCTTGTTGGTAGCGAGCAGGAAGTCGCGCAGGCCTTTGCTCAGATCGCGCGGATAGCTCCAGGCCATATCTTCGTCGTTGTGGCCGAACGCGGCGCCGCGGCGCAACTCGGCGACCAGGGCCTGATGCGTCGCACGCATTTCATCGCTGACCCCTGTGGCGCTTTGCATCGACTGGTCCAGCGTGGCGAGATCGTTGTTCATGCGCTCGAGATGAATGCCTTGGTAGCCTTCGCCGCGGTACAGCAGCAGGCTGCTGGTGGCCCGGCAAGCGTTGACCTGCATCTGCTCGATGGGATTGATTGGCTGCTGGGCGGCCAGGACGAGGGTAGAGAGACTTGCGAGAAACGCCACACTCCAGGCGAGGAGATGGCGTAGCACTGCTGGATTGCGCATACCGTGTGCCCCTTATTATTTTTGTGAGCAGTCCGGGTATCCCCGCGGACTATCCGGCCACAGAGTAGTGCGACACAGATTCACCGATATTACCCCAAAGAGTGATTCTTTCAGTAGCCTCGCTGGTGATGTGGCGAAATGCGCCGAGCAGGCGGCGAATTGGACCGGGATGGTCGCGGCGGCTGGCGCAGAACTTCCCGGCTGGGGCCACGGCGAGCGCCTCGCGAATAAGACGCTGCTGGGCCAGCGCGAGCCAGGGCCGGGCAGGGCGCCCGGCTCTGGCTATTTAGCCGTGCGCGACCGGCTGGCGCGCCTTGGGTTTGAAGTACAAGGTTTCGCCGCGCACCAGGCCGATCAGGCTGTCGTGATCTTTGACCACTTCGGCTTCGATCAACTCGTCCTGACCAGCAACCTTGAGCGTCACCCGCGTGGTCGCGCCGAGTGGGCGGATGTCGCGCACCTCGGCCTGGCAATGGTCTTCCAGCTGCGAGCGCGACAGCGACACCTCGTGCGGGCGGAACAGCACGTGGTGATCCTCGCCGATGAACAGACGGTTGGAGTCGCCGAGGAAGTGGTAGACGAAATCGCTCTGCGGATTTTCGTAAACCTCGCCTGGCGCGCCGATCTGCTCGATCACCCCCTTGTTCATCACCACGATGCGGTCGGCGACTTCCATGGCCTCTTCCTGGTCGTGGGTAACGAATACCGAGGTCAGGTTGATCTCCTCGTGCAGGCGCGCCAGCCAGCGACGCAGTTCCTTGCGCACCTTGGCGTCGAGGGCGCCGAAGGGTTCGTCGAGCAACAGGATCTTCGGCTTCACCGCCAGCGCGCGGGCCAGGGCGATACGCTGGCGCTGGCCGCCGGAGAGTTGTTCCGGGTAGCGGTCGGAGAGCCAATCGAGCTGCACCATGTTGAGCAGCTCATGGACCTTGTCGGCGATTTCCGCCTCACTCGGGCGCTCGCTCTTGTGCTTCATGCGCAGGCCGAAGGCGACGTTGTCGAACACCGTCATGTGACGGAACAGCGCATAGTGCTGGAACACGAAACCGACATTCCGGTCACGCACATCGTGCTGCGACACGTCTTCGCCATGGAACACGATGTTGCCGGCGTCCGGGGTTTCCAGGCCGGCGATGATTCGCAGCAGGGTGGTCTTGCCGCAGCCGGACGGGCCGAGCAGGGCCACCAGCTCGCCGCTCTGGATATCCAGATTGATGTCGTTGAGCGCCTTGAACGCGTTGAAGTTCTTGCTGACGTTACGGATTTCGATCGACATGAATTATTCCTCGTCAGCTTTGGACTTGAGGCGGGACATACGCGCTTCGCTCCACTGCTTGAGCAGCAGGATGATCAACGCGAGGATCAGCAGCAGGCTGGCGACGCTGAACGCGGCGACATGGTTGTATTCGTTGTAGAGAATTTCGACATGCAGCGGCAGGGTATTGGTGACGCCGCGGATGTGCCCGGAGACCACCGACACCGCGCCGAACTCGCCCATCGCCCGCGCGGTGCACAGCACCACGCCGTAGATCAGCCCCCATTTGATGTTCGGCAGGGTCACGTGCCAGAACATCTGCCAGCCGTTGGCGCCGAGCAGACGCGCGGCCTCTTCTTCCTGGGTGCCCTGCTCCTGCATCAGCGGGATCAACTCGCGGGCGACGAAGGGTACGGTGACGAACAGGGTGGCCAGGACGATGCCAGGCACGGCGAAGACGATCTGGATGTCGCGATCGCTCAGCCATGCGCCGAAGTAACCCTGGGCGCCGAACAGCAGCACGTAGATCAGGCCGGCAATCACCGGCGAGACCGAGAACGGCAGGTCGATCAGGGTCACCAGCAGGCTCTTGCCGGGGAACTCGAACTTGCTTACGCACCAGGCCGCGGAGACGCCGAAGACCAGATTGAGCGGCACCGAGATGGCCACGGCGATCAGCGTCAGTTTCAGCGCCGAAATCGCATCCGGCTCGAAAATCGCGCTGGCGAAGGTGCCCAGGCCCTGCTTCAACGCCTCGCTCAAGACGATGTACAGCGGCAGCAGCAGGAACAGCGCAAAGGCCAGCCAGGCGCTGATGATCAACAGTCGGCGGCCCCAGGCATTGCCCCGTCGCGCGGCATTGGCGGTGGCGGAGGCGGTTATGGTCGTAGTAGACATGGCAGCCTCCTCAAGGTGTCTGAATGCGGCGCTGCAGCAGGTTGATCAGCAGCAGCAGAATGAAGGAGACCACCAGCATCAAGACGCCGATGGCGGTGGCGCCGGTGTAGTCATACTGGTCGAGCTTGACCATGATCAGCAGCGGCAGGATCTCGGTCTTCATCGGCATGTTGCCGGCGATGAAAATCACCGAGCCGTACTCGCCGACGCCACGTGCGAAGGCCAGCGCGAAGCCGGTCAGCCAGGCCGGTAACAGCGCGGGCACGAGGATATGGCGGAACACCTGCATCGGCTTGGCGCCCAGGCAGGCGGCGGCTTCTTCGACTTCGCGGGGGATGTCGGCGAGCACCGGTTGCACGGTGCGCACCACGAACGGCAAGGTCACGAAGGTCAGCGCCAGGGTGATGCCCAGCGGGCTGTAGGCAATCTTGAAACCGAGCTCGCTGGCGAACTGGCCGACCAGCCCGGCCGGCGCATACAGCGCGGTGAGGGCGATGCCGGCAACGGCGGTGGGCAGGGCGAACGGCAGGTCGATCATCGCGTCGATGACCTTGCGGCCGAAGAAGTCGTAGCGCACCAGCACCCAGGCCAGCAGCGTGCCGATCAAGCCGTTGATCACTGCGGCGACGAACGCGGTGCCGAAGCTCAGCTTGAGCGCGGCGAGCACGCGCGGTGCGCTGATGATCGCCCAGAATTGCTCCCAACTCAGTTGCGTGGTCTTGAGAAACATCGCACCCAGGGGAATCAGCACCAGCAGGCTGAGGTACACCAGGGTGTAGCCCAGCGTCAGCCCGAAGCCGGGTATGACGGGGGAAATACGGCGTGACATGGTCTGTCCTTATATCTGCGTTGGAACGCTCGGAGAAACGGCTGGCCGCTTGTCCAGATTCGCCTGGTTCCGCTCGCGACAAAGGGAAGCCGCGGGCTTCCCTCTCTCGTTTTGCTCGGGGCGGCGATTCTAACCCCTAGTGGTTCATTCGTAGGATGGGTATCGGTGCGACGTGCCTCCAGCCATCCTACGTTCGCTCTGCGAGCTCACTGCGCCTGGTAGATCTTGTCGAACACTCCGCCGTCGTTGAAGAACTTCGGTTGGGCGACTTTCCAGCCACCGAAATCTTTGTCGATGGTGACCAGTTTCAGGTCGGGGAACTGCTTGCTGAATTCCGCAGCCACCGACTTGTCCCGTGGGCGGTAGAAGTTCTTCGCCGCGATGCGCTGACCTTCCGGGCTGTACAGGTGCTTCAGATAGGCTTCGGCGACGGCGCGGGTGCCTTTCTTGTCGACGTTCTTGTCGACCACCGCCACCGGTGGCTCGGCCAGAATCGACAGGCTCGGGGCGACGATCTCGAAGTTCTCGCCGCCTTGCTCTTTGAGGGCCAGGAAGGCTTCGTTTTCCCAGGCCAGCAGCACGTCGCCGATGTTGTTGTTGACGAAGGTGATGGTCGAACCACGCGCCCCGGTGTCGAGGACCGGCACATGCTGATACAGCGCCTTCACGTATTCCTGAGCTTTCTCTTCGCTACCGAATTTCTGCACACCATAGGCCCAGGCGGCGAGGAAGTTCCAGCGTGCGCCGCCAGAGGTTTTCGGGTTCGGGGTGATGACTTCCACGCCTTCTTTGGTCAGGTCACCCCAGTCCTTGATGCCTTTCGGGTTGCCCTTTCGCACCAGGAACACGATGGTCGAGGTGTACGGCGTGCTGGCCTCCGGCAGACGCTCTTGCCAGTTGTCCGGGATCAGCTTGCCGAGCTTGTTCAGCTCATCGATGTCGCCGGCCAGGGCCAGAGTCACCACGTCGGCTTTCAGGCCGTCGATCACTGCGCGAGCCTGCTTGCCGGAGCCGCCGTGGGATTGCTGGACCTTCACGGCCTCATGACCCTGGGCCTGCCAGTACTTGTTGAACTCGGCGTTGTACTCCTGATAGAGCTCGCGAGTCGGGTCATAGGAAACGTTGAGGATTTCCGTGGCGGCGATGGCCGGGCCGGCAATCAGGGTAGCGGCAAGTGCGGTGGCCAGAGTAGCCAGAGCGAAACGGCGGATGGACATGGTGTAGCTCCTAAGAATTCGAGTGTGCTCGGTGTTTTGGCTTATTTTTTCTACCGCGCTGCTGGGGTGTGCTCGAGCGGTGTTGGCATGGGTTTTCATGCGCTGTCCTCCGGAGTTCCGGTCGGCCTGTACTCAGGATTGCTTGCCGTTTGGCGCTTGCAGGCGAAACTTCTCTTTGCGCTCGATCTGCACCACTTGGCCGTTATGCACGGTGATTTCCACCGAGCCGAACCGCAGGCCATGCAGGGCATTCTGGATCTCGCGCAGGATGCTGGCTTCGTCCTGGCCTTCGATGCTGCGTAGTGATGCACTCATCTATCTGCTCCTTGGAATTAAGTCGTCGTGAGACCTGGCTCGATGGCGTGGAGAGATAGTAGAAGCCTCAGCAATATTCATAAAAATACTATTTAAGAATTTTTATATAACCAAAATCACAATTTCGGCCTGATTGAGCAGACGGCTGCGTTTAAGTCGCCAGTGTGGTTTCGCTCATGGCTTGACCAGCTACCGGAATCGCCCCCTTCACACGCCAATCGGCTGCGCCGGAATTTTCGAAAGGCAGCGAGATTTTTGCGATTTAAGTAATAAGTAAATAATTTCTTATTACTTAACAGCTATAAGCCTTCGACCTAGACTGCCGCCAATCCAGTCCATCAAGGAGGCCGCCATGCGTAGCCAAGCCATTCGTTATGTGATTTTGCCGGGTTGGCAGGGTTCGCCCGCCGAGCACTGGCAAAGCCATTGGCTGCGCAGCCTGCCGAATGCCGTGTGGGTCGAGCAGCGCGACTGGCAGAACCCGTTGCGCGGTGACTGGATCGCCGCGCTGCAGCGGACCATTGCTAGTGAGCCGACGCCGGTGATCCTCATCGCGCATAGCCTCGGTTGCGTCACCGTCGCGCATTGGGCGGCGCAGGCGCCGCTGGCCTTGCTGCGCCTGATACGCGGGGCGCTGCTGGTCGCCCCGGCCGATGTCGAACGACCTGACTGCCCGCCGGCGCTGCACAATTTCGCGCCGATTCCGCAGGATCTGTTGCCGTTCCCCAGCCAGCTGGTCGGCTCCGACAACGACTCCGCCGCCAGCGCCGCGCGCGTGCTCGAACTAGCGCGCCAATGGGGCGCGGAAACCGCGATTCTCAGCGGCGCCGGGCATATCAATGTGAAGTCCGGCCATCAACGCTGGGAGCAGGGCTTCGCCTATCTGTTCCGCCTGCAGAACCAGATCGAGCAGCAAGCCAGGCGCCGCGCCTGACGCATCCACCTTTTCAATACGCCGGAGCGCCGTACAGCGGTGCCGCTCGGCGGGAGTTGGCCATGAGCCGTAGCGCTACCTTCGATCAGCCGTTGCTGATCCTGCCCGAGGCGGACAAAAGCCCGCTGAGCATCCGCGCCAAGGCGCTGGTCTTCGTCGATCCACGCTCGCGGCAATTGCGCGAGGAACTCACCGTTCTGTCGCCCGGCGCTTTGCCGGTGCTGATCAGCGGCGAAACCGGCACCGGCAAGGAGTTGCTGGCCCGGCATATCCACCGGGAAAGCGACCGCCCCGGGCTGTTCGTCTCGCTCAGTTGCAGTGGCCTGAGTCCCAGCCATGCCGAAGCCGAATTGTTCGGCTATGTGGCGGGCGCGTATGCCGGCGCCGCCAGCAGCCGCGCCGGCTGGTTTGGCTCGGCGAATGGCGGCACCTTGTACCTGGATGAGATCGGCGACCTGCCGCTGGCTCTGCAGGCCAAGTTGCTGGCAGCGCTGGAAACCCGCGAAGTGACGCGCGTCGGCGCCAGCCAGGCGAACCCGGTGGAGGTGCGCCTGGTGGCCGCGACCAGCATCGACCTGGGCAAGGCGGTGGCCGCCGGTAAGTTCAACGAACGGCTCTATCTGTATCTCAATGAAGGGCGTCTGGTGCTGCCGCCGTTGCGCGAGCGGGTCGGCGATATCGCGCCGCTGGCCGAGTACTTCCTCGGCCTGTATGCCCAGCGCCTGAGTCTGGCCCTGCCGCTGATCAGCAGCGCCGCGCAGCGCGTGCTCAACGCCTACGCCTGGCCCGGCAATACCCGCGAGCTGGAGAACGTCATCCACTTCGCCCTGCTGGTCAGCGGCGGCGCGGAGATCCATCCCGAACACCTCAATCTGCCGACCCCAGATATCGCCCAACTCAGCGCGCAAGTGCGCCTGCTGGCCAGCGATCCGCTGCAGCGCGAAGCGCTGCGCCAATTGCTCGGCGAGCTGCTGTAGCGCCTGTGCGCTTCCAGGGTTTTCCAGCAGGGATGGGAATTTCCGCCCGGCGCGCGCTGGACTCCGGCCTGCGCGGGAGTGACGTGACCGGGTGAGGTTCTGCGCCACCGCCGTCGTCTCCGCGTAGGCGGGGATCCAGTAGCCCGGATGCAATCCGGGAAGCGGGCGAGTCGTGTGCCGGATTGCATCCTGCTACTCGACTAAAGCCGAGTCGTAGGATGGATTGGCCGTAACGCTACCCGTCAGCGCACCACGCAGGCTAGCGCAGCCTCCCTCAATCTAAGGGCGGCGCTGCGCCGCAGCGCTCAATGCAGGCCGATGCGCTCTTTGCTGGCGCGCAGGCGCGGCAGTGGCAGGGCGACCAGGATGGTCAGCGCCAGCGCGCCGACGCCGAGCAGCGGCAGGTTGCTCAAGCCGTACTGAGTGCTCAGCCACAGCCCGCCGAGCCAGGCGCCGCTGGCGTTACCGAGGTTGAACGCGGCGTGGCTGAGGGTCGCCGCGAGGCTCGCCGACTCACCGGCCTGCTCGACCAGCAGCATCTGCAGCGGCGAGGAAATCGCGAAGCTGGCCATGCCCCACAGCAGCAACAACGCAAGCGGCAGCAGCGGCTGGTGCAGCCAGGCGAACAGACCGAGCAGGGCCAGTCCGCTGATCCCCAGGGCGACCGGCACCGCATGTCGTAGGCCGCGGTCGGCCAGGCGCCCGCCAAGCAGGTTGCCGAGGGTCAGGCCGATGCCGAACAGCAGCAGCGCGCCGTTGTTCTGCTCGGCTGAGTAACCGCCCACCTCGCGCAGCAGCGGGCTGATGTAGGTGAACACGCTGAACAGCGCCACCGACGACAGGCAGCAAACCAGCAGCGGATGCAGCACCGGCCAGCGCAGCACGCCGCCCCAGGCGCTGTGCGCGGCGTTGCGGGCCGGCGCGTGGCCGTGCGGCAGCCACAGCGCCATCGCCAGCACCGCCAGCGCGCCGAGGCCGGCGACCACGAAGAAGGTCATGCGCCAGCTGGTGGCCTGGCCGAGCCAGGCGCCGAGCGGCACGCCGAGCACGTTGGCGATGGTCAGGCCGCTGAGCACCAGGGCCATCGCCGAGGCGCGCCGATGCACCGGGGCCAGTTCGATGGCCAACAAGGTGGCACAGCCGAAGAAGCCGGCATGGCAGATCGCCGTGAGCATGCGCGCGGCGAGCAGCCAGTGGTAATCCGGCGCCAGTGCGCAGCCGAGGTTGCCCAGCGCATAGGCACCCATCAGCCACAGCAGCGCCCGCTTGCGTGCCAGCCGGCCGAGCAATGGACCGAGCAGCGGCGCGCCGATCACCACGCCCATCGCGTAGGCGCTGACCAGCAGACCGGCGTCGGCCAGGCTGACACGCAGGTCGGCGGCGACCTCGGGCAGCAGGCCCATGATGATGAATTCGCTGCTGCCGACCACGAAGCCACCGAGGGCCAGGGCGAGCAAGGGCAGGGAGAGGAGCGTGGCGGGATTCATGCGTACTTCCAGCAGGGCGGCGTAAAGCGGGCGCGCATCTTACGCACTTTCGTCCGCTGCGGAAGCGCTGCGTCAGACCGTCGGCCGGTGCGGTGCGGTGCGGTGCGGTGCGGCTACCGCAGTGAGTCGCCGAGAAACTTGGCGAGGAACTGCCGGGTGCGTTCCTCCTTCGGCGCGCTGAAGAGTTCGCGCGCCGGGCCTTGTTCGACGATCACCCCGCCGTCGATGAAGATCGCCCGGCTGGCGACGTCGCGGGCGAAGCTCATCTCGTGGGTAACGATGACCATGGTGCGCTGCTCTTCGGCCAGGCCGCGGATGGTGGCGAGCACCTCGCCGACCAGCTCGGGGTCGAGCGCCGAGGTCGGTTCGTCGAAGAGGATCACGTCGGGCTGCATGGCCAGCGCGCGGGCGATCGCCACGCGTTGCTGCTGGCCGCCGGACAGGCGCTTGGGATAGGCATCTTCCTTGCCGGCCAGGCCGACCTTGGCGAGCAGCGCGCGGGCCCGGCTCACGGCGACCTCGCGCGACTCCTTCTTCACCACCATGGGGCCTTCGATGATGTTCTCCAGCGCGCTGCGGTGCGGAAACAGATTGAAGTTCTGGAACACGAAACCGACCCGCTGGCGCAGTTGGCGGATCAGGTTCTGCTGCGGTTTTAGCGGTCGGTCGGCGTCGATCTCGATATCGCCGACCTGGATCTTGCCGCCGCTGGGCGTCTCCAGCAGATTCAGGCAGCGCAGCAAGGTGGTCTTGCCCGAGCCGCTCGGGCCGATGATCGCCACCACTTCGCCGGGCGCGACGTCGAGATCGATGCCCTGCAGCACCGGCTGACCGTGGAACTGCTTGCTCAGGTTGCGCACGGCGATCATGGCGCGTCCTGCTCGTGGCGGTTGACCCGCGCCTCCAGGCGGCCCTGGAAGTGCGCGAGGACGCTGGCCAGCGCCCAGTAGATCAGCGCGGCGGCGAGGTACATGGTGAAGATCTCGAAAGTCCGCGCGGTGATCAGCTGCGCCTGGCGGAACAGCTCGGGGACCTGGATGGTGGCGGCCAGAGCGGTGTCCTTGACCAACGAGATGAAGCTGTTGCCGAGCGGCGGCAAGGCGGTGCGTGCGGCCTGCGGCAGCACCGCACGGCGCAGGGTCTGCGCGCGGGTCATACCGATGCTGGCAGCGGCCTCCCACTGGCCGCGGTCGATCGAGGCGATCGCCGCGCGGAGAATTTCGCAGGTGTAGGCGGCCATGTTCAGCGAGAAGCCGATCAGCGCCGCCGGTAGCGGTTCGAGCTGAATGCCCAGCTGCGGCAGGCCGTAATAGATCATGAACAACTGCACCAGCAGCGGCGTGCCGCGGAAGAACGACACGTAGACCTTGGCCAGCCAGCGCAACGGGGTAATCGCGTAGAGGTGCAGCAAGGCCAGGCTGAAGCCCAGCAGCAGACCGAAGAACATCCCGCCGAGGCTGAGCACTACGGTCCACATCGCCCCCTTGAGCAAGAAGGGGGCGGAGTCGAGAGCCAGTTGCAGGCTGGCTTCGATCATTGCGTGACGTCAGCCTTGAACCATTTCTCCGAGAGCTGCGTGAGCGTGCCGTCGGCGCGCAGCTTGGCGATCGCCTGGTTGATCGCCGCGAGCAGCGCCGGGTTGCCCTTGCGCAGTGCCACGCCGGCCTCCTGACGGGAGAACGCCTGGCCGGCCAGGGCCAGCTGGTCGCCGGTCTTGCTGACCATCTCGAAGGCCGCCAGACGGTCGACCAGGATCGCGTCGATGCGCCCGACGCGCAGGTCCTGGAACTTGGTCGGGTCGTCGTCGTAGGTCTTGATCACCGCGTCCGGCACGTTGTCCTTCAGCCATTGCTCGTAGTTGGTGCCGAGGCCGACGCCGACCTTCTTGCCGGCCAGGCTCTGCGCGCCGGTGATGCTCGCCGCGGTGTCCTTGCGGGTCAGCGCCTGGATGCCGGAGACGGTGTAGGGCGTGGAGAAGTCGTATTTCTTCTGGCGCTCCTCGGAGATGGTCACCTGGTTGATCACCACGTCGAGGCGCTTGGACTCCAGCGCGGCGAGGATGCCGTCCCACTTGGTCGGCTGGAACTCGGCCTTGACCCCCAGCTCCTTGGCCAGGGCGTTGGCGAAGTCGACCTCGAAGCCGCTCAGCTGGCCTTTTTCGTCCTGGTAGTTGAACGGCGGATAGGTGCCCTCCAGACCGACCTTGATGCTGCCGTTGGCCTTGATGGCGTCGAGCAGGTCGGCGGCCGAGGCGCCGCTGGCCAGGCCGAGCAGCAGGGCGAAGCTGCCGAGCAGCAGGTGACGACGCAGAAACGAATGGATCATGGCAAATCCCCGTGCAGGTGGATGTCTATGCAGGGTAGACGCTGTGCTGGGCCGTGCCGGGCCTACCCACGGCGCGGTGCGCCGCTGAACTGCCGGCGGCCGGCGGGCAGCTCAGGTGAACGCGGAGCGGTAGGCGAACAGCGCCGGCGCGCCGCCGGTGTGCAGGAACAGCACCGGCCCGTCGGCGAAGGCCTGGCGCTGGATGCCGTCGAGCAGCCCGGCGAATGTCTTGCCGGTGTACACCGGGTCGAGCAGCACGCCTTCCTGACTGGCCAGCAAGCGGATCGCCGCCAGCGTGGCGGGGTTCGGCTCGCCATAACGGGGGGCGAAGTACTGGTCCCACAGCTCGATATGCAGGCCGCTCGGCACGGCGATGCCGAGCAGCTCGGCGGTACGTTGCAGCAGGACCTCGACCTTCGGCCGCTGAGTTGCCTCGGGGCGTGACACGCTGACGCCGATCACTCGCGTGCCGGGCAGCGCGTACCCCAGGGCGAGGGCCAGGCCCGCGTGGGTGCCGGCGCTGCCGGAGGCCAGCAGCACCGCCGCGAATGGCTGATTGCTGCGCTGAATCTGCTCGGCCAGCTCCAGCCCGGCGCGCACATAGCCGAGCGCGCCGATTGGGTTGGAGCCGCCAATCGGCACCACGTAGGGATTCTTGCCGGCGCTATGCAAATGCGCGGCGCTGGCGGCGAGCAGGTTGTCGGCGTCGTCGAGGTTGGCGACCGCTTCCACCGTGGCGCCGAACAGGTCGAGGAGCAGGCGATTGCCGTTGCCCAGGTAGTCGGCGTCGCCGCTGGCGATCGGGTTTTCCAGCAGCGCGTGACAGCCGAGGCCCAGGCGCGCGGCCACCGCGGCGGTCTGGCGGACGTGGTTGGACTGGATCGCGCCGGCAGTGAGCAGCATGTCGGCGCCGGCGCGCAGGGCGTCGGCGGCGAGGAATTCGAGCTTGCGCGCCTTGTTGCCGCCGAGCGCCAGGGTGGTGGTGTCGTCGCGCTTGATCCACAGCGCGCGGCCGAGCTGTTGCGACAGGCGCGGCAGCGCCTCCAGCGGGGTGGGCGTGGGGATCAGGTCGAGGCGCGGGAAACGGGCGAGGGCGGCACTGAGCATGGCGGCGAGTTCCGGAGCGAGTGGCCTAGTCACTCTAGTCCGCCGTGCGATCAACGGCGTACTGCTGCGCGAGTACGCCACGCGCCTGACGTAGATTTTTTTGTAGGAGCGGATTTATCCGCGATAGCCGGCGCCGCGGATCGCGAATGAATTCGCTCCTACCAAGGCGCTGAAACCAGCTTTTGTAGGCCGGGGGGGGCGTAACCCACCCGAATCTACGTTAGAAAACAGTCCCGTAGGGCGTACTCGCGAAGCAGTACGCCAAGCCTGCGGTGGCGGGCGGCGACTGTTCTCTGCGCTCCTGAGTCCGCCCTACCGACTGGCCTTTACGCTGCCGATCGCGGCTGAGCCTCAGGCCTTGCGCCACACACTGGCCAGCCAGGGCTGCTGGGCGCACGGCAAACCGGTTGGCCGGTAGTAGTGCTCCAGCTCGACGAAGCCGGCGCCGTGCAGATAAGCGCGCCAGCTGTCGAGGTCATGAAAGCAGCCGTAGCGGCCGTTCTGCCAGCCTTCCTGATTGGCGCCGCGCGGGTTGGAGCTGAATAGCACGCCGCCCGGTTTCAGGCTCGCCTGCAGCTCGCCAAGCACCCGCGGCAGCTCGCTGCGCGGCACGTGGAACAGTGAGGCGTTGGCGAAGATGCCGTCGAAGTGCGCGGCGGGCAGGTCGAGCTGTAGAAAATCCTGGTGCCACACCTCGCAACCGGAGTCGGCGCGGGCCATTTCGACGAAGCGCGGGCAGCCGTCCAGGCCGACCGGCTGGTGGCCGAGCTCGGCGAAGGTGCGCAGGTCGCGGCCCGGTCCGCAGCCGAAATCGAGGATCGCAAAGGGTGGCTCGGCATGAATGTGGCGCAGCAAGGCGGAGACGTTCTGGCGCACGTCGTGATCGCGGGTGCCGGTGCGAAACGCCTCAGCCGACTGTTGATAGTCGGCGAGGGTCAGGCGGCTGATCTGCGTGAGGGAATCGCTCATCGGGTGCTCCAGGGCAGTACGTTGCAGCGGCGCGCGATGCGCCCAACTGGCCGCACTCTACGCCCCACGGCTGCCGCGCACACGCTGGTAGAACAGCACGCAGATCACCGCGAACACCAGCAAGCCGAGCCACTGCGCGGTCTCGGCGAACCCGGCGCCGACCAGCGCCAGGGGCGCGCTCGTGCCGCTGGCGCCGATCAGCGCGGCGAGCAGGATGCCCATCAGGCTTTCGCCGACGATCAACCCCGAGGCCAGCAGCACGCCACGGCGCTGCATGCTGTCGCCATCGCTCCCGCCCCGGCGAGCCTGGGCCTGCTCCAACAGCCAGGCGAGCAGCGCGCCGACCACCAGGGTCATGCCGATGGTCGGCGGCAGGTAGATGCCCAGGCCGACCGCCAGCACCGGCAGGCTGGCCTTGCCGGTACGCCGCAGCAGCAGGTCGACGAGAATCAGCGCGACCCCCAGGGCCATGCCGATGAGGATCATTGTCCAGTTCAGCGCGTCGTTGAAAATCCCGCTGGCGATCGCCGTCATCAGCGTCGCCTGTGGTGCGGCCAGCGCCTCCTGTGGGTCCATGCCGGCGTGGGGCATGGCGCCGGTGAAGCCATAGGCGTCATACAACAGCGAGAGCACGGGCGGGATCACCAGTGCGCCGACCAGGCAGCCGACGATTAGCGCGACCTGCTGGCGCCATGGCGTGGCGCCGACCAGATAGCCGGTCTTGAGGTCTTGCAGGTTGTCGTTGGAAATCGCTGCGATGGCCAGGATCACCGCCGTGGTGAACAGCGCCAGGGCAATCGCCAGCTTGCCATGGCTGCTGTGCAGCAGGTTCGGCTCAAGGCTGCCGATGCCGAGAATCAGCAGCGAGACGAGGATTACCGCGATGATGCCGATCCCCGAGATCGGGCTGCTCGACGAGCCGACCAGCCCGGCCATGTAACCGCAGGCCGCGGCGATCAGGAAGCCAAAGACAAAGGCGAACACCACGCAGGTCGTGACCAAACCCCAGAAGCCCAGGCCGGTGAGGTCCGGTTCGGCGGCGCCGAGGAAGTAGCCGAACACCCCAAACAGAGCGACCAGCAGCAGCCCGGCGATGCTTAGAATCCACTTTGCTGGCATATCGCGTTCGGTGCGCAGGCCGCTCGCCTCCGCGCTGCCACGCACCGCCCGCAGCGAACTGGCGACCCCTTCAGCCATCGGCCCGAGCAACGTCGCCAGCGTCCACAAGGCCGCCACGCCGATGGTCCCGGCGCCGAGAAAGCGCACCTGCGAACTCCACAATTGCAGGGCCAGTTCGCTGAGGCTCTGGCCAACCTGCGGCACTGCGTTGACGGTCAGCAGCGGCACCGCCACGCCCCAGGCGATCACCACACCGACGATGATTGAGATGCCGGCGGTGATGCCCATCAGATAGCCGGCGCCGACCAGCGCCAGGGAAAACCCGGTGGCCAGGCGAAACACCGCTTGGCCGGCGTTGAGCCACAGGCTGATGCCTTCGCCGAGCAGCTTGAAGCCGCTACTGCACAGGCTGAACAGTGCGGCCACCAGGCTGCCGATGAGGATGTCACGCAGGCCCGGCGCCTGGCTGTCCGGTGCCGCTTGGCTGGGGTCGTCGGCGGCGCTACCGACGCGCAGAATTTCCGCTGCCGCCACGCCTTCGGGATACGGCAGCGTGCTGTTGACCACCATCACCCGGCGCAGCGGGATGGTGTACAGCACGCCGAGAATCCCGCCGATGGCGCAGATCGCCGCGGTCTGCCAGAACGGAAAGCCGCTCCAGTACCCGATCATCAGCAAGCCGGGCAGGATGAAGATGATCGACGACAGCGTGCCGGCCGCCGAGGCCTGGGTTTGCACCATGTTGTTTTCGAGAATATTGGCGCCGGCGAAGTAGCGCAGCACCGCCATGGAAATCACTGCCGCGGGAATCGACGAGGCGAAGGTCAGGCCGACCTTGAGACCCAGGTACACATTGGAGGCGGTAAACACCACGGTGATCAGCGCGCCGAGAATCAGCCCGCGCAGGGTCAATTCGGCCAGGTTCTCGGTGTCGGGGACGCGTTGCAGCATGCAGGGATCTCGGTCAGGAAAAGGGAGGAGGCCGTCCTAGCGTAGGCCAGGGCTGGAGAAGCCACCTGTCTGGCGCGACCTTCTGAGCGGATCAGGCGGTTATCGCGGTGGAAATCAGGGAAATCCTTTTATTCATTCTAGGAATTAAAATCTAACTAACAATTCTTTTTTGATTTATGAACTTTTCATTACTGTGCACCCATTGGCCGTGAGCAACGGCCGCGGGGGTGAAGCGAAGGCCAGGAAACGGACTTCGGAATTGTGACCACGGCGTTACGCTGTATAGAATCATATATAGCGAATATCCCCTACGCCTGACCAATAAAGCCAACAAGACCTTTAGGAGCAACGCATGAACAAGTCCCCCCTGGTGCTGGCTGTCGCCCTCGCCGCAGTTGGCCAGCAGGCTGTCGCCGGCGGCTTCATCGAGGACAGCAAGTCGACGCTGGGCCTACGCAATTACTATTACAACCTGAACAGCAAGAACACCCCGGACAACCGCAGCGAAGCCAGCGAGTGGGGTCAAGGCTTCCTGTTCAACTACGCCTCCGGCTTCACCGAGGGTACGGTCGGCGTGGGGGTCGACGTGGTGGGCCTGCTCGGCGTCAAGCTCGACGGCGGTGGCGACGGCGATACCAGTGACCGCCGCAAGCCGGGCCAGCTGTTCCCGCTGGACAGCGATGGTAAGGCGGTGGACGACTACAGCAAGGCCGGCGCGACTGCCAAGCTGCGCCTGTCGAAGACCGAAGCGCGGCTCGGCACCCTGCAGCCGAAGCTGCCGGTGGTGACTTTCAACGACGGTCGTCTGCTGCCGCAGCTGTTCGAGGGCGGGCAGATTACCTCGAGCGAAATCGACAACCTGACTCTGATCGGCGGCCAACTGGAGCACACCAAGACCCGTAGCTCCACCGACGACATCGGTCTGCGCATCGCCGGCGCCACGGCGGTCAACGGCCAGCAAGCCGACTCCAACAAGTTCTACTACGCCGGTGGCGACTACAAGCTGACCAAAGACCTCACCGCGCAGTACTACTACGGCAACCTGGAAGACTTCTACAAACAACACTTCCTCGGCCTGCTGCACAACTGGGCGATCGGCCCGGGCGTGCTGAAGAGCGACCTGCGCTATTTCGACAGCAACTCCGACGGCAAGAACAGCAGCGTCGCCGGGCGCGCCGAAGGCTATCGCAGCAGCGGCTTCTACGGCGTGACCGGTGCGGGCGCGCCAATCACCGCCGGCGAGGTCGACAACCAGGCTTGGAGCGCGCTCTTCACCTACAGCCTTGGTTCGCATGCGCTGAGCGCCGGCTACCAGGCACTCAGCGGCGACAGCGCCTTTCCGTTCCTCAACCAGGGCGACGGCTCCACTGCCTATCTGATCACCGACCGCCAGATCGGCAAGTTCCAGAACGCCGGCGAGCGCACCTGGCTGACCGAATACAGCTACGACTTCGCCAAGGTCGGCGCACCGGGCCTGAAAGCGATCATCACCTACCTGTCGGGCGACAACATCGATTCGGCAACTGGCGACAAGCAGGAGTGGGAACGCGACTTGCGCCTCGACTACACCCTGCAGGGCGGCCCGCTGAAAGGCCTCGGCGTCTCCTGGCGCAACGCCACCCAGCGCGGCAACTACGTTGCCGACTCGGATGAGAACCGGTTGATCCTTAGCTACACCCTGACCCTGCTGTAAGAACCTGTTTACGATCTGCTGCGCGTCGGCCATACGGCGTTGAAATCGGGCTCAGAATGCTCATTTACAACACGTAAACTGCGCTTCTTCGCCCGATTTCGCCTTGTCTGGCCCTAGCTCGCGAGATCGTAAACAGGTTCTAAACCAAACGGGTTGCGCCAGGCGCAGCCCGCGGATTTCCTCAAGTGGTGTTTCGCCGGGCCCTGGGCCCGGCTTTTTTATGCCTCAGGCGGCCTCGGTGCTTGCCACCGGCTCGCGCGCTTCGCCGGCGATCAGCCGGTACAGCCAGGCGCCCAGCACGGCGCCGGCAATCGGCGCGAGCCAGAACAGCCATAGTTGCGCGATGGCCCAGTCGCCGACGTACAGCGCCACGCCAGTGCTGCGCGCCGGATTCACCGAGGTGTTGGTCACCGGAATGCTGATCAGGTGGATCAGCGTCAGCGCCAGGCCGATGGCGATCGGCGCGAAGCCGGCCGGTGCGCGCGCATCGGTGGCGCCCATGATGATCAGCAGGAAAAACAGCGTCATCACCACCTCGCAGATCAGCGCCGCCTGCAGCGAATAGCCGCCGGGGGAGTGCGCGGCATAGCCGTTGGCGGCGAAGCCCTGGCTCACGTCGAAGCCGGCGGCGCCACTGGCGATCAGGTACAGCACGCCACCGGCAGCGGCGCCGCCGAGCACCTGGGCGACGATATAGGGGACGACCTGACTGGTCGCGAAACGCCCCCCCGCCCACAGCCCGATCGACACCGCAGGATTCAGGTGACAACCGGAAATCGGCCCGATGGCGTAGGCCATGGTCAGCACCGTCAGGCCGAAGGCCAGGGCGACGCCGTGCAGGCCGATGCCGACCTCCGGGAAGCCGGCGGCCAGTACGGCGCTGCCGCAGCCGCCCATGACCAGCCAGAAGGTGCCGAGAAATTCTGCTGCATAACGTTTCATCTATTTGTCCTCGCTCGTGATCAAGCCAAACGGCGAGTTCAGCGTAGTCAGGGGCGTTCCGCGTAGCCAGCCAGCGTGCGGCGTTATGCGCTGATTCGAAATAGGCAAAAGAGAGGTTGGCTATGGGCGCGTGCGCAGCGCCCACAAAAAAGCCGGGCATTGCCCGGCTTTTTCAGAGCACTCGCTATTACTGGCCGCTATACACCTGATCGAACACGCCACCGTCGTTGAAGTGGGTCTTCTGGATCTGCGGCCACTCGCCGAAGGTCTTCACCACCGGCAGGAACTCGACTTTCGGGAAGCGGTCGGCGAACTCGGCGAGGATCTTCGGGTTGCGCGGGCGCAGGTAGTTGTTGGCGGCGATGCGCTGGCCCTCGTCGGACCACAGGTATTTCAGGTAGGCCTCGGCCTCCTTGCGCGTGCCCTTCTTGTCCACCACCTTGTCGACCACCGCTACCGGCGGCTCGGCCTCGGCGGAGACGCTCGGGTAGACCACCTCGAAGCCGCCGCGACCGAACTCGCGGGCGATCATCTCGGCCTCGTTCTCGAAGGTCACCAGCACGTCGCCGATCTGGTTCTGGATGAAGGTGGTGGTCGCCGCGCGGCCGCCGGTATCCAGCACCGGCGCCTGCTTGAATAGCTTGCCGACGAAGTCTTTGGCCTTGTTCTCGTCACCGCCGTTCTGCAGCACGTAGCCCCAGGCGGACAGGTAGGTGTAGCGGCCGTTGCCCGAGGTCTTCGGGTTCGGCACCACCACCTCGACGCCATCCTTGAGCAGGTCCGGCCAGTCCTTGAGGTTCTTCGGGTTGCCCTTGCGCACGATGAACACGGTGGCCGAGGTGAACGGCGCGCTGTTGTCCGGCAGGCGGGTTGCCCAGTTCTGCGGCACCAGGCCGCCGTTGTCGGCAAGGGCGTTGATGTCGGTGGCCATGTTCATGGTGATCACGTCGGCGGGCAGGCCGTCGATCACCGCGCGCGCCTGCTTGCTCGAGCCGCCGTGGGACATCTGCAGGGTCAGCGCGGGGTTGCCCTCGGCTTGCCAATGCTTCTGGAAGGCCGCGTTGTATTCCTTGTAGAAGTCGCGCATCACGTCGTAGGAGACGTTGAGCAGGGTCGCCGCCTGGGCGCTTGAGGCCAGCGCCAGGCCGGCGGCGAGCAGGGAAGAGGTGAGCAGTCGCTTCATAGCAATGTCCTTGGATGTGAGCGAAACGGTAGGACTATAGAGGCTGTTTTTTATTCTGATAAAGAATATTTGATTCGCTTCTTATAGCCGGATGGCGATGAATTTTAGCGGTCGATGGGAGTGTCTTATATTCTTTTATGGTCTAGATAAATTGTTATTTATTCTTTTTAATTCTCCAAGAGCCTGAGCATAGTGAGCGCCACAGAACAGTTGCCCAGGAGCCGCACCATGACCCTCAGACTCGGCGATATCGCCCCCGACTTCGAACAGGATTCCAGCCAAGGTCGCATCCGTTTCCACGATTGGCTGGGCAACAGTTGGGGCGTGCTGTTCTCGCACCCCGCCGACTTCACCCCGGTGTGCACCACCGAACTGGGCTTCACCGCCAAGCTCAAGGACCAGTTCGCCGAGCGCGGCGTGAAGGTGCTGGCGCTGTCGGTCGATCCGGTCGAGTCACACGTGCGCTGGATCGACGACATCAACGAGACGCAGAACACCCGCGTCAACTTCCCAATTATCGCCGACGCCGACCGGCAGGTTTCCAGCCTCTACGACCTGATCCACCCGAACGCCAACGACACCCTGACCGTGCGTTCGCTGTTCATCATCGACCCGCAGAAGAAGGTGCGCCTGATCATCACCTACCCGGCGAGCACCGGGCGCAATTTCCACGAGATCCTGCGCGTCATCGATTCGCTGCAACTGACCGAGCAGCACAAGGTCGCCACTCCGGCCAACTGGCAGGACGGCGACGAGGTGGTGATCGTGCCGTCGCTGCAAGATCCGGAGGAAATCCAGCGGCGCTTCCCGCAGGGCTATCGCGCGGTGAAACCCTACCTGCGCCTGACTGCGCAACCGCAGCGCTGAGGGTCGGTCATGTTGGTGGTTTCTCTCGGCGGCAGCCCGGCCGCACGTTCGCGCTCGAACCTGTTGCTGGACTGTTCGCGGCGCTGGCTGGGACGCAGTGGCATCGAGGTGGTGGAGTACCGGATCACCGACTTCGCCGCCGATGACTTGCTGTTCGCCCGCTTCGACAGTCCGCGCATCCGTGACCTGCTCACCCAGGTCTCTCGCGCCGACGGTCTGCTGGTCGCCACGCCGGTGTACAAGGCGTCGTTTGCCGGGGCGCTGAAGACCCTGCTCGATCTGCTGCCGGAGCGTGCCTTCGAACACAAAGTGGTGCTGCCGTTTTCCACCGGTGGCAGCAAGGCGCACATGCTGGCGGTGGATTACGCGCTGAAGCCGGTGTTCAGCGCGCTGAAAGCCGAGGAAGTGCTGCACGGCGTATTCGCCGACGACAGCCAGATCGCCTATGGCGAAAACGGTGCCGCGGCGCAGTTCGCCCCGGCCTTGGAACAACGACTCGACGAAGCGCTGGAGCATTTCGTCAGAGCCATGGCCCGCCGCCCGCGGGCGCTGGACCCGAACCTGCTGGCCACGGCGCAATGGAGCATCTGAACGAGAAACCGTAGGAGCGAATTCATTCGCGATGCTCGCGGCCTCTATCGCGAATGAATGTGCTCCTACGCAGTTGCATCGCTTGAAAGAGCCGTAGGGCGGGTGCAACCCGCGCGGGTTGCACCCGCCCTACGGAACGATAAGTGCCGTTTTTTTGTTACACCCAGCCTTACTCACCCGCCAACGGGCCAGCAGGCGCAACCAACCCAACGTACTCAGAGGAGAGCGCCAATGCGCACCATTACTCTGCGTCGGAGCCTGGTCGCCCTGTTTGTCGCGGCCATTTCCTTCGGCGCCACCCAAGCTCAAGCAGAGTCCGATAGCGTCCTGCGCATCGGCTATCAGAAATACGGCACCCTGGTGCTGCTCAAGGCCAAGGGCTCGCTGGAGAAGCGCCTGGCCGAGCAGGGCGTCGAGGTCAAATGGACCGAGTTCCCCGGCGGCCCGCAGCTGCTCGAAGGGCTCAACGTCGGCTCGATCGACTTCGGCGTCACCGGCGAAACCCCGCCGGTGTTCGCCCAGGCCGCCGGTGCCGACCTGCTCTACGTCGCCTACGAGCCGCCGGCGCCGACCAGCGAGGCGATCCTAGTAGCGAAGGACTCGCCGCTGAAATCGGTGGCCGAACTGAAGGGCAAGAAAGTCGCCCTCAACAAGGGCTCCAACGTGCACTACCTGCTGGTCCGCGCTCTCGAAGAAGCCGGCCTGAAGTACAGCGATATCCAGCCCATCTACCTGCCGCCGGCCGACGCGCGGGCCGCCTTCGAGCGCGGCAGCGTCGACGCCTGGGTGATCTGGGACCCGTTCCAGGCCGCCGCCGAACAGCAACTGCAGGCGCGCACCCTGCGCAATGGCGAAAAGTTGGTCGACAACCACCAGTTCTACCTGGCCACCCGTCCCTATGCGCAGCAGCACCCGCAAGTGATTAGCGCGCTGATCGAGGAAGTGCGCGCGGTCGGCGAGGACTCCAAAGCCGATCCGGATCAGGTCACCGAACAGGTCGCGCCGCTGCTCGGCCTGCCCAAGGACATCACCGCGATCGCGGTGAAGCGCCAGGGCTACGGCGCGCAGTTCCTCACCCCCAACGTGGTCGCCGCGCAGCAGAAGATCGCCGACACCTTCACCGCGCTGAAGCTGATCCCGAAAAAACTCAGCATTCAGGAAGTGATCTGGACTCGGCCGGATGCGGTGCCGCCGGCCAAGGTGGCGCAGGCCGTGCAGTAAGCCGACCCTCTCCCGCAAGCGGGAGAGGGGGTTTCATGCATCGGCGAGTTCATTGAGCTTGCCTGCTGGGGAAAGAGAGCCTGCCGCTCAGCTCAGGCTAAGCACGAATTTCCCCTCGCCCGTGTGCGGGAGAGGGTGGCCCGCAGGGCCGGGAGAGGGCGGACCCTCACCCAGCACGATCAAGGACCGTAGCCCGGATGCCATCCGGGACCACCACCAAGCCCCCGGATTGCATCCGGGCTACGCATGACGAAGGAGACCACTCCATGAGCCTCAACCTTTTCTGGTTCCTGCCGACCCACGGCGACGGCCACTACCTGGGCACCGCCGAAGGCGCGCGCGCGGTCGACCACGGCTACCTGCAACAGATCGCCCAGGCCGCCGATCGCCTCGGCTTCGGCGGCGTGCTGATTCCCACCGGGCGTTCCTGCGAGGATTCCTGGCTGGTCGCGGCGTCGCTGATCCCGGTCACCCAGCGCCTGAAGTTCCTCGTCGCGCTGCGTCCGGGGATCATCTCGCCGACCGTGGCGGCACGCCAGGCAGCGACCCTCGACCGGCTGTCGAACGGCCGCGCGCTGTTCAACCTGGTCACCGGCGGCGACCCGGACGAGCTGGCCGGCGACGGTCTGCACCTGAGCCACGAGGAGCGCTACGAGGCCGCGGTCGAATTCACCCGCATCTGGCGCCGCGTGCTGGAAGGCGAGACCGTCGACTACGCCGGCAAGCACCTGCAAGTGCAGGGCGCCAAGCTGCTCTATCCGCCGCTCCAGCAACCGCGCCCGCCGCTGTACTTCGGCGGCTCTTCGGACGCCGCGCAGGATCTGGCCGCCGAGCAGGTCGAGCTGTATCTGACCTGGGGCGAGCCGCCGGCGGCGGTGGCCGAGAAGATCGCCCAGGTGCGCGCCAAGGCCGCCGCCCAGGGTCGCGAAGTGCGCTTCGGCATCCGCCTGCACGTCATCGTCCGCGAGACCAGCGCCGAGGCCTGGGCCGCCGCCGACCGGCTGATCAGCCACCTCGACGACGACACCATCGCTCGCGCCCAGGCGTCGCTGGCGCGCTTCGACTCGGTCGGCCAGCAGCGCATGGCCGCCCTGCACTGCGGCAGCAAGGACCACCTGGAAGTCTCGCCGAACCTCTGGGCCGGGGTCGGCCTGGTGCGTGGCGGGGCCGGTACCGCGCTGGTCGGCGACGGCCCGACCGTGGCAGCGCGGGTCAAGGAGTACGCCGCGCTGGGCATCGACACCTTCATCTTCTCCGGCTACCCGCACCTGGAAGAGTCCTATCGGGTCGCCGAGCTGCTGTTCCCGCACCTCGACGTGGCGCGCCCGGCGCAGCCCGAAGGGCGCGGCTACATCAGCCCGTTTGGCGAGATGGTGGCCAACGATGTGTTGCCCAAGGCGGCCTCGGCGAGTTGAGGAACGCGCGGAAAAGCGCCCTCTCCCCAACCCTCTCCCATGAATGGGAGAGGGAGCTGGGCGGAGTTGCCGGTCAGCCGAGTGGCAGGGGCGCGCACGGATTGACTCCCCTCGCCCGCTTGCGGGAGAGGGGCCGGGGGAGAGGGTGGCCGGTCGGCTCGAACCATCCCCACAAACGCAAAGAACGCAAGGAGCGTTGAGCATGACCCCGCAAACGCTACACAAACTGGCCGCGCGCCTGGCCCCCTGGGCTTTGCCCGTGCTGCTGCTGGCCCTCTGGCAACTGGCGGTGGTCGCCGGCTGGCTGTCGACGCGCATCCTGCCGGCGCCCAGCGCGGTGTTCGCCGCTGGCGTGGCGCTGGTGCAGAGCGGCGAGCTCTGGCAGCACCTGGCGATCAGTGGCTGGCGCGCCGGTGTCGGCTTCGCCATCGGCGGCGCCATCGGTCTGGCGCTCGGTCTGATCACCGGACTGTCGACCTGGGGCGAACGCCTGCTCGACAGTTCGGTGCAGATGTTGCGCAACGTGCCGCACCTGGCGCTGATCCCGCTGGTGATCCTGTGGTTCGGCATCGACGAGAGCGCGAAGATTTTCCTGGTCGCCCTCGGCACGCTGTTCCCGATCTACCTCAACACCTACCACGGCATCCGCAACATCGACCCCGGCCTGCTGGAGATGGCGCGCAGCTACGGGCTGTCCGGCTTCGCGCTGTTCCGCCAGGTGATCCTGCCCGGTGCGCTGCCGTCGATTCTGGTCGGCGTGCGCTTCGCCCTCGGTTTCATGTGGCTGACGCTGATCGTCGCCGAGACGATCTCCGCCAGCGCCGGCATCGGCTATCTGGCGATGAACGCCCGCGAATTCCTGCAGACCGACGTGGTGGTGCTGGCGATCCTCCTCTACGCCGTGCTCGGCAAGCTCGCCGACCTTGCCGCGCGCGGCCTGGAACGCGTCTGGCTGCGCTGGCATCCGGCCTATCAGGCCTATCAGGCCAAAGGAGGTGCCGCATGACCGCCCTGCATACCCTCAAGCGCGGCATCCCGCTGGCGCTCGACGGCATCGGCAAACACTTCGGCGAACGCCAGGTGCTGAGTGACATCGACCTGCACATCCCGGCCGGGCAGTTCGTCGCCGTGGTTGGCCGCAGCGGCTGCGGCAAGAGCACCTTGCTGCGCTTACTGGCTGGCCTCGACCAGCCGAGCGACGGCGCGCTGCTGGCCGGCAACGGTCCGCTGGCGGCGGCCCGCGAGGACATCCGCCTGATGTTCCAGGATGCCCGCCTGCTGCCCTGGAAGCGGGTGATCGACAACGTCGGCCTGGGCCTCTCCGGCGACTGGCGGGCCAAGGCGCGCGAGGCGCTGGAAGCGGTGGGCCTGGCCGATCGTGCCCACGAGTGGCCGGCGGCGCTGTCCGGCGGCCAGAAGCAGCGCGTCGCCCTGGCCCGCGCGCTGATCCATCGGCCGCGCCTGCTGTTGCTCGATGAACCGCTCGGCGCGCTGGATGCGCTGACCCGTATCGAGATGCAGCAACTGATCGAACGCCTGTGGCAGCAGCATGGCTTCACCGTGCTGCTGGTCACCCACGACGTCAGTGAGGCGGTGGCCACCGCCGACCGGGTGATCCTCATCGAGGATGGCCGCATCGGCTTGGACCTGCCGGTTGGCCTGGCCCGCCCGCGCGCCCGCTCTTCGCCACGCCTCGCCGCGCTGGAGGCGGAAGTGCTCAACCGGGTGCTGGCGCAAGCGCCGTTGCCGCCCGAACCGGAACCCGTTTCACCGTTGCCCACGCAACTGCGCTGGGCGCTTTAGGAAACTCCCCTCTCCCACTTGTGGGAGAGGGGCCGGGGGAGAGGGGCGCCAATTTTGCCCTCTCCCCAACCCTCTCCCGTAAACGGGAGAGGGAGCCGCTCCCCAATCCACCGACCGCTAGGAGATACACACCATGACCATCAAAGCCATCAACGTGCGCAACCAGTTCAAAGGCACTATCAAGGAAATCGTCCTCGGCGACGTGCTCTCGGAAATCGACGTGCAGACCGCCGCCGGTGTCGTCACCTCGGTGATCACCACGCGTTCGGTCAAGGAGCTGGAACTGGGCGTCGGCAGTGAAGTGATCGCCTTCGTCAAATCCACCGAGGTCTCGATCGCCAAGCTGTGAGCGAGGGGGCGCTCTCGTGAGCACAACCCAGTAGGCGCGGCTTGATCCGCAATGGCTGCACACCGCTCGGATCGCGCCTACGGAATTAGCGCCCATGCACATGAAAACGGGCCCCGCAGGGCCCGTTGTTCATACCAGCCTGAGCCTCAGGCAACCTGCTCGGCGTTGGATTTCCACGCCGGGGCAGAGGCTTCTTTGCCCATGGTTTCCATGGCTTCCTGGATCGCCCGCTTGCGCCGCTCTTCCGAGCGCCGGGCGAAGTACCAGGCGCAGAAGGTGAACAGCGAGACCACCAACAGAATCAGACTGGCGACCGCGTTGATTTCCGGCTTCACGCCTAGGCGCACGGCGGAGAACACCTCCATCGGCAAGGTGGTCGAGCCCGGCCCGGAGACGAAGCTGGCAAGCACCAGATCATCCAGCGACAGGGCGAACGACATCATCCCCCCCGCCGCCAGCGACGGCGCGATCATCGGGATGGTGATCAGGAAGAACACCTTCCACGGCTTGGCACCCAGATCCATCGCCGCCTCTTCGATGGACAGGTCCAGTTCGCGCAGGCGCGCCGCCACCACGACCGCCACGTAGGCCGAACAGAACGTGGTGTGGGCGATCCAGATGGTCAGCAGGCCACGCTCGGCCGGCCAGCCGATCAGCTGGGCCATGGCCACGAACAGCAGGAGCAACGACAGGCCGGTGATCACTTCGGGCATCACCAGCGGCGCAGTGACCATGCCGCCGAACAGCGTGCGGCCCCGGAAGTGTGGAATCCGCGTCAGCACGAAGGCCGCCAAGGTGCCCAGCGCCACCGCGGCGATCGCCGTGTAGCAGGCAATCTCCAGCGAGCGCATCACCGAACCCATCAGCTGGCTGTTATCCAGCAGGCCGACATACCACTTCACCGACCAGCCGCCCCACACCGTCACCAGCTTGGAGGCGTTGAACGAGTAGATGACCAGAATCACCATCGGCGCGTAGATGAAAATCAGCCCAACCCAGAGCATCAGCGTCGAGAAACTGAAGCGCTTCATACCTTGCCCTCCAGCTCTTTCGCCTGGTTCTTGTTGAACAGGATGATTGGCACAATCAGGATCAGCAGCATCACCACCGCCAGGGCCGACGCCGCCGGCCAGTCGCGGTTATTGAAGAACTCTTGCCACATCACCTTGCCGATCATCAGGGTCTCCGGGCCGCCGAGCAGCTCAGGAATCACGAATTCGCCGACCACCGGGATGAACACCAGCATGCAGCCGGCGATGATGCCGTTCTTCGACAGCGGTACGGTGATCTTCCAGAAGCTGTTGAAGGTGCTCGAACCCAGGTCGGCGGCGGCCTCCAGCAAGCTGCCATCGTGCTTGACCAGGTTGGCGTAGAGCGGCAACACCATGAACGGCAGGTACGAATAGACCACGCCGATATACACCGCGAGGTTGGTGTTGAGGATGTGCAGCGGGTTGTCGATCAGCCCGATGCCGAGCAGGAAGCTGTTAAGCAGACCGTTGTTGCTGAGGATGCCCATCCAGGCGTAGACGCGAATCAGGATCGCGGTCCAGGTCGGCATCATGATCAGCAGCAGCAGGGTGGTTTGCATTTCCTTGCTGGCGCGGGCGATGGCGTAGGCCATCGGGTAGCCGATCAGCAGGCACAGCAGGGTGCTGATCAGCGCCATCTTCAGCGAACCGAGATAGGCCGCCAGATACAGCGAGTCCTCGCCGAGGCGCATGTAGCTTTCGACGCTGAGGATGATCGACAGCTGGTTCTCCGCCCAGCTGTAGATTTCCGTGTAGGGCGGAATCGCCACGTCGGCTTCGGCGAAGCTGATCTTCAGGACGATCAGGAACGGCAGCAGGAAGAACAGGAACAGCCAGGCGAATGGCACACCGATCACGGTATGCCGACCGCTGGGCAGACGTTTCTTGAGACTGGAAATTTTCATGAGCGCAGCGCGACCCCGCTGTCGTCTTCCCACCAGACGAACACTTCATCGTCCCAGGTCGGCCGCGCGCCGCGCCGCTCGGCGTTGGCGACGAAGGACTGGACGATCGCCCCGCTCGGCAGCTTGACGTAGAACACCGAGTGGCCGCCGAGGTAGGCGATGTCATGCACGGTGCCGCGCGACCAGTTGTATTCGCTGGCCGGCTGCTCGGTGGTGACCAGCAGCTTCTCCGGGCGGATGGCATAGGTGATGCTCTTGTCCTCGGCGGAGGTGGTCACGCCGTGACCGACGTAGATGCTGCGCTCTAGCACCGGGCTGTCGATCAGCGCGTGGCCTTCCATGTCTTCGACGATCTGGCCTTCGAACAGGTTGACGTTGCCGATGAATTCGCAAACCTGGCGGCTGATCGGCGTCTCGTAGATGTCCACCGGGCTGCCGATCTGTTCGATGCAACCGAGGTGCATGATGGCGATGCGCTGGGCCATGGTCATGGCCTCTTCCTGGTCGTGGGTGACCATCACGCAGGTCACGCCGACCCGCTCGATGATTTCCACCAGCTCCAGCTGCATCTGCGAACGGAGTTTCTTGTCCAGTGCGCCCATCGGCTCATCGAGCAGCAGCAGCTTGGGGCTCTTGGCCAGTGAACGGGCCAGGGCCACGCGCTGGCGCTGGCCGCCGGACAGCTGGTGCGGCTTGCGCCTGGCGTACTGGCTCATCTGCACCAGCTTGAGCATCTCGGCGACGCGAGCGTCGACGTCTTCCTTGCTCATCTTGTCCTGCTTGAGGCCGAAGGCAATGTTCTGCGCCACGGTCATATGCGGGAACAGCGCATAGGACTGGAACATCATGTTGATCGGCCGCTCGTAGGGCGGCATGTTGGTGATGTCGACACCGTCGAGGAAAATTTTCCCCTCGGTGGGCCGCTCGAAACCGGCGAGCATGCGCAGCAAGGTCGACTTGCCAGAGCCCGAGCCGCCGAGCAGGGCGAAGATTTCGCCCTTGTTGATCGTCAGCGATACGCCATCCACCGCCAGGGTCTCGTCGAACTGCTTGCTGACCCGATCGATTTTAACCAGCACCTGTTTGGGTTGCTGGCTGCCCTCGAGGGCTTTCTTGTAGGCACCAGAGGCAATCGCCATCACACACTCCCAACTCAATGAAGCCCGGCATGCGAGGCCGGGCGCTTTGATTATTCGCCGGATTTAACCTTGGTCCACGACCGGGTCATCAAACGCTGCACCTTGGGCGGCAGCTCGGCGGAAACGAATAGTTTGTCCAAAACCGCTTGCGGTGGGTACACCGATTGATCATCGCGCACCTCGGTATCCATGAATTCGCCCGCCTTGAGGTTGGGGTTGGCATAGCCGACGTAGTCGCTGACCTTGGCGATCACTTCCGGCTGCAGCAGGTAATTGATGAACGCATGCGCCTGTTTACCGTTCGCCGCGTCGGCCGGGATGGCCATCATGTCGAACCACAGGTTGGCGCCTTCCTTGGGGATGCTGTAGGCGATCTCGATGCCCTTGCCGGCCTCTTCGGCGCGCTCGGCGGCTTGCAGGATGTCGCCGGAGAAACCGGCCGCCACGCAGATGTCGCCGTTGGCCAGATCGCCAATGTACTTGGAGGAATGGAAGTAGGTGACATACGGGCGCACGGCGAGCAACTTGGCTTCGGCGGTTTTGTAGTCTTCCGGGTTTTGGCTGTTGGGGTCCAGGCCCAGGTATTTGAGCATCGCCGGGATCATCTCATCGGCCGAGTCGAGGAAGGCCACACCGCAGCTGGAGAGCTTCTTGATGTTCTCCGGTTCGAAGATCACCGCCCACGAGTCGATGCTGTCGACGCCCAGCGCCGCCTTGACCTTCTCGACGTTGTAGCCGATGCCGTTGGTGCCCCATAGGTAAGGCACCGCGTACTGATTACCGGGGTCGTTGACCTCGAGCTGCTTGAGCAGCTTGGGGTCGAGATTCTGCCAGTTGGGCAGCTGGCTCTTGTCGAGCTTCTGGAATGCGCCGGCCTTGATCTGTTTGCCGAGGAAGTGGTTGGACGGCACCACCACGTCGTAGCCGGAACGCCCGGCGAGCAGTTTGCCTTCGAGGGTTTCGTTGGAATCGAAGACGTCGTAAACCGGCTTGATGCCGGTGGCCTTCTCGAAATCGGCCAGGGTGGTTTCGCCGATGTAATCCGACCAGTTGTAGACATGCACGGTCGATTCTGCCTGGACGCCAGCGCTCAGACAGAGGCTTGCCACTGCCCCGATCAGGGTTCTATGGAAGGGAATTCGCACATGCCGATCCTCATTCTTGTTGGTATTGGTGACCGTGATCGGTCGATCCTTGCCACGGCCTAGCCACAGGCCTTCGCCAGTACCGCCGTGAAGGGGCACGGTGAACGCCAGGGTCGAGAGGGTGGATAACGCACCACACTCCTGGCGGGTCTCCGGCGGGAGCACCCGCCGGAGGTGTCATCGCTTACTTGCCGGACTTGATCTTGGTCCAGCTGCGGGTCATGGCGCGCTGGGCCTTGGCCGGTAGATCCGGGAAGGCATACAACTGCTTCATGGTTTCCGGGGTCGGGTAGATGCCCGGGTCCTTACGGATTGCTTCATTCACCAGCGGGGTGGCGGCGGCGTTGCCGTTGGGGAACTGCACCTCGTTGGAGATCTCCGCCATGATTTCCGGCTTGAGCAGGAAATTGATGAAAGCGTAGGCGGCGTCGACGTTCTCCGCGTCAGCCGGGATCGCGACCATGTCGAAGAAGGTACCGGCGCCTTCTTTCGGAATGTTGTAGCCGACTGTCACGCCACCCTTGGCTTCCTCGGCACGCGACTTGGCCTGATAGATGTCACCCGAGTAACCGATGGCTACGCAGAGGTTGCCGTTGGCCAGGTCGGAGATGTACTTGGAGGAGTGGAAGTAGGTCACGTACGGACGGATCTTGAGGAACAGCTCTTCGGCCGCTTTGAGCTCTTTAGGGTCCTGGCTGATTGGGCTGTAGCCCAGGTAGTGCAGGGCCGCCGGGAGGATTTCGGTCGGCGAGTCGAGGAACGAGACGCCGCAGGACTTCAGCTTCTCGATGTTTTCCGGCTTGAACACCAGGTCCCAGGAGTTCACCGGGGCGTTCTCACCCAGCGCGGCCTTGACCTTGTCCGGGTTGTAACCGATGCCGATCGAACCCCACATGTAGGGGAACGCATACTGGTTGCCCGGGTCGCTGACTTCCACGGTTTTCAGCAGGTTGGTGTCGAGGTTTTTCCAGTTCGGCAGCTTGGACTTGTCCAGCGGCTGATAAACCTTGGCCTTGATCTGCTTGGCCAGGAAGTTGTTCGACGGCACGACGATGTCGTAGCCCGACTTGCCGGCCAGCAGTTTGGCTTCCAGAGTTTCGTTGCTGTCGAAGACGTCGTAGACGACCTTGATGCCCGACTCTTTCTCGAACTTGGCTACGGTATCCGCCGCGATGTAGTCGGACCAGTTGTACACGTGCAGCACTTTCTCGTCCGCCTGAGCCGCGCCCGCCATCAGCCCCATCAGGGACAGCGCGAGAAGAGACTTGCCGAATTTTTTCATGCGTACCGCTCCTGTTTTTTTTTGAGTGTCCGGGTGGCGTTGTAACCGGTTTTTTTCACCACCCGGTGAGCCTGGCCAACGCACTGGCGAAGTCTGGCAAGGACCAGCACGTGTTTACAACTTTTCTACCGTTGCGCACCTTGCCATCCGGCGATCAGCCTTGAATATCCTTCAACGTCAGATCAAGGCACAGCCGTGCTTTGCTCACCAGTTCGTCGATCTCGGTGCGGCTGATTACCAGTGGTGGCGCAATAATCATAGTGTCCCCAACGGCACGCATGATCAGGCCGTTGTTGAAACAGTGACCACGACAAACCATGCCGGCGCCCACGTCGTCTGCATAGCGCTCGCGGGTCTGCTTGTTCTTCACCAATTCGATCGCGCCGAGCATGCCGATACCGCGCACTTCGCCCACCAATGGGTGGTCAGCCAGCTCGCGTAAACGTGTCTGCAAATAGGGTGCCGTTTCGGCTTTGACCTTCTCGACGATTTTCTCGTCGCGCAGGATGCGGATATTTTCCAGGGCCACGGCGGCCGCCACCGGATGCCCGGAATAGGTGAAGCCGTGGTTGAAGTCGCCGCCTTCGTTGATCACCGCGAACACCTTGTCGCTGACCACCAGACCACCCATGGGCACATAGCCGGAGGTCAGGCCCTTGGCGATGGTCATCAGGTCCGGCGTGTTGCCGTAGTAGTCGCTGGCGAACCACTCGCCGGTACGGCCGAACCCGGTGATCACCTCATCGGCGACGAACAGGATGTCGTACTTGGCGAGAATCTCGCGGATCCGCGGCCAATAGCTGTCCGGCGGGATGATCACCCCGCCGGCGCCCTGGATCGGCTCGGCGATGAACGCGGCGACTTTCTCTTCGCCGACTTCGAGAATCTTCTTCTCCAGCTGATCGGCCGCCCAGATGCCGAACTCCTCGGGGTTCATGTCGCCGCCTTCGTCGAACCAGTACGGCTGCGGGATGTGCACGATGCCGGGGATCGGCAGGTCGCCTTGCTCGTGCATGTACTTCATGCCGCCGAGGCTGGCGCCGGCCACCGTCGAGCCGTGGTAACCGTTGATGCGGCTGATGATCACCTTCTTCTGCGGCTGGCCCTTCAGTGCCCAGTAATGGCGCACCAGGCGCAGCATGGTGTCGTTGCCTTCCGAGCCCGAGCCGGTGAAGAACACGTGGTTCAAGCCGGCCGGGGCGACATCGGCAATCGCCTTGGCCAGCTCCAGCACCGGCGGGTGCGCGGTCTGGAAGAAGGTGTTGTAGAACGGCAGCTGGCGCATCTGTTTGCTGGCCGCCTCGACCAGCTCTTCGCGGCCGTAGCCGATCGCCATGCACCACAGGCCGGCCATGCCATCGAGGATTTTGTTGCCCTCGCTGTCCCACAGATACACGCCTGCGGCCTTGGTGATGATGCGCGGACCTTTCTCGCTCAGCTGCTTGTAGTCGCTGAACGGCGCCAGATGGTGCTGTTGGCTCAGCTCCTGCCACATGCGGGTCTGCGGGTTGGTCGGTTGGCTGCTCATTACTCACCTCTTGGCAATGTGGCCCGTCGCGGCGGGCCGGAATCAGGTCGGAGCGAACGAATCCGCCCCGTGAAATGCTGCGTCTTTCGCCCGGCGAAAGACGCGCTCGATCAGACCGAGAACAGCAGGAATTCACGCTCCCAGGAGCTGATCACCCGCTTGTAGTTCTCGTGCTCGGCACGCTTCACCGCCACGTAGGCGTCGATGAAGCGCTGGCCGAGATATTTCTCCAGCGCCTTGCAGTTGCCCATGCGCTCGAGGGCATCCTCGATGGTCAACGGCAGGCGCAGGTTGCGCCGTTCGTAGGCGCGCCCCTTGACCTGGGCGCTTGGCTTCAGGCCGTCGACCATACCGATGTAGCCGCACAGCAGGCTGGCGGCGATCGCCAGGTAGGGGTTGGCGTCGGCGCCGGCCAGACGGTTCTCCACCCGGCGGTTGTCCGGATTGGAGTCCGGCACGCGCAGGCCGACGGTACGGTTTTCCTCGCCCCATTCGACGTTCACCGGCGCCGAGGTATCGGGCAGGAAACGGCGGAACGAGTTGACGTTCGGGGCGAACAGCGGCAGCACCTCGGGGATGAACTTCTGCAGGCCGCCGATGTGGTTGAGGAACAGCTCGCTCATCGAACCGTCGTCGTTGGAGAAGATGTTCTTGCCGGTCTCCAGGTCGACGACGCTCTGGTGCAGGTGCATGGCGCTGCCCGGCTCGTCGGTGATCGGCTTGGCCATGAAGGTCGCCGCCACGTTGTGCTTGAGCGCGGCCTCACGCATGGTGCGTTTGAACACGGTGATCTGGTCGGCCAGGTGCAGGGCGTCGCCGTGACGGAAGTTGATCTCCATCTGCGCCGGACCTTCCTCGTGGATCAGCGTGTCGAGATCCAGCTCCTGCGCTTCGCACCAGTCATACATGTCCTCGAACAGCGGGTCGAATTCGTTCGCCGCGTCGATGGAGAACGACTGGCGCCCGGTTTCCGGACGCCCGGAGCGGCCGACCGGCGCCTGCAACGGGTAGTCGGGGTCGTCACTGCGCTTGGTCAGGTAGAACTCCATCTCCGGCGCGACGATCGGCTTCCAGCCCTTGTCGGCGTACATCTTCAGGACTTTCTTGAGGATGTTGCGCGGCGACAGGTCGATCGGGTTGCCGAGCTTGTCGAAGGTGTCGTGGATGACCATGGCCGTTGGTTCGATGGCCCAGGGCACCAGGAACACCGCGCCCTCGTCCGGCCGGCAGATCATGTCGATGTCCGCCGGGTCGAGCAGCTCGTAATAGATGTCATCCTCGACGTAGTCGCCGGTGACGGTTTGCAGCAGCACGCTTTCCGGCAGGCGCATGCCTTTTTCGTCGAGGAACTTGTTGGTCGGCGCGATCTTGCCGCGGGCGATGCCGGTCAGGTCGCTGATCAAGCATTCGACTTCGGTGATTTTGCGTTCTTTCAGCCAGCTGGAGAGCTGGTCGAGACTGGTACTCATAGAGACCTCAGGGTTAAGAGCTGCACCTTTTATATAGCTGAGCTCAGCGTTGCCCCGCCCTCTTCCTGCAAGCCTCACCAAAGGCCTGGAAAATGGCGAGATAATCGGGATTGCTGCGTACTTGCCACTCTGGATGCCATTGCACCCCCAGCGTAAAGCTTTTGGCTCCTTCGACCGAGATCGCCTCGATCAGCCCATCAGGGGCCAGAGCCTCGACTCGCAGGCCCGGCGCCAGACGATCAACGCCCTGGCCATGAATCGAATTGACTTGAATCTCGCGTGGCAAGCCGAGGCCGGCGAGGACCCCGCCTGGCTGCACCTGCAGCGGGTGGCGTGGCGCATATTGAACATCCAGCGGCTGGTTTTCCGGCTCGCGGTGGTCGATGAACGGCCCAGCCTCGTGCACCTTCTGATGCAGGCTGCCGCCGAACGCGACGTTCATTTCCTGGAAGCCGCGGCAGATTCCGAGCAGCGGAACGCCAGCGGCCACCGCGGCGCGCAGCAGCGGCAGGGTGGTGCGATCACGTTCGGGATCATGCGGGGTGCCCGGCGCGCTGGCCGAGCCACCATATAGATGCGGCTCAACGTTGGACGGCGAGCCGGTGAACAACAAGCCATCGAGGCTTTCCAGCAATGCGTGGGGGTCGATCAGATCGCCGAGGGCGGGGATCACCAAGGGTAGTCCACCGGCACCAAGCACCGCTGCACGCAGGTATTTGTCGCCGACGATATGGTAGGAATGCAGGCCGATCTGCTTGGTGCAAGCGGTGACGCCGATCAATGGCAGGCGAGCCATGAGACACCCGATTTATTGCTGTTATGGGTTTCGGCCGAGCTTAGCCTTGTTCATTTTTTTCCACAATAGTCATGTAAAAAATTGAACACACCCTGCTGTGCACTGCGTAGAACAAGGCCGCGAGCTATCCTGTAACGCGCTGAAATGCCCCAAAACTGGCTTGAAGGCGCTTTTTTAGGGCACAATTCCTCTAGCTTGACAGGCTATGGCGTTTACGATTGACTCAAGCTCTATCAGTCGAATGATTGATATTTTTAACAATAAAGGTGTTTCATCATGTCGGTACCCCCGCGTGCCGTTCAGCTCAACGAAGCGAACGCGTTCCTTAAGGAACATCCTGAGGTTCTGTTCGTCGACCTTCTGATTGCAGATATGAATGGCGTCGTGCGCGGCAAGCGCATCGAACGCACCAGCCTCCACAAGGTGTACGAAAAAGGCATCAACCTCCCCGCCTCTTTGTTCGCCCTGGATATCAATGGCTCGACGGTGGAAAGCACCGGCCTGGGTCTGGATATCGGTGATGCTGACCGTATCTGCTACCCCATCCCCAACACCCTGTGCAATGAGCCATGGCAGAAGCGCCCAACCGCGCAACTGTTGATGACCATGCACGAGATCGAAGGCGCGCCGTTTTTCGCCGACCCTCGGGAAGTGTTGCGCCGGGTGGTACAGAAGTTCGACGAACTGGGCCTGACCATTTGTGCAGCTTTCGAGCTGGAGTTTTATCTGATCGACCAGGAAAACGTGAACGGCCGTCCGCAGCCGCCACGTTCGCCGATTTCCGGCAAGCGCCCGATGTCCACCCAGGTGTACCTGATCGACGACCTCGATGAGTACGCCGAATGTCTGCAGGACATTCTCGAAGGCGCCAAGGAGCAAGGCATTCCCGCCGATGCGATCGTCAAGGAGAGCGCCCCGGCGCAATTCGAGGTCAACCTGCATCACGTCGCCGACCCGATCAAGGCCTGCGACTATGCGGTGCTGCTCAAGCGCCTGGTGAAGAACATCGCCTACGACCATGAGATGGACACCACCTTCATGGCCAAGCCCTATCCGGGGCAAGCCGGTAATGGTCTGCACGTGCACATCTCGATTCTCGACAAGGACGGCAACAACATCTTCGCCAGCGTCGAGCCGGAGAAGTGCGATGCGCTGCGCCACGCACTCGGCGGCGTGCTGGAAACTATGCCGGCGTCGATGGCGTTCATCTGCCCGAACGTCAACTCGTACCGGCGTTTCGGCGCCCAGTTCTATGTGCCGAACGCGCCGAGCTGGGGTCTGGACAACCGTACCGTGGCGCTGCGCGTGCCGACCGGCAGCCCGGATTCGGTACGCATCGAACACCGCGTCGCCGGTGCCGATGCCAACCCGTATCTGATGATGGCGGCGCTCCTGGCCGGCGTGCATCACGGCCTGACTAACCAGATCGAGCCAGGCGAGCCGATTGAGGGTAACTCCTACGAGCAGCTGGAACAGAGCCTGCCAAACAACCTGCGCGACGCTCTGCGCGAGTTGGACGACAGCGAAATCCTCGCGCGCTATATCGATCCGAAGTACATCGATATCTTCGTCGCCTGTAAGGAAAGCGAGCTGGCCGAGTTCGAGCATTCGATCTCCGACCTGGAATACAACTGGTATTTGCATACCGTGTGAACCACGTTCCACTCACACGACGCCGGCTTCTGCCGGCGTCGTGCTTTTCAGCGCACACGCTCTGCCTAGGGCCAGACTGGCGTGAAAGCCAATGTCAAAGCGCTGGCATACAGACGACACTGCACCGCACACAACAGGCACGCCCCAGTGCCGCAACGTGCCATTAAGGAGTGATCGTCATGCTGCGCACCTTCGTTTCACTGCTCTTGCTGTTTCCCTTGCTAGGCCACGCCGAAGACGTGCTGCACGTCCACAACTGGAACGACTACATCGACCCCAAGGTACTGGAAGATTTCCAGCGCGACACCGGCATCCGCGTCGACTACCAGACCTACAGCACCAGCGAAGAGATCGCCGCGCGGCTCGCCAGCGACCAACCAATCGACGTCGCCATGCCCTCCCACGACCTACTCGCCACGCTAATCAAGGACCAGCGCCTGCTGCCGTTGGACTTCGCCAGGCTGCCCAATCGCAAGCACCTCGACCCCGACCTGCTGGCCAAGCTGGCGGCCATGGATTCCGGCAATCGTCACGCCCTGCCCTACCTGTGGACCTCGGCCGGCCTGGCAGTCAACGTGCCGCAGGCCGAGGCCGCCCTCAACGGCCCGCTGCCCAACAGCTGGAGCCTGCTGTTCGACCCACAGTACAGCGCGCGCCTGGCCAGTTGCGGCATCAGCCTGCTGGATGCACCCAAAGAGATCTATTCCGGCCTGCTCAGCTACCAGGGTCACAACCTGGCGCGCACCTCGCCCGGCCGCCTCAAGCGCGCTAGCGCCACCCTCACCGCGCTGCGCCCACACCTGCGCTACGTCGATAGCGAACGCTACATCGAGGACCTCAATCAGGGCCGCCTGTGCCTCGCGGTGGCCTGGTCCGGCGACGCGCTGGGCGCCGCCGAGGCCGGTCAGCCGGTGCAGTTCCTGATCCCCGAAGAAGGCGCCGCAGCCTCGATCGACAGCATGGTGATTCCCCGCACCGCGCAGCGCGTCGACCTGGCCTACCGCTTCATCGACTACCTGATGCAGCCGCAGGTGGCCGCGCGCACCACCAGCGTCACCTTCTACCCCAGCGGCAACGCCGGCGCCCGCGAGTTCCTCGCCCCAAACCTGCGCGACAATCCGACGCTCTACCCGGATCGCGACACCAAGCGAAGGCTGGTCTTGCTGGAGACCGTCACGCCCAAGCTGCAGGCGGTCATCGACGACCAGTGGCCGCGCTTTCGCGACGCCCAGTGAGCCGCCCACCGGCACGGCCGCTTGCCGGACGGCTGCGGTCTGACGTCCAATAACGCTCGCGGCCGGCCACGGGCCAACCCGGGCGCCGCCGGAGCAGACAGCCCCCGGCATTTCCAACGTCGGCTCAAGGAGCCCCCATGCAGCGGCCCACCCCTCGCAAGCCCCGCGCCAGCAGCCAGACGCGCATCGTCGGCATCCTCGCCGCTGCGCGCGCGCTGCTGGCCGAACAGGGCATGGCCAGCCTGTCGATCTACAGCGTGGCCGAACGCGCACAGATCCCGCCGTCCTCGGTTTACCACTTCTTCGCCAGCGTCCCGGCCCTGCTCGAAGGGCTGACGGCGGACATCCACGCCGCCTTCCGCGCTTGCCTGCAAGAACCGGTCGAGCATGCCACCTTGCGCGACTGGCGCGATCTGTCGCGGCTGGTGGAGCAGCGGATGCTGGCGATCTACGCCGCCGATTCGGCCGCCCGCCAGCTGATCCTGGCCCAGCACGGCCTCGCCGAAGTGCTGCAGGCCGATCACCAGCACGACATCGAACTCGGCCAACTGATGCAGGCGCTGTTCGCCCGCCACTTCCAACTGCCAGCGCTGCCCGAGGATATCGATGTGTTCGCCCTGGCTATGGAACTCGGCGACCGCGTGTATGCCCGCTCGATCCAGTTGCACGGCGTCATTACCGAACGCTTGGGCGAAGAGGGCATGCGCGTATTCGATGCGTATCTGGGTCTGTATCTGCCGCCGCACTTGCCCAAGCGCGTTACGCCGTTGGCGTAGCGGCCTGCCCTCTCCCCAGCCCTCTCCCATCAATGGGAGAGGGAGCGGCTCGTGCGCCGGGTCTCACGCCGAAGGTTTGGCCTAGTCACCCCTCTCCCGTTTACGGGAGAGGGGCCGGGGGAGAGGGTGGCCCCCACGGAAACCGGAATGCTCCCGAACGTTCGCAGAACAAACGTTGCATCATCTTATAATTGGATATTTATCCGTATTTAAATCATATACAAACTTTAAATAGTAAATATAAGCTTTAAATACCGATTTATATCGGTTATAAAGTCACCGTTTCATGCCGCCAGTCGCCCGCGGCACCACCGTCAGCGCGCTCTGCTAGGTTCAGAAGACTGCTGGCCTTTCCTGCATACGAGGTGTTCCATGTCCCGCATCGTCACTGTCGCCGCTACCCAGATGGCTTGCTCTTGGGATCGCGACGGCAACATCGCCAACGCCGAGAAGCTGGTCCGCCAGGCCGCAGCCAAGGGCGCGCAGATCATCCTGATCCAGGAATTGTTCGAGACTCCGTATTTCTGCCAGAAGCCCAACGTCGACTACGCCCAGCTGGCCACCGCGGTTGATGAGAACGTCGCTATTGCGCACTTCCAGAAAGTCGCCGCGGAGCTGCAGGTGGTGCTGCCGATCAGCTTTTTCGAGCGCGCCGGCCGGGCCCGCTTCAACAGCATCGCGATCATCGATGCCGACGGCCGCAACCTCGGCACCTATCGGAAAAGCCATATCCCAGACGGCCCCGGCTACCACGAGAAGTACTATTTCAACCCGGGCGACACCGGCTTCAAGGTGTGGAACACCCGCTACGCGAAGATCGGCGTGGGCATCTGCTGGGATCAGTGGTTCCCCGAGTGCGCGCGCAGCATGGCGCTGCTCGGCGCGGAAATTCTCTTCTACCCGACCGCCATCGGCACCGAGCCGCATGACCCGAATATCACCTCGCGCGAGCATTGGCAGCGCGTGCAGCAAGGTCACGCCGGCGCCAACCTGATGCCGCTGGTGGCCAGCAACCGCATCGGCAAGGAAGAGCAGGACGGCTACGACATCACCTTCTACGGCTCGTCGTTCATCGCCGATCAGTTCGGCGCCAAGGTCGAGGAACTGAATCAGAGCGAGGAAGGCGTGCTGGTGCACCGCTTCGATCTCGACGAACTGGAGAAGGTCCGCAGTGCCTGGGGCGTGTTCCGTGATCGGCGGCCGAACCTGTATCAGCCGATTGCCAGCCTCGATGGCGAGAATCCATCGAAGTAATCCAGCCCGCTCCGCGCACCGACTGTAGGGTGGATGTCGCTTTGCACATCCATCCTACAGGTTCGAAGCCGTAGCCCGGATGCAATCCGGGAAGCTTTACAACAGCCGATATGAGTTCCCGGATTTCATCCGGGCTACAGGTGACTTATGACGACTCTCACGACCACCCCGCGCGCCGACGGCTTCCGCATGCCGGCCGAATGGGAAGCGCACAGCCAGACCTGGATGGTCTGGCCGGAGCGTCCGGACAATTGGCGCCTCGGCGGCAAGCCGGCGCAGGCGGCCTTCACGGCAGTGGCCAAGGCCATCGCGCGCTTCGAACCGGTGACCGTCTGCGTGTCCGCCGAGCAGTACGAAAACGCCCGCGCGCGCCTCGACGACGGCAACATCCGCCTGGTCGAGATCAGCACCGACGACGCCTGGGTGCGCGACAGCGGGCCGACCTTCGTCACCAATAGCCGTGGCGAAGTGCGCGGCGTGGACTGGACGTTCAACGCCTGGGGCGGCCTCGATGGCGGCCTGTACGCCAACTGGGAGCGCGACGATCAGGTGGCCAGCAAGATCCTCGAAATCGAGCGCTGCGCACGTTACCGCACCGAGGGTTTTGTCCTCGAAGGCGGCTCGATCCACGTCGATGGCGAAGGCACGCTGATCACCACCGAGGAGTGCCTGCTCAACCGCAACCGCAACCCGCAGCTGTCCCGCGAGCAAATCGAGGACGTATTGCGCGAACACTTAGGCGTAGACACGGTGATCTGGCTGCCGAACGGCCTGTTCAACGACGAGACCGACGGTCACGTCGACAACTTCTGCTGCTACGTGCGCCCCGGCGAAGTGCTGCTGGCCTGGACCGACGAGCCGGCCGATCCCAACTACCCGCGCTGCCAGGCGGCCCTGCGCGTATTGGAAAGCGCCCGTGATGCCCAGGGCCGCGCATTGACTGTGCACAAGATGCCGATTCCCGGACCGCTGCATGCCACGCCGGAGGAATCCGAGGGTGTCGACAAGGTCGCCGGCAGCCAGGACCGCGATCCGGCGATCCGCCTGGCTGGCTCGTATGTGAACTTCCTGATCGTCAACGGCGGCATCATCGCGCCGAGCTTCGACGATCCGAAAGACGAGGAAGCCCGCGCCATTCTCGCGCGCGTCTTCCCCGCGCATGAGGTGGTGATGGTGCCGGGCCGGGAGATTCTCCTCGGTGGCGGCAATATCCATTGCATCACCCAACAGCAACCGGCGCCGCAACAGCGCTGAACCGAGGGTCCGGATCGACACGCTTTGGTAGGGTGGGTTAGCGGCGTTTCGCCTTGGCTCGATCCAACGTCCGAAGGCCGTCCTCCGCGTAATCCACCGGCGGTGTCAGGCCGGGAACCTCCGGTGGGTTACGGCGCAGAAATATCGCTGCTCGAGGCGGAGCCCTCTGCCACGCGCCTAACCCACCCTACGCGAGCGGGCCGCGCTCAGCTCACCACGATCTGATTCTTGCCCTGGCGTTTGGCCTGATACATCGCCGCATCGGCGCGCGTGTAGAGGTTGTCCAGCAGTTGATCGCTGCTGGTCAGGCTGGTCAGGCCCTGGCTGACAGTGACCCGGAAGGTCGTGTCGTCCTGGCTGAACAGCAAGCGCTGGATTTCCCGTTGCAGCCGTTCGGCGATCTGCTCGGCGAGCACCGACTCGCAGTACGGCAGCACGACGGCAAACTCTTCGCCCCCGATACGCCCGAACAAGTCGCCACGCCGGAGCGTCGCGGCGCCGCACTCGGCGATCCGCAGCAACACCTGATCGCCCATCTGGTGGCCATAGGTGTCGTTGATCTGTTTGAAGTCATCGAGATCCAGCAGTAAAAACGCCAGCGGGGTGCCGGCCTCGCGGGCGGCGGTGAACTCGCGCTGGGCGCATTCGAAGAAGTGCCGACGATTGCTGCTCTGGGTCAGCACGTCGGTGGTGGCCAGGCGTTGCAGCTCGCCCTCCAGCAGCTTCTTGTCGGTGATGTCTTCGGCAATGCCAACCAGAATGCGGGTTTTGTCGTCGCCGCGGCGGCTGACGAAGCACTTGTCGCTGAGCCAGCGCAGCTGCCCGTCATGCCGCAGGATGCGGTATTCGCGGGCTTCCACGGCGCCGGTGTCGAGCGCCTGTGCCAGGCTGGCCGCAGCGTATTCCATATCGTCCGGGTAAATGCTGTTCAGCCACTCGCCGTAATCGGCCAGCAGCGAGGCGGCGGAGCGACCGAAGATATGCTCATACGCCGGGCTGACGTAGATCATCCGCTGCTCATCCCAGTCGAACGCCCACAGGACGGCATTCACGCTGCCCAGCAGGGAGCTGAACAGATGCTCGCGCTCACGCAGCCGCTCGACCTCGGAGCGGCTGTGCAGCAGCGCCAACGTGAGCTCTTCGAGCTCCAGGGGAAGTGAATTTTTATCGTCCATTTGCGGCTTGATCCCAACAAGATTGACGGTATGACAGCAGCATACTGCCGGAGGTCAATCGACCCCAAAAAAAAGCCCGCCGAGCGGCGGGCTTTTTACTATTTCAGTAATGGCGGGTTACGCCATGGCCGCCGGACGCAGCGAATAGGTTTTCAGCTGTTCGGCAAAATCGCGCAACGACTGGATGCCGCTGGCCTCGGCGTCGTGCACCCAGAGCTTGATCGCCTCGAGCATGTCGTGGCCGTTGGCGCTGGTCTTGACCCAGATCTGCTGCAGCGCCAGGCGCTTCTCATAGATCACCTTGAGCGCCTGGCTTTGCGCCAGAAGGTCAGCGATGCGCGCCTGGTGCCGCTCTTCGAGCAGGCTGGTTTCCCGCGAGAGCAGGCGCTTGGCGCGGCGGAACAAGTGGCGCACCGACTCGTCGGCCTTGGCCAGCTCCTGCTTGACCAGCGGGGCGATCACCAACTTGCGGTACTGGGCCATGATCTGGAAGCGATTGTTGAGGATGGCCATGGCGGTATCCATGTCCAGGTTGCCTTTGCCGGCCACCCGGTGGGCGATCGGCGCGACGCGCTGCACCTTGGCCAGGCCGAGCCAGCTGAACAGCTTGATCCACGCCCAGCCCATGTCGAACTCCCACTTCTTCACCGACAGCTTGGCCGAGTTCGGGTAGGTGTGGTGGTTGTTGTGCAGCTCTTCGCCGCCGATCAGGATGCCCCAGGGCACGAGATTGGTGGCCGCGTCGCGGCATTCGAAGTTGCGATAGCCGACCGCATGGCCGAGGCCGTTGATCACCCCGGCAGCCCAGACCGGAATCCACATCATCTGGATCGCCCAGACGGTCATGCCGAGCACGCCGAACAGGGCCAGGTCGATGATCGCCATCAGCACGATGCCGCCGGTGGGGAAGCGCGAGTAGACATTGCGCTCGATCCAGTCTTCCGGGCAGTTCTTGCCGTAGATACGCAGGGTTTCCGGGTTCTTTGCCTCGGCCTGGTACAGCTCGGCGCCGGTACGCAGCACGGTGCTGAGGCCCTTGATCACCGGGCTGTGCGGGTCATCGACGGTTTCACATTTGGCGTGGTGTTTGCGGTGGATGGCAGTCCACTCGCGGGTGTTCTGGCCGGTGGTCAACCACAGCCAGAAGCGGAAGAAATGTTTTAGGGCCGGATGCAACTCCAGCGCACGGTGCGCCGAATAGCGGTGCAGATAGACCGTCACCGACACGATGGTCACGTGGGTCATCAGCAGGATGACCGCCAGCAGTTGCCAGGCGGACAGGTCGAGTAAACCGTTGTACCACATAGAAAATATTGCCTCGGGAAAATGAGCCGACGGTTTGTTGTTATGCGCCAAACCTGCCGGCATTATCGCTGACTTTGGGCAGAAAACCAGCCTGACGATTAGATCAGGATATGTCCCGCCAAGCCGCATCTATACTGCCCTGCATTCCCCGGAAGTGTGCCGCTTATGACTCGTCCAACCAATGCCTGGCGTCTGGCGCTGATCTATCTGGTCCTCGCCTGCCTGTGGATATTTTTCAGTGATTTCCTCCTGAGTGTCCTGCCTTTCGGCACCACTTCTATCGAAGTGCTGCAACTGCTCAAAGGCCTGCTGTTCGTCGGCCTCACCGCGTTGCTGCTGTACGGGGTCCTACGCATCCACGAACGCCGCCAATACTCGCATCTGGACATCCTCCAGCAGCACAGCGAACGTCTGCGTCAGGCCGCCGCGGTGTTCGAGTCGACCCAGGAGGGCGTGCTGGTGACCGACCAGCACTCATGCATCATGCACGTCAACCCGGCCTTCACCCGCATCACCGGCTATGAGGCGATCGAAGCGCTCGGCCAGAACCCGCGCCTGCTCAAGTCCGGGCGCCACGATGCGGCGTTCTATCAGGAGGTGTTCCGCACCATCGCCAAACATGGGGCGTGGAGCGGCGAGATCTGGAATCGCCGCAAGAATGGCGAGATCTACCCGCAGTGGCACTGCATTCGCGCCATCCACGACGAGGCCGGCGCCCTCAGCCACTATGTCGCGGTGTTCTCCGACATCAGTGCCCTGAAGCGCTCGCAGCACGAGCTCGACCACTTGGCCCATCACGAGCCGCTCTGCGACCTGCCCAACCGCCTGCTGTTCACCGAGCGCGTCGGCCATGCGTTATCACGCACCCGCGAGACCCAGCACGGCGGCGCGGTGCTACAACTCGACCTCGACCACTTCAAGCACATCAATGAAAGCTTCGGCCACAGTGTTGGCGATCAGCTGCTCAAGCAGGTCAGCGAGCGTCTCAAACTGCAGTTGCGCGAGAACATGACCCTGGCGCGCCTGGGCGGCGACGAGTTCGCCCTGCTCTGCGAGGACTGCGCGCAGCCAGAACAGGCCGCCGCCCTGGCCCAGCAACTGCTGGACGCGATGCGCGAGCCGTTCTCCATCAATGCTCAGGACCTGTTCATTACCGCCAGCATTGGTATCTGCCTGTATCCCGGCGACGCGCAAAGCGCCGACAACCTGATGCGTAACGCCGACTCGGCGCTGTTCAAAGCCAAAAGCAGCGGCCGGGAAAGATTCGTCTTCTATAGCCATGAATTGACCGAGTACTCGCGCCAACTGGTCGAACTGGCCGTAGCGCTGCGCCAGGCGCTGGATCAGCAGCAGCTGCGCGCCTACTTTCAGCCGGTCATCGATTTGCACAGTGGACAGGTGATTGGCAGCGAGGCTCTGGTGCGTTGGCAGCATCCGCAGCGCGGCCTGGTGCCGCCCGGCGAGTTCATCCCGATCGCCGAGAAAAGCGGGCTGATCGCCGCAATTGATATCTGGATGCTCGAGCAGGCCTGCCAGCAGCTGTGTGCCTGGCGCGCCGAGGGGCAGGCGCAGGAGTTCGTCGCGGTGAATATATCCAGTCGCTTGTTCTGTCGTGGCGAGCTCGACCTGCAGGTGGCGCGGATCCTTGCCGCCACCGGCTTGGCGCCGGAACGCCTGGAGCTGGAAGTTACTGAAAGCGCGGTGATGCTCGATCCCGACGCAGCACTGGACATGATGCGGCGCCTGCGGCAACTCGGCGTGCACCTGGCGATCGACGATTTCGGCACCGGTTATTCATCGCTGATGCGTCTGAAGGACATGCCGGTGCACAAGCTGAAAATCGACCAGAGCTTCGTGCGCGGCCTGCCGCATGACAATGACGATCTGGCGATCGCCCGCTCGGTGATCACCCTGGGTCATAGCCTGGGACTCAAGGTGTTGGCCGAAGGTATCGAACAGCCGGAGCAGGCCGAGTTGCTCCGCCAACTGGGCTGTAACATGGGCCAGGGTTATCTGTTTGGTCGCCCACAACCGGCCGCGGACTGGCCCAGGCCGGGCTGAGGCCGACGTTCAACGCCGCTGCCAGCGCATGTCGAGGTAGCACTTAGATGCGAATTTATTCGCGATGCTGGGTAATGCGCGGTCGCCCCTTCGCGGATTAATCTGCTCCTCCGCCAAACTGGCGCCGGCCTATCAAGTCGAGCGCCGACGCCTAGCCCCGTATGCAACAACGATGGGCAACGGCCCACGCAGCTGACTATGATCGGAGCCCATGAACGCCTCCTTGCCGATCCGCCAATCCTGTCCGCCGGGTCTCTGTGACTGCCAGTTGGAGACGCTGGTCCACGCCCCTGGCGCCGACCTGCGCGTGCTGCGTCTGACTCGCGTGGAGGAACAGCGCCTGCTCGAGCGGCTGGAGCGCGTCGCCAGTCTGGACGACCTGGAGCGTATCCAGCAGCGCATGCACGACCAGCTTGGCATCCGCACACGCATTGCGCCGGGTTATAACGAAGTGCGTAGCATGCGCGGCATCGACATCGAGGTCGCGGCGCAGCCCGGTCTGTGCCGCAAGACTCGCCAGGCCATCGTCCGCGCCATCCGCCGTGGCCTGCAGCACAACCCGGAACTCGCCTACCAGCTGCTCAACGCCCACGACCTGTTGCGCGGGACTTGAGTCAGTCGACATGTCCGCCTTGGTAGGAGCGAATTCATTCGCGATGGCGATCTATCGGGTAGCGCTGGATCGCGGATGAATTCGCTCCTACAGCGTCCCCGCCAAGCCTGTAGGGTGGGTGGGGGCGCCTAGCCTGAGCGCAGCGATACCCACGCGCATGACACGCGTGGTATCGGGGGAGCGCTGTACTCAACCCACCTACCACCTACCACCTACCGATAACGCTTAGCGCACCGGCACCAGGTGCAAGGTGGCCTTGGTGTTGGCCTTCACGTCTTCCTCGCTGTAGTGCTGCGGCAGGTACTGGCCCTGGATGTAGGCCTCGGCCTGGTCCTGGTAGTGCGCGTCGAACGGCACGCCGCTCTGCCCGACCGGGTTGATGCCGAGGCTGTGGGTGGCGTCGGCGAGGTCGATCAGGCGCCGCGTCGATGGGCCATACACCACTTGCCAAGGCGCCGGCCCGACGCGGTGCGACAGGTTGTTGGGCACCTCGTGACCGCCCGGCGCGGCGAACGGGCCGACGTTGAACAGCTTGTCCAAAGGCTTCTGCTGGCCCAGCGGGTGGCCGTGGGTCAGGCTATGCGCGCTGCTCCACTGCCACTGCGCTGGGTCGTTATCGAGCGTGCTGCGCAGATGGGCGAGGCTCGACTGCCAGGCCTTTTTCACCGTCTCGGCACGGCCTTCCTTGGTCGGCGTGCTGCGCTCGTCCCACCACGGCGACGCGGGGTTGGCGGCCAGGCGCGGCAGCAGGGTATCGAGCACGCGGGTGTACAGCAGGTTGTCGAAGAACTGATCGCCCAGCTCGTCGTGGGTCGCCGCATAGGCCAGCTGGAAGGTCAGCTGGTTGAACAGCGTAGCGGCCCGCGAGTCGAGCTGATGGTCGCCGTCCCAGCCGGCCAGCTGTTCGACCAGCGCGCGCTCGGCATCGTCCGCCGCTGCGGCGCGCAGGTCGGCGAGCAGCGGCTGGAGCAGGCGCTGTGGGTAGCCAGTGGCGGTTTCCAGTTGCAGTGCCTGGCTGTTCTGCAGGTCCCACTTCACGTCGCGCTGCGCCAGGCGCTCGTTGAGGCGCTGACCACGGTCGGCCAGGTTGTAGTAACCGGGGATCGCCACGCCGGTCGGCGACAGCGGCTGGTAGTTGGCCGAGACGATGTAGCCGCGCGCGGGGTTTTCTTCCTGCGGGTTGGCGCTGAACGGCAGGAAGCCCGGCTTGTCGGCCTCGTGGCTGCTGCCGTCGAGGATGAAACTCGGGTTCACCCCGGCCGGGCGCTGCGGCAGTTTGGCCGCGGCCCACCAGCCGATGTCGCCGGCGGCGTTGGCCCAGACGATGTTGAGGCCCGGCGCGTGGATCTTCGCCGTGGCGTCGCGGGCCTTGCTCAGGGTGTCGGCGCGATTCAGTTGGTAGAAGGCGTCGAGGATCGGGTTCTCGGTCTCGAGGAACGCCCACCACATGGCGATCGGCGTCTTGCCGGCGCTGGCGCCGAGCGCGTCGTTGATGATCGGGCCGTGCGGCGAGCGGCGCAGGGTCAGCTTGACCGGCTCGCCATCCTTGACCTGGATGGTCTCTTCGCGACTTTGCAGGTCGACCCACTGGCCGTTGATCGACACCTGGTTGGGGTTGTCCGGGTTGACCTTCTCGGCGATCAGGTCCAGATCGTCGTTCTGGAACATGGTCAGGCTCCAGGCGAACTGCGGGTTGTGACCGAGCGAGGCGTAGGGATTCAGCGCCTGATGGTGGCCGTACACCTCGAAGCCCGGCGCGCTCAGCTGCGCCTCGTACCACACCGCCGGCACGGCGAAGCGGATGTGCGGGTCGCCGGCGAGCAGCGGCTTGCCGCTCTTGGTGTGGCTGCCGGCCACGGCCCAGGCGTTGCTGCCCTCGAACTGCGGCAGGCCGGCGTCGACCAGTGCCCGCTGGCTGAGGCTGGCCAGCGTGTTGAGGTCCTGCCAGTCGCCGGCGGCTAGCGTCGGCGCGCCGATCACCCCGTCCGGGTGCCAGTCGAGGTCGAAGTCCTTCAGGTAGTCGGCACCGAGCTGGTCGCGGATGTAGGTCAGCACCGGCTCGGTGCGGAACGCGGCGGCGAAGCTGTAGGCCATGTAGCCGGCGACGCTGACGGTGTCCTCGACAGTGAACGGGCGCTTGTGGATGCCCAGCAGGTCGAACTCGACCGGCGCCGGGCGGCTGTCCTGGTACTGGTTGATGCCGTCGAGGTAGGCCTGCAGCGCCTGCAGCGCCGGGGATTGGGCGTCGAGGGTCTTGGCGAAGCGGTCGGCGTGCTCGCGGATGCCCAGGGTGCGGAACAGCCGGTCGGTGTCGACCAGCTTGGCGCCGAGCACTTCGGCCAGCTCGCCGCGCGCCAGGCGGCGCAGCATTTCCATCTGGAACAGGCGGTCCTGAGCCTGCACGTAGCCGAGCGCGCGGTACATGTCGGCCTCGTTCTGCGCCTGGATATGCGGCACGCCGCGCTCGTCGTAGCGCACGCTGACCGGCGCCTGCAGGTGGGCGATGGCCAGTTCGCCGCTGCGCTGCGGTTGCTTGCTGTGCACGTACCAGGTGGCACCGGCGGCCACCGCGGCAACGGCGATGGCGAGGACGGTCAGGCTGCGTTTCATGGGGCGACAACTCCGTGTTTCGTTCTTGTAGTGACCCGATTGTCCGCAGTCGTCCGCCGCCCGGCATTGACTGAATACCTCAAGGCTGCAAATCTTCGGTCAATTCTCTGGAGCCCGCATGTCCCTGCCAGTCGATTCGAACAGCCCCGGCGACTCGCCGCTGACCCACTCGGCGACCCTGCGCCGCCTGCTCTACGAGGCGCTCGCCGAGCTGGGTCTGGACCCTACGGATATCTACCGGCGCATCTATCAACACCGGCGCCTGGCCGTGCCGCCGCTGCACGAGCGCCTCGAACACGACAATGCGCCGTTGTTCTGGCAGGCCCTGCCGGAGATCACCGGCGATGCGGATATCGGTCTGCATCTGGGCGAAGCGATGAAGCCGCGCCTGCTCGATGTGGTCGGTTACCTGCTGCTGGCCAGCCGTGACCTGCGCGAGGCGCTGGAGAGTTTCGTGCGCTTCCAGCACATCCTCTCCGGCGGCTTCGTCGCCCAGCTGCAGGTCGACGGCGAGCAGGCGCGCCTGGTGATCGACCTCAACTACCTCGGCGTCGCCTCGCTGCGCCAGCAGATGGAGTGCCTGGCGCAGTTGATCCTCAAGCTGCTGGCGCTGGTCAGCGACAACGAATTCCAGCTCAGCGGCCTGCATTTCCGCCACGCCCAGCCGCGCCAGCTCAAGGAACACCGCCGGCTGTTCGGCCTGCTCCCTGAATTCGGTCAGGAGCACGACGCGCTGCTGTTTCCTGCCGCGCTGTTGCAGCGCCCGTCACGCACCGCCAACCCGGACCTGCATGCGCTGCTCAGCGCGCATGCGCAGGGCCAGCTCGGTGGGTTGGTGGAGAATCAGTTGCTCAATCGCCTGCGCTATCTGCTCGGCGTGCGCCTGGGCGCTGGGGATTGCACGTTGGCGGCCTGTGCGGCGGAGCTCGGTTGGTCGGTCAGCGCCTTGCAGCGCGCCCTGGCCGAGCAGGGCACCAGCCTGCGGGCATTGCGTGAAACCGTGCGACAGAGTCGCGCGCAAGAATTGCTGCGCGCTGGGGCGTCGATTCGCGAGGTGGCGCGAGCCTGTGGCTTCGCCGAGCTGTCGCCTTTCTACCGGGCGTTCCGCCGCTGGTATGGCGAGACGCCGGAGCAGCAGCGCGCGCGTTTGTGCGGCTGAGGTGCCTGCCCGCTCCCGGCGGGAGGGGCAGGCGGCCGATTACTCGGCCAGCGGGATGTCGCGGGTATTGGCGAGCAGGCTGATGGCGTCGAGCTGATCTTCGATCTGCACGAAACGCAGCGAGCGCAGCGGCGAGACTTCCTTGGCGACGCGCTTGGCGTACTTCTCCTTGAGCTCGAGCTTGTCCTCCTGCAGATCGAACAGACGCTCCTGCAGCTTGGCGGCGGTGGCGTCGTCGACCGTGTTGCTGTTGTAGGACTTGGCGTAGTCGAGCACCAGGGTGATGGCTTCCTTGCTCAGCTTGTCGGCCTCGGTGCGGTAGCTGTTGTAAATCGGCCAGAACTTCTCGCCTTCCGCGCCATTGAGCTGCATGCCGGCCTCGGTGATCTGCTTGCGCTTGTAGTCGATGTCGGCGATCTGGTTCTGGATCGCGGCCTTGTGGTCTTTCATCACCTGTTTGGTGCTGGGTTGCTCGGCGGCCAGCAGTGGCAGGCTGACGAAGGCAAGCAGGGCGAGGGAAGAGCGCTTGAACATGGTTACTCCTTGATGACGAGAGGATCCTTCATGGATCGCCGAAGCATTCTAGACGGCTTTCGCGGCTCTGGTCAGGGGCTGACCTGGAAGCGCTCGACCAGCCCGCCGAGACGCCGTGCCAGGCTGCGCAACGTGTCGCTGTCGCGTTCCAGCTCCGCGGCGTCGCGGTCGTTGCGTTCAGCGACCTGCTGCACGCCCCGCAGGTGTTCGCCGATCTCGCCGCTCACTGCGCTCTGCTGGTGGGTGGCGGCGGCGATCAGCTGGTTCATCTGGCTGATGCTCTCGATGCCGTCGGCCATGCGGTTGAGCAGCTCGGCGGTGCCCTGACTGCCGGCCACACACTGGTCGACGCTGTCGCGACTGCCCTGCATGGCGCTCGCGGCATTGCGGCTGCCCTGCTGCAGGCGGCCGATGATCTCGCGGATTTCCTCGGTGGACGTGGCGGTCTTCTGCGCCAGGTTGCGCACCTCGTCGGCGACCACCGCGAAGCCGCGCCCGGCCTCGCCGGCGCGCGCTGCCTCGATGGCGGCGTTGAGTGCCAGCAGGTTGGTCTGCTCGGCGATGCTGCGGATCACCGCCATGACCCGACCGATCTGCTCGGCCTGCTCGGCCAGCGCCTGCACCTGGCGGTCGCTGGCATCGATCTGCGCGGCCAGCCGGGCGATTTCGTCGAGTCCGTCCTGTACCGTGCTGCTGCCGTCACGCGCCTCGTCGTTGACCTGGCGCGCAGTGCGCGCGGCCTGGTCGGCGTGGCGCGCCACCTCGTCGATGGCGCCGCCCATCTGCTGCATGGCGCCGGTCATGTAGGCGGTCTCGTCGAGCTGCCGGCGTGCGCCTTCGCGCAGCTGGCGGGTGGCTTCGGTGAGGTGCTGGCCGAGGTCGTTGAGGCCGAGGGTGTCGCGCCGCACCACGCCGACCAGGGTGTCGAGGCGTTCGATGAAGCGGTTGAAGCGGCTGGTCACCGGGCCCTTGCCGGCGCCGCGCTGGCGCAGGTCGACGCTGTCGTCGTCGCCCAGCTGGCTGACCGTGTGCAGCAGGCCTTCCGCCTCGAGCGCTTCGGCATGGGCCTGGATCGCCAGGTAGATGAGGATCGCGGTTTCCAGCACCACGTAGAAGGCATGCAGGAAGATGATCGGCCAGCTGCCGCCGGCCTGGGTCACGTGTATGCCGACGCCGCCCTGCTGCAGGGCGAAGAAGCCCAGGTGGTGGACGGCGATGAACAGCGCAGCGACCAGGATCGGCAGCCAGTCGCGGTAGTACACCAACACCGCGAGCAGCACGAAGATGCCGAAGTGCATCTCGCTGACGCCGCCGGACTGGTTGATGTGCAGTGCCGAGAAGGTCATGAAGGCCACGCCGATGCAGCAGCGCAGCAGGCGCTGGCCGGGGATCAGGTTGTTGAGCAGGTGCAGGGTCGCCAGCGTGCCGCCGCCGACCAGTAGCGCCTGGCCCCAGGTACCGTGCCAGGCGGCCAGGCCGAGGGAATAGAGGAACATCAGCCAGAGCACGCCGAGCATGATGCGGTCGGCCTTGCGGTAATGGCGGTCGAGACTGAAAGCGGGATAGTTCATGGTGTGCGTTCTGATAAGGCGAATGGGGCGTTCGGCTATCGGCGGCACTGAGGTGTTCTTGAGGGGCTGCGACTACCAGTCGCAGAAGCAGCCGCTGGCCAGGGTATTGTCGGCCTGTACGCGGCGACCGCTGCTGAGGGCCTCGAGGACCGGCTCGATGAAGCTGTTCGTCGAGCTGCAGGTGCTGCCTTCGCTGTACGGGCCGAAGTAGGCCAGGCGGCCCTCGCGGTCCCAGATCGCCACCGCCGGGCTGGCCGGCAGGTGCTCGGCGCCGGGCAGGCTGTCGAGGGGTTGCAGGCCGTCGAGCAGTGCTGGCAGGTGGCCGCGGCTGCCGGGCTTCTGCACCGCGTAGAACTGCACGCCCTGCGGCGCGAAGCGCGCCAGCAGCTCGGCGAGATGCTGCTGGTTGCCGACGTTGCATGGGCAGGCCGGGTCCCAGAAGTGCACCAGGCGGATCGGTCCCGGCCCGGCCAGCGGCGCCGGCAGGCGCAGTTCGGCACCGGAGAACAGCGTCGTCGACGAGGCGAACGGCCGCAGGTAGCGGCCCTCGTACCACCAGAAGGCGAGCGCCAGACCGCCGAGCCAGACGACGGCGAGCAGGGTGGCGAGCAGGGTCTTGCGGCGGGACGGGGACATGGCGGATCGGTCGGCAGCGGGGCGCATAGCTTGCCATGCCGCGCCGCGCAGCTGAATATCGGCAGCCGCCCGTCAGTCAGTCCCCTTCAGCGATGTCAGAGTCCATGCCCGAGCGTTTCCAGCCCGATCTGTTGCGCGCGCACCTGCGCCCGCTGGCCGAAGCCGCCGCCGAGGCGCCGCAGCTGGCTGCCTACCGCGCCTTCTACAGCCTCGAGTTCGCCGGCGTGCACGGCCGCATGGGCGTGTTCCCGGCGGCCGGCTACCAGATCGTCGCTCAGGCCTGGTGGCCGGCGCAGCCGCGCGGCACGCTGCTGCTGCAGCATGGCTACTACGACCACGTCGGCCTGTACCGCCACCTGATCGCCTGGGCGCTCGAGCAGGGTTTCGCGGTGCTCGCCTGCGACCTGCCGGGCCACGGCCTGTCCAGTGGCGAACGGGCCAGCATCCAGGACTTCGCCGAGTACCAGGCAGTCTTGCACGGCCTGCTCGGCGAAGCCGCGGCACTCGGCCTGCCGACGCCCTGGCATCTGTGCGGACAGAGCACCGGTGGGGCGATTCTCATCGACTACTTGCTGCGCGGCGCGGTGCGTGACGAGATCGGCGAGATCGTTCTGCTCGCCCCGCTGGTGCGGCCGCGCGCCTGGGCTTGGTCGCAGCTCAGCTATCGCTTGCTGAAACCCTTTGTCAGCAGCATTGAGCGGCGCTTCAGTGCCAACTCCAACGATCCCGAGTTTCTCGCCTTTCTGCAGCGCGATCCGTTGCAGCCGTTGACCCTGCCCGTCGCGTGGGTCGGCGCCCTGGCCCGCTGGGTACCGCTGATCGAAGCGGCTCGACCGAGTGCGCGGCGGCCGCTGATCGTGCAGGGCGATGCGGACATGACGGTGGACTGGCGGCACAACCTGGCGCTGCTGGCGAACAAATTCGCCGGTGCGGAGGTATTGATGCTGCCTGAGGCGCGTCATCACCTGGTCAACGAAAGCGCGGCGTTACGCGCGCGCTATTTGGGCTTTTTAAGCGAGCGCTTGGGTTAGGCGTCGCCTGCAAGCTGCCGGTGACGCTTGGGTTTTGTGGATCTGCAGGGCAGATTCGTCGGGTGGGTTAGCCGTAGGCGTAACCCACCGACCAGGCTGGACGCCAGTGTTCCGGGTGGTACCGCGGGTGGGTTACGCCGCTACGCGGCTAACCCACCCTACAAAAGCGATGCGCAACACTTAGGTGGTGCATAGCCATTGCAATCGGGGCAGTGGAGGCTGGTATCGCTGCGTCCGAACTGCGCGCCCCATCCCATCCTCCAAAGCTGACGCCGCGCGCCTAGATCCGGTCCCAGACCTCGAAGGCATAGGCCGGGGTTTCGGCGCTGGCGACATGCTCGATGCTCGACGCCAGGTGCCATTCGCCGGCCGGCACCTCGGGGAAGAACGCATCGCCAGCCGGACTCAGGCCGACGCGGGTCAGGTACAGCCGTTCGGCCAATGGCAGCGCCTCGCCGTACAGCTGCGCGCCGCCGATCAGCATCAATTCCTCGGCATCTTCTTCGCGCGCCCAGGCGTCGGCGCGTTCGAGCGCGGCCTGCAGCGAGGCGAACACTTCCGCGCCGTCCAGTTGCAAGTCCGGCTGGCGGCTGACCACCAGGTTGAGGCGCCCGGGCAGCGGTCGGCCGAGTGAATCCCAGGTCTTGCGGCCCATGATGATCGGCTTGCCGAGGGTCAGCGCCTTGAAGTGCTTGAGGTCGGCGGACAAGTGCCAGGGCATGCGATTGTCGATACCGATCACGCGGTTTTCGGCCAGCGCGGCGATCATCGCCAGCGGCAGTCGGGCTGCAGTCATGGGGTCTCCAGAAAGTCGAAAACGAAGCCGGCGCAGCATATCAGCCGCGCCGGCGGATCGCAGTGGTTGGCGACTAGAGCCTGCTGTCGTTGCCGAGTCCTGTTCAACGCCGATTGGCGACCGCCAGCGGGCTCGGCGGCACGCTCATGAAGAACGTGCCGTCCTCGTTGACCTGGGTGAGCCCGGTCGCCAGCACCTTGCGGTAGTCCTTGAGGCTGAACATCAGCGGCGTGTCCGCTTGCGACTTGAGCAGCACCTGGGCATAGGTGATGAGGATCTCGAAGATCTTCACATCGCCGGACTGCAGCCAGATATATGAATTGCCGGCCTGCGCCGGCGGACTGAAGTGCATCGGCGCGCGCCCCGGCAGCGGGGCGAAACGCAGGTGCAAACCCTGCTCATCGAGCCAGCTGGCATCGACCCGGCCGTCGATGCCGAGCAGCGGGAAGACCTTGTGGTAATCCAGGCGCATGCGGTTGCCGTCGAGGGTCGCGCCGGGGCGCTCGAGCTCGACCAGCGAATCGAGCTGCAGGCCGACCAGACTCATCGCCCCGTAGCTCGGCACGCCGAGCACCTGGAGCTGGTCGGGTTGGTAGTCGATCAGCCCGGCGCGCTCGTCCAGGCTCACTGCGCCGTCCAGGCGCAACGGCAGCCATGGGCCGACACCCAGCGGACGGACCTCGCCTTGCACCTGCAGGCGGCCGTCGACGCTGCGCATGACGAAGTCGCGCAACATGCTCTCCGGGTAGGCGAGGATGTGCTGGTTGAACAGGTTGCCCAGCTGCTGCGGGCTGAGGATCACCTCGCCTTCGAGCACCTCGATGCGCATCGCTTCGGGGTGGTCGAAGTCGATCGGCGCGCCGGCCTGCAGCGGCACCAGCCAGCCCTTGAGCTGCGGCGCGTGAAAGCCGATACCGCCCTGGAAATACATGTCGACGTTGTGCAGTAACAGGCCGACGCCGTCCTGCCCGGAGTCGCGCACCCCGGCCGCTCGCACTGCGGTATGGCCGGGCGCTGGCGGGGTCTGCTGGAACCAGCCTTGGCGCAACAGGGCCAGCTCGCGTTGTTGCCGCTCGATCGCGCTATCCGCCTGGGCCAGGCTGCTGCCCAGCAAGCCGATGCCGAGCAGCATTGTCACTAGCCTATTCATAGCGCGGCCTCCCGGGGTGCCGGCGCCTTCACCGGCGACACGGCGATATGCACCATGCCGTCCTCGCGCAGGCGGATTTCGCCGTACTGCAGTTGGCGGCGGTAGTCGTAGAGGTTGAACAGCAGCGGCTCGTGCGGGCTGAGGCTGGTGAACAGCGCGTAGGCCTTGACCAGCACGGTGCGCGCCAGCTTGATGTCGCCGCCCTCGATGAACATGTAACTGTCCGGCGCGCGCAGTTGCGGCCAGCTCAGCGTGCTGAGTTCGCGGCCCAATTGCAGGTCCATGCCACCATCGGCGAGGCGCAGGGTGCGCACCGCGAAATCCAGGCGCGGCGGCGGAAACAGGCCGTCGAGGTCGACCACGATGCGGTTGCCGGTCAGCTGCATGTGGCGGGTCTGCAGCTTGAGCACCTCGCTCATGTCGATCGACGCGGCGCTCAGCGACGGGGTGACGTCGATGCCGTCGACGAAGATCTGCCGCGGCACCAGAGCGACCTTCAGCGGCCCGGCCAGCTCGATCCCGGTAAGCATCCGCAGTGGCCGCCAGCGGCCCTTGCGCAACAGCTCGCCGCTGACTTCCTGGCCGTCGTGGCGGGTGCTCAGGCGCAGGTTGCGCACCGGCGCCTGGGCGCGGCGCAGGTCCTTATTGAGCAGGGTGGCCAGGGTGGCGTCGGCGACGAAGATGTCGCCGGCCTCGATGCGCGCCTCCATCGCCTTGGGGTCGTCGAGCAGCAGTGGCGTGTCGGCCTGCAGCGGGCGCATTTCGATGAGCATCTGGCGGATGAAGAAGCCGATGTCGTCGTGCAGGCGGAAGTCGGTGTTGGCGATCCACAGCCGCGAGGTGGCCGAGCCGGAGCTGCGTGGACCGACCGCACTGTCGAGCTGGCGCGGCGGTACTGCGGCCATCAGGTCGACCGCCGGCTGGCCCCAGTCGGAGGCGCGCGGCGGCGGGGTGTCGGCGGCGCTGGCCGGTACCCCGAGCAGCGCGAGGAGCAGCAGAAGGCAGTAGCGCATGGACGAATCCTCTTGTTGTTATGCCCGCCACCCTAGCGCCACGCGCCGCGCGGTACGCCCTTTCCAAGGATTGGCGCGTGCGCCGCAGTGTTACCGGGACACCCTAGCGGCTATGCTCAAGGCCCGAATCAGACGCCCGGAGAGCTTGTGAGCGCTGTGCACCTTTCCCCGCTAGAACGCCTCTGGCTGTGCGAAACCATCCGCCTGCGCGAAGACCAGGCCGGGCCGCTCGACGACAGCGAGATCAACCGCCACGTAGTGGTCGGCGGCGGCGACTTCCGCCAACGTCTGGAACGCCGTGCGCTATTGCTCGCCGAGCGCGACGGCCAGCTCGCCGGCCTGCAGCACTGGCGCCAGGGCGCACGGTTGGCGCTGTTGCTGCTCGGCGTGGTGGCCCTGCTCAGCGGCGCCGGTCTGGCGTTCGCCGCCTTGGGTGACGGCCAGCGCCCGGTTAACGTGTTCTGGGCGCTCGGCAGCCTGCTCGGCCTGCATCTGCTGACATTATTCGGCTGGGCGCTGAGCTTCGTGCTGGTCGGCGACAGCGGCGCGGTGCTCGGTCGCCTGTGGTTGTGGCTGAGCGGCAAGCTGGCGCGTGACGCCCAGGTGGCCCAGTTGGCTCCGGCGCTGCTGCTCACCCTGCAGCGCGAGAAACTCGCCCGCTGGGCCCTGGGCAGCCTGGTCCACGGCTTATGGCTGTTGATCCTGCTCAGCGCGCTATTGGTCCTCCTTGCGTTGCTCGCCACCCGCCGCTACGGCTTCGTCTGGGAAACCACCATCCTCAGCGACCAGGTATTCGTCGCCCTCACCCAGGGCCTTGGCGCGCTGCCGGCCCTGCTCGGTTTCGCGGTGCCGAGCGAGGTGCTGATTCGCGCCAGTGGCGACAGCGCGCTCGGCGAAGCCGCGGCGCGTCAGGCCTGGTCGAGCTGGCTGCTCGGCGTGCTGCTGGTCTACGGCCTGCTGCCACGCCTGCTGCTGGCGCTGGTTTGCGCTGGGCAATGGCTGCGCGGCAAGGCGCGCCTGCGTCTGGATCTCGGCCTGCCCGGCTACAGCCTGCTGCGCGAACGCCTGCTGCCGTCCAGCGAACGCCTCGGCGTGCTCGACCCGGCGCCACCGCTGAATGCCGCCGGCAGCGTCAGCGGCACACCGAGCCCGAGCGATGGCGCGCTGCTGGTGGCGGTCGAACTCGACCCGCAACGCGCCTGGCCACCCGTGCTGCCGTCGGGCGTCGCCGATGCCGGGGTGCTCGACAGCCGCGAACAGCGCCAGCGCCTGCTCGAGCAACTCGCGCGCTTCCCCGCCAAGCGCCTGGTGATCGCCTGCGACCCACGCCGCTCGCCGGATCGCGGCACTCTGGCGCTGCTCGGCGAACTGGCGCGCAGCGCGACCAGCACGCGGGTCTGGCTGCTCGCGCCGCCGCCGAACGAGGCGCTGGACAGCGAGCGGCTCGGCGACTGGCATGCTGCGCTGGAGCAGTTGCAGTTGGCGCATGTCGACAGTTCACCGCTGGGCTGGTTGGAGACGGGACATGATTGAGCGCAGCCAACCCTCTCCCCAGCCCTCTCGACTAGGCGTCCCCCCAATAAATGGGAGAGGGAGCGGTTCGTGCACAACCGCTTGGGCGCGCTTCACCCCTTGCGCCGCTGTGGTCGCATCGCCGCAATGCGTAGCCCGGATGCAATCCGGGAAGCTCAAAACGCCGCGGCCCCGGATTGCATCCGGGTTACGACTGCGGGAGACCACGAATGATTGAGCAACGGCCGGTCCTCTCCCTGACGCGTGTCGCCCCAACCCTCTCCCATTCATGGGAGAGGGAGCTGTTTGTGCACAACCGATCAAGCGCGCGTCACCCCTCGCCCGTTTACGGGGGGACGCCTAGTCGAGAGGGGCGGGGAGGCCGCCAGCTATGAGCACACCGATCAAACTCGCCGTGGTCGGCCACACGAATGTCGGCAAGACTTCGCTGCTACGCACCCTGACCCGCGACGTGGGCTTCGGCGAGGTGTCGCACCGGCCGAGCACCACCCGGCATGTCGAGGGCGCGCGGCTGTCGGTGGACGGCGAGGCGCTGCTCGAGCTGTACGACACCCCCGGCCTGGAAGACGCGATCGCCCTGCTCGACTATCTCGAGCGCCTGGAACGCCCCGGCGAATGCCTCGACGGCCCGGCGCGGCTGAGCCGCTTCCTCGACAGCGCCGAAGCGCGCCAGCGCTACGAGCAGGAAGCCAAGGTGCTGCGCCAGCTGCTCGCCTGCGACGCCGGGCTGTACGTGATCGATGCCCGCGAGCCGGTGCTGGCCAAGTACCGCGACGAGCTGGCGGTGCTCGCCGGCTGCGGCAAGCCGCTATTGCCGGTGCTCAACTTCAGCGCCGCGCCGCAGCAGCGCGAGGGCGAATGGCGCGAGGCGTTGGGCCGCCTGGGCCTGCACGCGTTGGTGCGTTTCGACACCGTGGCGCCGCCGCTGGATGGCGAGCGACGTCTGTACGAGAGCCTGGCACTGCTCATCGAGCCGGCGCGGGTGCGCTTGCAACGTCTGATCGCCGATCACGAGGCGCAGGTCGCCGCACGGCGCCAGGCCGGCGCGCGGCTGATCGCCGAATTGCTGGTGGATGCCGCCGCCTGCCGGCGCAGCATCGCCGCGCAAGCGCCCCTGGAACAGGCCGCGATCGCCGAGTTGCACCAGGCGATCCGCCAGCGCGAGCAGCAATGCGTCGAGGCGCTGCTGCGCCTGTACGCCTTCCGCAAGGACGACGCCCGCGCCGGCGACCTGCCGCTCGCCGAAGGGCGCTGGGGTGACGATCTGTTCAATCCGGAAACCTTGAAACAGTTGGGGGTCAGCCTCGGCGGCGGCATGGCCGCGGGGGCGGCGGCCGGCGCCGGCATCGACCTGCTGGTCGGCGGCGTTACCCTCGGCGCCGCGGCGCTGCTCGGCGCGCTGGCCGGCGGCGGCCTGCAGACCGCGCGCAACTACGGCGGGCGCCTGCTCGGCAAGCTCAAGGGCCAGCGCGAATTGACCGTCGACGACCATGTGCTGCGCCTGCTCGCCCTGCGCCAGCGTCAGCTGCTCGGCGCCTTGGCCGCGCGCGGACATGCGGCGACCGGGGCGATCCACGTGGAGACCCCGGAAGATCAGCGCTGGCGCGAGGCCAAGCTGCCCGAGGCGTTGCACAAGGCTCGCGCCCATCCTGAATGGTCGTCGCTGAACCCGGCCGCCAAGCTTGGCCAAGCCGAGCGGCAGGCGCAGGTGGCGCAGCTGGCCGAGCAGTTACTCGACTAGTCCGAGCGGCTTGGCGTAACGCACCGCTCGGCGGCCAGCCGCACCCGCAAGGCCAGCGCCTGCCCTTCGCTCACGCCGCCAGCGCCTGCGGCCATTCGCCCTCGCCGTGCAGCGCGGCGATCGTGCGCTCGCCAAGCGCCAAGCCGACGCTCATGCCGAGGCCGGTGTGCATCAGCACCGCGGTCACGCCGTCGGCCGCCTTAAGCACACTGAACGGTGCCGGACCGCGCGCGCCGTAGACGCCCTGCCAGCGTTCGAGCACCTCGAGCTGACCGCCCAGGGTGTGCTCGGCGAGGTCGATGAGGATGCGATCGACGCCCTCGGCATTGAACGGCGCGGCGTCACTGCCGTAGTCGTGCGAGTCGCCAATGATCAGCTCGCCATACGGCGTCGGGCTGACCAGCAGGTGGATGCCGTGGGTCTCCAGCTGCGGCTGCTCACGCTGGATTTGCGCGCGGATCGCCGCAGCTTCCGGCAGGTCGGCGAACGCCCCGTAGTGCACGCAACTGAGGCCGGTGAGCAGCGCATGCTGTAGATCGAGCGGCTGGCGCAGGCGCGCGCGCAGCATCTGCAGGCGGCAGACCTGCGGTTGCAGGGCGGCCAGTGGTTCGGCCAGCAGGGTCTGGTAGTCGTGACCGGAGCAGACCAGGATCTGCCGCGCGCTGAAGCGTCCGGCGGTGGTGTGCGCCCAGCCGGTCTCGACATCGCGGACCAGGGTCGAGAAGTGGAAGTCGACGCCCAGCTCGCGGGCCAGGTAATCGATGATCTGCGGCAGCGCTTCGCGCGAGTACAGCTGCTGGTCGTCGCAGCCGTGCAGGGCGGCACGGTGGTGCTCGAAGCGGCCGTCGTAGAGCTGGTTCAGCCGCGCGCCGCGCAGCAGCTCGACGCGGTAGTCGAGCTCGCGCGCCCGGCCGGCGCAGAACGCCTCGAGCAGCGCTTCCTCGGCTTCGCTGCGGGCAAACAGCAGCGAGCCTTGTTGCTTCAAGGCCAGCCCGGCGGCCTGGCCCAGCTCGGCCCACAGGCCATGGGCCTGGCGCGCCAGGTCGAGCATCGGCCCCGGCGCCTGGCCGGTGACCAGCGCCTGGCCGAAGTTGCGGATCGACGCGCCGAGCGGGGTGTGGCTGCGCTCGCAAACCTTGACCTTAAGGCCGCGTTTGGCGGCCGCCCAGGCATGGGCGAGACCGAGCATACCGGCGCCGACGATCAGCAGGTCGCAATCAAATTGTTGCATGACAAAGAACTCCGTGAAGATCGAAAGGGGTGCCCTCGGTCCTAAATGGCCGAAGGCCGCGGCGGGCCAATCCATCTAAGGCAGGCCACGCCCGCTTTGTCCCCTCTCCCGTTTACGGGAGAGGGCTAGGGAGAGGGTTTTGGGCAAATCCTTAAAGCGCCGGTGGTGGAAAACGCTGCGCGGTTTTCCACCCTACTCAGCTGAGATGAGTGGGCGTAGGGTGGATGTCGCGAAGCACATCCACCGACCCGCGGTGGAACACTAATCACCGCATGGGTATCACTGCGCTCAGGCTCGGCGCCCCACCCATCCTACGAAGCTGCAAACCAGACCTACTGCGCCACCGGCTCCGACTTGCCGTCATAGCGCTTGCGCCATTCGGCCAATACCTTGTCGCGGTTCTCCGAGGCCCAGGCGAAGTCGTTCTTGATCAGGCGCTGCTCGTAGTCGGCCGGCAGTTCCTGGAAGCGTTCGGCGATGCCCGGCTGGGCCAGCACGGCGAAGTTGGTCTTGTACAGGTCCATCGCTTCACGGCTCGCGGAGAAATTGGCGAGTTGCTTGGCCGCCGCCAGCTTGGCGGTACCCTTGACGATGCCGGTGGCCTCGATTTCCCAGCCCAGGCCTTCCTTGGGCAGCACGATGTCCAGCGGCGCGCCCTTGCGCCTGAGCTGCACGGCCGGGTATTCGAAGGAGATGCCGATCGGGAATTCACCGGCGGCGGCCAGCTTGCAGGGCTTGGAGCCGGAATGGGTGTACTGGCCGATGTTGCTGTGCAGTTTGTCCATGTAGGCCCAGCCCTGAGCTTCGCCGAAGGTCTGCAGCCAGGCGCTGACATCGAGGTAGCCGGTGCCGGACGAGGCCGGGTTGGGCATAACGATCTTGCCCTGGTACACCGGGTTGGTCAGGTCTTCCCATTTGGTCGGCTTGGGCAGGCCCTGTTTTTCCGCTTCGACGCTGTTGAAGCAGATGGTCGCGGCCCACACGTCCATGCCCACCCAGGCCGGCGGGTTGGCCGCGTCGCGGTAGCTAGCTCCGATCTTGTCCAGGTTGGCCGGCGCGTAGGCTTCGAGCATGCCCTGCTGTTTGAGCACGGCCAGGCTCGAGCCGGCCAGGCCCCAGACCACGTCGGCCTGCGGGCGATCCTTCTCGGCGAGCAGCTTGGCGGTGACGATGCCGGTGGAGTCGCGCACCCACTTGATCTCGATATCCGGGTGTTTTTTCTCGAAGGCTTCTTTGTAGGCCTTGAGCTGCTCGACCTCGAGGGCGGTGTAGACGGTCAGTTCGGTGTTGGCCTGGGCTAAGGTGCAGGCGGCGAGCAGGCTGGTAGCCAGGACGGTGCGTTTGAACATGGCGAAGCTCCTTTTGCGATGTTGGGCAAAGCGATGAGTTAGGCGGATTGCGGGGTTTCGCCGCGCGCCAAGCGGGCGTTGATCGCGTCGACCACCAGCGGCAGGTCGGCGATCGTGTCGATCAGGTAGTGCGGGCGGCTGGCGGCGAACAGCGCGTCGATGCGCTCGCGCTCGCTGGTACGCTGCGCGGCCGAGAGCGTCTGGTACTGCGCCCAGTCGAGGCCGAGGAAGTTGCCGGAGAAGCGCAGCGCCACGGTCCACATGCCGGCGCTGCGGCCTTCGAGGATGCCCGGCTCGGTGTCGTCGACCTTGACGCAGGCGGCGACGTCACTGAGGCCGAGGGCGATGACGTTGGCCAGGGCTTGCGCCGGACCGGGGCGGCCGCGTGGCACCTCGTCAGTGGCGACCACGTGATCGGGGCGATAACCGTTGGCAGCGGCCAGCTCGACCACCTTGTCCATCACCACCTTCGGATAGCCCGAGCAGCTGCCAATCTGCAGACCGCGCTCGCGCAGCCTGGCCACAGCATCCAGCGCGCCGGGAATCAGCGCCGAGTGCTCGCCGACCTTGGCGATTTGAAGCGGCATGAAGCGTTCATAGATCGCGGTGACGTCGGCATCGCTGGGCAGCCGGGCGAAACGGCGCTGGAAGCGTTCGGCCACCGCCGGCTGGTCGCACAGGCTGCGGATGTGATCCCACTTGCCCATGCCCATCGGCCCGCGCGCCTCGTCGAGGCTGATCTCGACGTCGAAGCTGGCGAACGCCTCGACGAAGATGCGGGTCGGCGCGAAGGAGCCGAAGTCGACCACGGTACCGGCCCAATCGAGGATCGCGGCGGCAAGACGGGTGGGTGTTTGGTAGGGCATGGCAGTCTCCAGAGGATCAGTGGCCGGGCGCCGCACGCCAGGCCTGGGCGCGGCGCAGCACGCCGCGCGAGGCCCAGGCCAGCAGCAGCGAGACGGCGGCAGAAGTGAGCAGGATCAGGGTGGACATGGCGGCGGAACCGCCGACGTTGCCGGCGTCGTCCATGTTCAGCACGGCAATGGCGGCGAGCAGGCTGTCCGGGCTGTAGAGGAAGATCACCGCCGACACGGTGGTCATCGCCGAGACGAACAGGTAGCGGCAGATGTCCAGCAGTGCCGGTAGGCACAGCGGCAGGCTGACCCGCCAGAAGTGCCGCCACAGCGGCACCTTGAGCGACAGCGCGGCGGCCTCGAACTCGCCGTCGAGCTGGCGCAGCGCGCTGCTGGCGGTCATCTGTGCGGTGGTCAGGAAGTGCGCGATGGTGCACACCACCAGCAGGCCGAGGCTGCCGTACAGGCCGTGCAGCGGGTTGCTCGGCAGGTTGAAGAAGAATACGTAGCCGAGGCCGAGGACCAGGCCGGGCACCGCCATCGGCACGAAGCTGAGCAGGCGCAGCAGGCGGGTCAGCCAGTCCTGGCGGGTCTTCTCGACCAGATAGGCGCCGGCGAAGATCAGCAGGCTGCCAAACAGTGCGCTGCACAGTGCCAGCAGCACGCTGTTGCGGTAGGCCAGCCAGCCGCCGGGCAGCTCGGAGAAGGCGTAGTGATCGAGCGACAGGCTGAGGTTGTACGGCCAGAACTTGACCAGCGAGGAGTAGATCGCCATGCCGAACACCAGCAGCAGCACGCTGCAGAGCAGCAGTACCAGGAGCAGGTAGGCGGCGTCGCGACGGCGATCCGGCGCCGGGTGGAAGACCTGCGCGCGGCCGCTCATGGCGTCGCGCTGCCGGCGGCGCAGCCAGCTGTCCACCGCGAAGCTGAACAGCGCCGGCAGCAGCAGGAGCATGCCGATCTGCGCGCCGCGGCCGAACTGCTGCTGGCCGACCACCGCCTTGTAGGCCTCCAGCGCCAGCACCTGGTAGTCGCCGCCGACCACCACCGGCACGCCGAAGTCGGTGATGCACAGGGTGAACACCAGGCAGAAGGCGGCGAAGGCGGCCTGCCGGGTGGCCGGCCAGGTGATGCTGCGAAAGCGCCGCCACGGCGAGGCGCCCATGCTCGCGGCGGTGTCGAACAGCCGCGCGTCGGCCAGCGCCAGCGCCGAGAGCAAGACCATCAGCGCATGCGGAAAGGTGTAGATGGCCTGGCCGAGGACGATGCCCCAGAAGCCGTAGATGTTGTCGGCGAACAAGCCGCGCAACACGCCCTGGTTGCCGAACAGGTAGATCAGCGCGATGCCTGGGAGCATCGACGGCGCCAGCAGCGGTAGCAGGGAGATGCCGCGCCACACCCCTTTGGCCGGGATCAGCGTGCGCTGCAGGGCGTAGGCGAAGCCGTAGGCCAGCGGTACCACGATGGCCGAGACGCTCAGCGCAGTCGTCAGGCTATTGCCGAGCAGCCAGCGGAAGTTGGCGCTGCCCAACAGTTCGCTGGCCGCCGCCAGACCACCGCCCTGGCCCGCCGCGTCGCTGAAGCCGCGCCAGAAGATCGCCGCCAGCGGCAGCAGCACGGCGCCGCCAAGCAACACCAGCAGCAGCCACTTGCCGCCACCAACGAATAGCCGGTCGGCCCAGTCAGGCCGGCTGGCCTGGGGCACGGCCGGAGTTGCGGCGCCGAGCAGCACGTTCATCAGGCGAACACCTGCAGGCTGCGCGGCGGCAGGGCGACCCAGATGGCCGGCGAAGCCATGGAGGGCAGATTCTCCGGCGCCAGTTCGGCGAGCAACGCGTGGCCGGGCAGATGATCCAGCTCGAAGCTCATCCGGCAGCGGTTGCCCAGGAAGGTGATGTCGCGCACTTGGGCGCGGAAGCGGTTGTCGCTGTTGGCGGCGGGATTGACGCTGACCGCCTCGGGTCGGCAGAACAGCCGGCCACGCATGCCGCCACGGGTATCGCCCAGCTGCATGGGGCGGCCGCCGACGCAGGCCTGGCCGGCACCGTCGCGCTCGAACGGCAGCCAGTTGCCCTGGCCGACGAATTCGGCGACGAACGGCGTGGCCGGCTGCCGGTAGATGTCCTCGGCGCGCGCGTATTGCTCGACGCGACCGTGATTGATCACGGCGATGCGGTCGGCCATCAGCATGGCCTCGTCCTGGTTGTGGGTGACCATCACCGTGGTAATCCCCAGACGTTTCTGCAGCTGGCGCAACTCGCCGCACAGATGCTCGCGAACCCGCGCATCGAGTGCCGACATCGGCTCGTCGAGCAACAGCAGCGAGGGTGCCGGCGCCAGCGCGCGGGCCAGGGCGACGCGCTGCTGCTGGCCGCCGGAGAGCTGGCCGGGATACTTCTGTTCGCTGCCGCTCAGGCCGACCAGTTCGAGCATCTCGGCGACCCGTGCACGCTGTTCGTCGCGGCTGCGGTTGTTCAGGCCGTAGCCGATGTTCTGCGCCACGCTGAGGTTGGGAAACAGCGCGTAGGACTGGAACAGGATGCCGTAGTCACGCGCCTGCGGCGGCAGCGTGGAAATATCGCGGCCGGCGCTGAACAGCTGGCCGGCGTCCTGCCGTTCGAGGCCGGCGATGCAGCGCAGCAGGGTGGTCTTGCCACAGCCGGACGGGCCGAGCAGACACACCAGCTCGCCCTGGGCGACGTCCAGCGACACCCCATCGAGCGCGGCGAAGGTACCGAAACGCTTATGCAGATCGCGCACTTGCAGGTGCGGGGCGGAAACGGAAGCGGACATGCGAACAACCTCGTGCAGCGGTAAGCGACGAGGTCATCCTAGGGAGCGAATGCGAAGACTATGTGGCAGCGAGGCAAAAGCTGACGATAGGTCTATTGGGATTTTTGTGGGGTGCCCGGTCGGCGCCGGCCGCGCGCTGTTGGGTATCGTCGCTGCGCGACTCAACCTACAAAAGCACCGGAGAACCCGCCGGGTGGAAACCGCAAAGCGTGTTCCATCAATAGCCGGCATCCACTCTGCGACTGGGCTTTCGCAACCGCGTAGCCCGGATGCAATCCGGGAAGCGCAGGCGTCTGGATTCCCCGGATTGCATCCGGGCTACAAACGCGGAATCAGCAGCGCTCCGCCAATTCCCGCGCCACGGCGAGGAACGCCGCCGGCAGGCGCGCCTGGCGGCGCTCCTTGAGGCAGTACAGGTACTCGCCGATTTCCGCCGCGTCCTCCAGCTCGATGATGCACAGCGCCGGGTTATTCGGCACTTCGTGGCGGGCGATGATGCTCACGCCGATATTGCGCAGCACCGCTTCGCGGATCGACTCGCGGCTGCCGATTTCCAGCAGCGGACCGAGCGCCACGCCGGCGGCAGCCAGCATCGTTTCGGTGAGCTGGCGAGTGGTCGAGCCAGCCTCACGCAGCAGCAGGCAATGCCCGCTCAGCGCGCTCAGCGGTACGCGCGCCTGCGCCGCCAACGGGTGCTCGCGATGCACCGCCAGGACCAACGGGTCGCTACCCAACTGCAGGCGGGTCAGGCGCGCGTCGTCGAGCGGTTGCGAGGAGGCGGCCAGGTCGACGCGGTACTCCTCCAGCGCCTCGATGACCTGTTGCGAGTTGCCGATCTCCACCGACACGGCGATCTGCGGGTGAGCCTCGCGGAAGCGCTTGATCAGGTCGAGCACGTAGTAGGGCGCGGTGGCGCCGATGCGCAGGTGGCCCTGCAACTGGCCGGCGTTGCGCAGGTGGAAGTCGATGTCGGCCTCGCGCTGCAGCAGCTCCTTGACCAGTGGCAGCAGGCGCACGCCTTCCTCGCTCAGGCTCAGGCCGCGGCCGCCGCGGTAGAACAGCTCGACGCCGTACTGGCTCTCCAGCTGGCGAATCTGGGTGGTCACCGTCGGCTGGCTGAGGCCGAGCTTCTTCGCCGCCTGGGTCACGCTGCCCAGGCGGGCGACGGTGTAGAAGGCCTTCAGCTCGGCGAGCATCGCGGTGGCGCCCGCCTTACACCGCGACCGGCGCTTTGATGTGCGGGTGCGATTGGTAGCCGACCAGCTCGAAGTCTTCGAAGGTGAAGGCGAACAGGTCCTTCACCGCCGGGTTGATCTGCATGGTCGGCAGCGGCAACGGCTCGCGGCTCAGCTGCAGGTCGGTCTGCTCGATGTGGTTGGCGTACAGGTGGCAGTCGCCGCCGGTCCAGATGAACTCTCCCGGCTGCAGACCGCAGACCTGGGCGACCATCAGGGTCAGCAGCGCGTAGCTGGCGATGTTGAACGGCACGCCGAGGAAGATGTCGGCCGAGCGCTGGTACAGCTGGCAGCTCAGCTTGCCGTCGGCGACGTAGAACTGGAACAGCGCGTGGCACGGCGGCAGGGCCATCTCGTCGACCAACGCCGGGTTCCAGGCGGAGACGATCAGGCGCCGCGAATCCGGGTTCTGCTTGATCATCTCAACGACCTTACTGATCTGGTCGATCGCCGCGCCGTTCGGCGCCGGCCAGCTGCGCCACTGGTAGCCGTACACCGGGCCGAGGTTGCCCTGCTCGTCGGCCCACTCATCCCAGATGCTGACGCCGTGGTTCTTGAGGTACTGGATATTGGTATCGCCGCGCAGGAACCACAGCAGCTCGACGATGATCGAACGCAGGTGACACTTCTTGGTGGTCACCAGCGGGAAGCCGTCGGCCAGGTTGAAGCGCATCTGGTGGCCAAACACCGAGTAGGTGCCGGTGCCGGTGCGGTCGCTCTTGAAGGTGCCGGTTTCACGCACCAGGCGCATCAGGTCGAGGTACTGTTTCATCCGGCAACTCCCGGCGCCGCTTGGCGCTTGTAGGCAATCACGATCAGCGCGATGCCGCCGAGGATCATCGGCAGGCACAGCACCTGGCCCATGGTCAGCCAGTCGAAGGCCAGGTAACCGAGCTGGGCGTCCGGCACGCGGACGAATTCGACGATAAAGCGGAACAGCCCGTAGAACAGGGCGAACATCCCGGACACCGCCATGGTCGGCCGCGGCTTGCGCGAGTACGCCCAGAGGATCAGGAAGAGTGCCACGCCTTCCAGGGCGAACTGGTACAGCTGCGACGGGTGGCGGGGCAGTTGCGCGGGGTCGGTGGGGAAAATCATCGCCCACGGCACATCGGTAGCCTTGCCCCACAGCTCGGCATTGATGAAGTTGCCAATGCGCCCGGCGCCGAGGCCGATCGGCACCAGCGGGGCGATGAAGTCCATCAGCTCGAAGAAGCTCTTGCCGTGGCGCTTGCCGAACCAGAAGGTGGCCAGCATCACGCCGATCAGCCCGCCGTGGAAGGACATGCCGCCCTTCCACACTTCGAAGATCAGCAGCGGGTTGGCCAGATAGGACGACAGGTCATAAAACAGCACATAGCCGAGGCGGCCACCGAGGATCACGCCCATCGCCACCCAGAACACCAGGTCAGAGAGTTTTTCCTTGCTCCAGCTCGCATCGAACTGGGCCAGCCGGCGTGAGGCCAGCCACCAGGCGCCGCCGATGCCGATCAGGTACATCAGGCCGTACCAGTGGATTTTCAGCGGACCGAGGGCAATCGCCACCGGGTCGATCTGCGGATAAGGCAGCATCAATCACTCCTTCAGAGCAGGAAATTCAGGCCGACGCACAGCAGCAGCAGGGCGAACAGGCGCTTGAGAATGTGTTGTGGCAGGCGATGCGCCAGGCGCGCGCCGACGCGGGCGAACGGCATACTGGCGACCGCGATGCCGACCAGCGCCGGCAGATAGACGAAGCCCAGGCTCCACTCCGGCAGCCCCGGCGTGCGCCAGCCGATCAGCATGAAGCTCGCCGCGCCCATCAGCGCGATCGGCAAGCCACAGGCCGCCGAGGTGGCCACCGCCTGCTGCATGCTCTGCCCGCGCCAGACCAGGAACGGCACGGTCAGTGAGCCGCCGCCGATACCGAAAATCGCCGAGGCCCAGCCGACCACGCCGCCGGCGGCGCTCAAGCCGGGCTTGTCGGGCAGGCCGCCGCTGGCCTTGGGGCGCAAGTCGAAGGCCATCTGCACGGCGATGCAGATGGCGAAGATCCCAATGATCCTCTGCAGCATCGGCCCGGATATCGCTTCTGCGGTCAACGCGCCGAGGCCGGCGCCGACCAGGATGCCCAGCGCCATCCAGACGAACACCGTCCAGTTCACCGCACCCTTGCGGTGGTGTTCGAGGATCGAGTTGAGCGAGGTGAAGATGATGCTGGCCAGCGAGGTGCCGACCGCCATGTGGGTAAGGATGTGCGGATCGAAACCGTGCGCGGCGAAGCTGTACACCAGCACCGGCACGATGATCATGCCGCCACCGACGCCGAACAGTCCGGCCATCACTCCCGCGCCGGCACCCAGCAGCAAATACAGCAGGAATTCCATCGACACCCCCCCCAAACCAGCACGCATGGTAACGGATGCACCCCGGCCCCTCCACCGCAGGTGATCGACAGTACGTAACAGTGCATCCGCCCTGAAACATCGAATTCTGCGTAGGAGCGAATTCATTCGCGATGACCATCACCCGCGCTACGTCGATCGCCAATGCATTCGCGGCTACAGAAAAGCCTGGCAAGCCTTTAAGCTCAGGCTTTGCCCTGTGGAAAACGCCTGATGTGCCTGATCACCTTTGCTTGGCGCCCCACTCACGCCGTACCGCTGGTGCTGGCCGCCAATCGCGATGAATTTTATGCCCGGCCGAGCCGCGCGCTGGGCGAGTGGGCGGATGCGCCGGGTCTGTACGCCGGCCGTGATATGGAGGCCGGTGGCACCTGGATGGGGGTGACCAGCGCGGGCCGCTTCGCCGCCTTGACCAATATCCGCAACCCCGGTCAGCCGCTCGGCACCCATTCGCGCGGTGAACTGGTGGCGCGCTATCTGCGCGGCACGCTGTCCCCGGGCGAATACCTGCAGCACGTCGCCCTGCAGCTGAAGGATTATTCCGGGTTCAACCTACTGGTCGGCACGGCACGCGAGTTGTGGTTCCTGAACGCCCGGGAAGGCACGCCGCGAGCACTGGCGGCCGGCGTTTACGGCTTATCCAATGCGGCGCTGGATACGCCCTGGCCGAAATTGCAACGGGTCAAAGCGGCCCTGAGCAACTGCCTGGACGATCCGCAGCCCGAGGCGCTCCTGGCCCTGCTCGCCGATGCCGAGCCGGCCCGCGAAGCCGACCTGCCGGATACCGGGGTCGGCCTGGCCACCGAGCAGCTGCTGTCCAGCCCGTTCATCGCCAGCCCCAACTACGGCACCCGCGCTAGCACCGCGTTGATCCGCCGCGCCGATGGTTCACAGACTCTGGTGGAACGCAGTTTCGGCCCCTATGGCGCACATCTCGGCGAAGTCGGGCTACAGCTCTAAGGGGTGTAGCGAGGATCGCTTAGCTGCGGTGCAAATCGTCCAGGGCAAACAGTGGCGCCAGACGCTGCGGATCATCGGCATCGGCAACCAGCAGCAGACGGCCATCGGCCTGGAAGGCCAGCCCTTCGATTTTCGCCAGCGGCGCGAGCCGCGCCCGCCAGACGAGGTGCAAGTCCTTATCGAAGCGCGCCAGCACGCTGCCGGCGCAGTCACCATCCAGGTACGTCGAGCCACTGGCCTCGGCGGCAGCACTGCAATACAACCGTCCGTGCGGGTCGACGGCCAGGTCGGTGAGGCCCAGCGGCACGCCATCCAAGTCGCCCAGCGCCAGCGGCACAATCCGCCGCAGCGCGGCCGCGCTCAGTTGGCCGGCGGCGAGATCGGCCAGCGCTTGGGGCAGATCGAGCAGCACCACCGCGTTTTCCCCCGCCGCGCCATTGCCGCGCTGCGCCAGCAGCAGATCCTCGCCGAACACTACTGCGCCTTCCAGATTCAGCTCGACAAAGTGCTGCTGCAATTCTTGATAGAGCGGACTCAAATCGATGATGCGCACCGCCTCGCCCTGCAGCAGACAGCCGCGTCGGCGCTTGGCAGTCGAGCCGGAACCAAGGGCCAGCAGGCTGCCGTCCGGTAAATGCGCGAGGGCTTCGAAATCCGGCTTGTGCGCCTTGCGTTCCGCTGCATCGGCAGGCAGCTCGCCCGGCAGCAGCGCGATTTTCCCGGCGTACTCGCCGGTCAGGCTGTAACGCTGCAGCACCAGCGCATCGTCGGCGACGATCCACAGCTCGTCGCCTTGGCAGACCACGGCACTGGCCGCCGACAACTGCAGCTCGGCGAGATGCACAAGCGTTAAGGTGGGGCAGGGATGATCGCTCATCGTCCGCAGGCTCAGGCCTGAATGGTCGCCGCCGGATTGATCACCCGACCCAGGCCGAGGTTGCGCAGCGCCAGTTGCAGGGTGCTGTGGGTGACATGCGGGTTATCGATGGTCATCAGCTGGGCGAGCAGCTCCTTGGCCTTGGACAGGCTGATCTGACGCAGCAGCCATTTCACCTTGGGCAGGTTGGTGGCGTTCATCGACAGGCTGTCGAAGCCCATCGCCATCAGCAGCACCGCCGAGGCCGGGTCGCCGGCCATTTCGCCGCAGATGCTCACCGGCTTGCCTTCGGCATGCGCGCCGTCGACCACCAGGCGCAGCGCCTGCAGCACGGCCGGATGCAGGAAATCATACAGATCGGCGACGCGAGGGTTGTTGCGATCGACCGCCAGCAGGTACTGAGTCAGATCGTTGGAGCCGACCGAGAGGAAATCCACCTGGCGGGCCAATTCGCGCACCTGATAGACCGCCGCCGGGATTTCGATCATCGCGCCCACCGGCGGCATGGGAATGTCCACGCCCTCGTCACGGACTTCGCCCCAGGCGCGGTGGATCAGGTGCAGCGCCTCTTCCAGCTCGTGGGTGCCGGAGATCATCGGCAGCAGGATGCGCAGGTTGTTCAAGCCCTCGCTGGCCTTGAGCATGGCGCGGGTCTGCACCAGGAAGATTTCCGGGTGGTCGAGGGTGACGCGGATGCCGCGCCAGCCGAGGAACGGGTTCTCTTCCTTGATCGGGAAGTAGGACAGCGCCTTGTCGCCACCGATATCGAGGCTGCGCATGGTCACTGGCAGCGGGTGGAAGGCCGCCAGCTGTTCGCGGTAGGTGGCCAGTTGCTCCTTTTCGCTGGGGAAGCGCTCCCCATTCATGAACGGCACTTCGGTGCGGTACAGGCCGACGCCCTCGGCGCCGCGCTCCTGCGCACGCTTGACGTCGGCAAGCAGGCCGGTGTTGACCCACAGCGGCATGCGGTGGCCGTCGAGCGTCTCACACGGCAGCTCGCGCAGGGCATTCAGTCCCTGGGACAGCTGGCGCTCTTCCTCGACTACCTCGGCGTATTGCTTGCACAGCACCTCGCTGGGGTTGGTAAACACCTCGCCGTGGTAGCCGTCGACGATCATCTTGATGCCGTCGACTTTGGAATACGGCAGATCGACCGCGCCCATCACCGTGGGAATGCCCATGGCGCGGGCCAGGATCGCCACGTGCGAGTTGCCCGAGCCAAGCACCGAGACTAGGCCGACCAGCTTGCCTTCCGGCACTTCGCCGAGCATCGCCGGCGACAGCTCTTCGCTGACCAGAATGGTGTTGTCCTGGTACACCAGGCTCTGCTTGCGCTCTTGCTGCAAGTAGGCGAGCAGGCGCCGGCCGAGGTCCTTGACGTCGGCGGCGCGCTCGCGCAGGTAGGCGTCGTCCATCAGTTCGAAGCGTTTGACGTGCTCGTTGACCACCTGGCGCAGCGCGCCCTGCGCCCACTGGCCGGTCTTGATGACCTTGGTCACTTCGCTGCCGAGGGCGGCGTCGTCGAGCATCATCAGATACACGTCGAACAACGCGCGCTCTTCCGGGCGCAGCTGGGTGGCCAGCTTGGCGGACAGCTGGCGCATGTCGCTGCGCACGCCCTCGAGCGCGTTATTGAACAGGCGCAGTTCGGCGTCGATATCGCTGACCGCTTTGTCCGGCACCACTTCCAGATCGGCCGGCGGCAAGATCACCACGGCGGTGCCGATGGCGGCACCGGATGAGCCGGGGACGCCGACGAATTTGGCTTCCTGGATGCCCTTGCCCTGGCGGCCGAGGCCGCGGATCGAACCGGTCGCCTCGGCATGCGCGATGACCCCGGCGAGCTGCGCGCTCATGGTCACCAGAAAGGCTTCTTCACCTTCATCGAACTGGCGGCGCTCCTTCTGCTGCACCACCAATACGCCCATCACCCGCCGGTGGTGGATGATCGGCGCGCCGAGGAACGAGGCGTAGCGCTCCTCGCCGGTTTCGGCGAAGTAACGATAACGCGGGTGTTCGGAGGCGAATTCGAGATTCAGCGGCTCTTCGCGGGTACCGACCAGGCCGACCAGACCTTCACTCGGCGCCATGCTGACCTTGCCGATCGCGCGCTTGTTGAGGCCTTCGGTGGCCATCAGCACGAAGCGCCCAGCTTCCGGATCGAGCAGGTAGACCGAGCAGACCTGGCTGCCCATCGCCTCCCGGACGCGCCGCACAATGATCCCCAGCGCCGCCTTGAGATCCTTGGCGGAGTTCACTTCCTGGACGATCTTGCGCAGCGTATTGAGCATGGCTCGGGGTCGAACTCCGTATCAGTCGCGCGCCAACAGGCGCGGTGCTAGTTCCTTGAGGGCGCGGCGGTAGACCTCGCGCTTGAATGTCACTACCTGGCCCAGCGGGTACCAGTAGCTGACCCAGCGCCAGTCATCAAACTCCGGCTTGCCGGTTACATCCATGCGCACCCGCTCATCCGCGCCGGTCAGGCGCAAGAGGAACCACTTCTGTTTCTGGCCGATGCACAGCGGTTGGCTATGGGTCCGGACCAGACGTTGCGGCAGACGATAACGCAACCAGCCCCGGGTGCAGGCAAGAATTTGCACATCGTCGGGGTCCAGGCCGACTTCTTCGTTCAACTCGCGGTACAGCGCCTGTTCCGGCGACTCCTGCGCGTTGATACCGCCCTGCGGAAACTGCCAGGCATCTTGATTAATCCGTCGAGCCCAGAGTACCTGACCGACATCATTGGTCAGGATGATGCCGACATTTGGGCGAAAACCATCGGAATCGATCACGGCATACAACCTCGAAAACGCATGTTCCGGCATTGTTCCATAAAGGTTGCGAGAGCGGCAACGCGGCGTCCAGCGATGTGGGCATCAGGGGCAAAAGGCCGTATTCTGTGGGCCAATTTTTGGCCTCTAAAGCGAGCATTTACCGTGCGTTTGGCGATATTCGATCTCGACAACACCCTGCTGGCCGGCGACAGCGATCACGCCTGGGGCGACTATCTGTGCCGCCGCGGCATCCTCGACGCCGACGCCTACAAAGCGCGCAACGACCAGTTCTATCTGGACTACCTGGCCGGCACGCTGAACATCACTGATTACCTGAATTTCAGCTTGGAAATCCTCGGCCGCACCGACGTGACCCAACTCGCACAGTGGCACGCCGAGTTCATGCGCGATTGCATCGAGCCGATCATCCTCGCCAAGGGTGAGGCGCTGCTCGCCGAACACCGCGCTGCCGGCGACAAGCTGTTGATCATCACCGCCACCAACCGCTTCGTCACCGCGCCGATCGCCGCGCGGCTGGGCGTCGAGACGCTGCTGGCCACCGAGTGCGAAATGGTCGGCGAGCGCTACACCGGACGCACCACCGACGTACCGTGCTTCCGCGAAGGCAAGGTGACGCGCCTGAATCGCTGGTTGGCGGAAAACGGTTTGAGCCTGGAAGGCAGTAGCTTCTATAGCGACTCGTTGAACGACCTGCCGCTGCTCGAGCAAGTCGCCCGGCCTTGCGCGGTGGATCCCGACCCGAAACTGCGCGCCGAAGCCGAGCAGCGCGGCTGGCCGATCATTTCGTTGCGTTAATGCCCGAACGCTCGAGGTAGCCCGGATGCAATCCGGGAGGCGGAGTCGCCAAATCCCCGGATTACATCCGGGCTACGACTTTACGCTGGTCAGATTCGTAGGGTGGGTTAGCCATAGGCGTAACCCACCGAAGGCTGGACGCCGGTGCCCGAGATGGCACCGCTGGTGGGTTACGCCGCTACGCGGCTAACCCACCCTACAAAAGCGCTGCGCAACACTTAATCGGCACATGGACGCCGGTTATGCCGGTTTGACGATCACCAGCACCAGCAGCGTGGCGAACAGCAGCACGGTCAGCGCGGTCATGATCTGCGTACCGCGCAGCAGGCCGGCACCACCGGCTAATCCTGCATCGCCTTGTACCGCTTCGCGCAATCGCTGTAGCCGTCCGGCCAGCAGCAGCCAGGCGATAAATGCCGGGATGTATAGCAACGCACCGCCCAGCAACCATAGTTGCGCCAGCGGCCAGGGGCCCAGACGGGCCAGCCACCAACTGGCGACCGGCAGGCTGAGAATGCTCAGCACGGCCAGCGTCCAACCCGCCCAGCCAATGTGCCGTACGCTCTGTGCGGCGCGCGCGTGGTCGCCGCTGCGCCAGGTGCGCCAGCCATACCCGGCGAGCCCGAGAGCGACGACCAGCAACAGGGCGGTCCCGGCGATTTGCACAATTTCCAGGGTTTGCACGGTAGGCATACTTGCGGTTCCTTGATCTCAACCTTTCCAGCCTAGCCCAGGGCTAGCCAAGAAACAGCTGGTAGGCGGGGTTGTCGCTTTCGTCCCAGTACGGATAGCCAATTTCTTCCAGCGCCTCCGGCACCAGATGGCGCTCCGCCACCGGCACTTGCAGACCGGCCACCACCCGCCCGTCGGCGGCGCCATGATTGCGGTAATGGAACATCGAGATATTCCAGCGCCCGCCGAGTTTCTGCAGGAAGTTGAATAGCGCGCCAGGTCGTTCGGGGAACTCGAAGCGGTACACCACCTCGTCGCTGACCCGCGCGGTATGGCCGCCGACCATGTGCCGGATGTGCAGCTTGGCCAGTTCGTTGTCGGTTAGATCGAGCACCGGAAAGCCTTGCTCGCGCAGGTTGGCGACCAGCGCCGCGCGCGGGTCGCTGTCCGGATGGGTCTGCACGCCGACGAAGATGTGCGCCTCTTTATCCGTGTGGTAGCGGTAGTTGAACTCGGTGATCTGCCGCTTGCCGATCGCCTCGCAGAAGGCCTTGAAGCTGCCCGGTCGCTCGGGAATGGTCACGGCGATGATCGCTTCGCGCTTCTCGCCCAACTCGGCGCGCTCGGCGACATGGCGCAGGCGGTCGAAGTTGATGTTGGCGCCGGAATCGATGGCCACCAGCACTTGCTCGCTGGCGCCTTCGCGCTCGACGTACTTCTTGATCCCGGCCACCGCCAGAGCGCCGGCCGGCTCGGTGATCGAGCGGGTGTCGTCGTAGATGTCCTTGATCGCCGCGCAGATTTCGTCGCTGCTGACGGTGATCACTTCGTCGACATAGTCCTTGCAGATGTCGAAGGTGTGCTGGCCGATCTGTGCCACCGCCACGCCGTCGGCGAACAGCCCGACCTGCGGCAACACCACGCGCTCGCCGGCAGCCATCGCGGCCTGCAGGCAGTTGGAATCGTCCGGTTCGACGCCGATGACCTTGATCTCCGGGCGCAGGTACTTGATGTACGCGGCGATGCCGGCGATCAACCCGCCGCCACCGACCGGAACGAAGATCGCATTCAGCTGGCCGGGGTGCTGCCAGAGGATTTCCATGGCCACCGTGCCCTGGCCGGCGATCACGTCCGGATCGTCGTACGGGTGGATATAGGCGTAACCCTTTTCCTCGACCAGTTTCAGCGAATAGGCCAGCGCCTCGGGAAAGGCATCGCCATGCAGCACGACCTTACCGCCCCGCGCTCGCACGCCTTGCACCTTGAGCTCCGGGGTGGTGCGCGGCATGACGATGGTGGCCTTGACCCCGAGGTGCTTGGCCGCCAGCGCCAGGCCCTGGGCATGGTTGCCGGCCGAGGCGGTGACCACGCCACGCGCATGTTCCTCGGGGCTCAGCTGCGCCAGCTTGTTATAGGCGCCGCGAATCTTGAACGAGTACACCGGCTGCAGATCTTCGCGCTTGAGCAGAATCTGGTTGTTGAGCCGCTCGGACAACTGGCGGGCGGGCTGCAGCGGGGTTTCCACCGCGACGTCGTAGACGCGCGAGGTGAGGATCTTCTTGATGTACTGTTCGAGCATGGCGGCATCGCTGGCGGGAAATTCAGGTAGCCGGCAGTCTACCGCAACGAAATCAACCGTTGGTTGGCAATCCAACATCCGCCGCAAGCGCGCCGCTATAATTCGCTTCTTCTGTTTTCTACCCGGATTCCGCCATGACCCAGGATCAGCTCAAGCAGGCCGTCGCCCAGGCCGCCGTCGACTTCATTCTTCCGCAGCTCGACAGCAAGAGCGTGGTCGGGGTCGGCACCGGCTCGACCGCCAACTGCTTTATCGACGCGCTGGCCCAGCACAGGATGGCCTTCGATGGCGCCGTGGCGAGTTCCGAAGCCACCGCCGCGCGCCTCAAAGGCTACGGCATTCCGGTGTATGAGCTGAATACGGTCAGCGACCTGGAGTTCTATGTCGATGGCGCCGACGAGAGCGACGAGCACCTGAACCTGATCAAGGGCGGCGGTGCCGCGCTGACCCGCGAGAAAATCGTCGCCGCGGTGGCCAAGACTTTCATCTGCATCGCCGACGCCAGCAAGCTGGTGCCGGTACTCGGCGCTTTCCCGCTGCCGGTCGAAGTGATTCCCATGGCGCGCAGCCACGTCGCCCGCCAGCTGGTCAAACTGGGCGGCGACCCGGTGTACCGCGAGGGTGTGCTGACCGACAACGGCAATGTGATTCTCGATGTGCACAACCTGAGCATCGTCAATCCGCCGGAGCTCGAAGCGCAGATCAACGCCATCGTCGGGGTGGTCACCAACGGCCTGTTCGCCGCGCGCCCGGCCGACCTGTTGCTGCTCGGCACCAGCGAGGGTGTGAAGGCCCTGCGCCGCTGATCGGCTGCCGGCCCGCGTCCGGTGGAGTCGTCTAGCGTTACTGGGGATGGCGCCAGCTCAGCCCGAGGTGCGCCAGCCCATTACGCCAGGAGACCCCCGATGGCCGGAAAATTCCATCTGAAAAAGGCCAAAGATGGCCAGTTCCACTTCAACCTGCTCGCCGGCAACGGTGAGATCGTCCTCACCAGCGAGCTGTACAAGGCCAAGGACTCGGCGCTGAACGGCATCGAGTCGGTGCGCAAAAACGTCGCGCGCGACGGCGCCTTCGAAGCCAGGGACGGTAGCGGCGGCAAACCCTACTTCGTGCTCAAGGCCACCAACGGCCAGGTGATCGGCCAGAGCCAGATGTATGCCAGCGCCACCAGTCGTGACGCCGGCATCCAGTCGGTGACCAGCAATGCGCCGGGCGCCGTGCTGGTCGACGAGAGCTGATCAGTCGGCCTGTTTACGGAACACGTAGAACAGGTTCGGCTCGCTAATCAGATACAACGTGCCCGCCTCGTCGGTGGCGATGCCCTCGGCCTGCGGCACGTTATGTTTCAGGCCGTGCTGGCCGCCACGCAGTGACAGACTGCTGATCGGCCGGCCATCGGCGTCCAACTCCAACACCAACCGCGACTCATCGGACAGCGCCAACAGGTGGCCGGTAGGTGCGTCGTAGTCGAGGCTCGACAGGTCGCGGACGAACAGTCCGGCATCGCGCTTGGGGTCATCGACCACATGCACGGCGAAGGGAATATCCGGATTGCGCTGCGGGAAACCCTGTATTTCATAGATGCGCACCGGGTCGCGCTCCTTGGCGACAAACAGCCGCTTGCCGCCCGCGTCGTAGGCCAGTCCCTCGAACCCCTTGTTACCGTTCAGGCCGATGCCCAGGGTCAACTGTTCGGCGTTGGCCGCATCCAACAGCTGCTCGCCGTCAGCGACGCGCACTTTGATCAAGCGCTGCTCACGCTCGTCGGTGATCACATACACCCCGGGGCTGATGTATTCGATGGCTTCCGGATCGCCGAAGCCTTGCAGCGGAATGCGGCGTAGAACCCGTCCGTCGAGGGACAGCTCGATCAGCTGGGAGCGCTTGTTGGTCACGGTAAACAGGGTCTTGCGCTGCGGGTCGTAGGTCAGTGCAGAAAGATCTTCGAGGCCTTCGAGCGGCAGCGCTTCGACGGCCACCCGATAGTCCGGCAACCAGATCGACTTACCGCGCCAGCGCTCCTCATGACGGCCTTCCTGCGCGGTAAACCAAGCGCGCTCGAACAGCCGAAAGTGCTGGCCGACCAGCGCCGCCAACAACAGCGCCGCCAGTGCCAGCAAAACCGGCAGGCGTTTCCAGGTGAACAATCGAAGCATCGCGTGCGCTCGGCAGGAGAACTGGACTGCACTATGCCGACGATCAAGCCTGCCTGAATAGCCCGGCTAGCAGCGCAACATGCGTCCATGCGGAGGAACGACCACGCCGACCGCAACGATCGACGTGGACTCGAGGTTAACTTCGGGGGGTTATTTCAGGGGGGATTACTTCACCAGCTCGAGGATATCGACGTCGACTTCACGTCCAGTCAGCTCGCGTTCGACTTCGCCGGTCAGCTTGACCTTGGCGGACTCGGAAATGGATTGCGCCGGCCACTCGTCGTCATCGATCTCGACCTGAATGGTGCCGGTGGCATCCTTAAATTCGTACTTGTCGCCTTTCAGGCGCTTGACGATCTGGCCGGTGAGCGCCACTGGCGTGTCATCTGCGGCGTCCAGGGCACCCGCGACGGTGGTCACTTGCGGCGTGGCGCCAGGGCCGGTGTAACCGCCGCCGGTGGCAGCCATGGCACTGGCCGAGAACAGTGGGACGAACAGCAGAGCGAGGAGGTGACGTTGCATAAGGTTGACTCCGTAGCAGTGGTTGATGGCGTCAGCATAGTCAATCCAGCTGAATTGAGGCTTAACGCGGCTTGAGCCGAGCTGAACTCAGTCCGCTTCGGCGACCGGCTCGGCATCTGTCACAGTCTTGCGAAACACATAGAACAGGTTGGGTTCGCTGACCATATAGATGGTCCCGGTCTCGTCGATGGCCACCCCTTCGGCGCGTGGAATGCGTCGGTCGAGGCCGTTGAGCCCGCCGATCAGGCTGATGAAACTGACCGGTTCGCCGTGCTCGTCAATCTCCAGCAGCAGGTTGGATTGCGCCGACAGCACCAGGGTATGTCCGGTGCGCGGATCGACGCCCAGCGCCGAGAGGTTGTGTATGTACAGCTGGTCGCTGTGCAGCGGTTTCATGCTGCCGCCGAGCTGCGCGGTGCCATCGCTGCTCCAGCTGAACAGCTCCAGCGGCGAGCGCTCCTTGCCGAGCAGCAGGCGATGTTGCGCCGGGTCCCAGGCGATGCCCTCGAAGCCCTTGTTGCCGGAATCGGCAAAGCCCAGGTCGAATTCGGTGGTGTCCAGCGGGCTGAGTTCGACGGTCAGTGGTGTCAGCTTGAAGATCGACAAGGTGCGCCGACGCTCGTCGATAATCGCCATGTTGCCGTCGGCAAGCACTGCCACGCCCTCGGGATTGGAGAAACCGTTCAGGGCGATGCGCCGCAGCACATCGCCAGTCAGGCTCAGCTCGACCAGCAACGGCTTCTTGCCGGTCACCGTGAACAGGGTTCGGCTGACCGGGTTGTAGGCCAGATCGGAGGTTTCATCCTTTTCCAGTCCGGCCAGCGGCTTGGCCTGAATGACTGCGCGGTAGCCCGGCAACCAGATGCTCGCATCGCGCTCGGCCTGGCCGATGCCACGCTCATGGAGCCAGAACAAGGCACGATCATCCCAATGCCAGAATCGCGTCAGCACGACGAGGGTGGTCAGCGCCAGGATCAGCGCCAGCCAGCGCGGCCGAGGTAAGAAAGACATGGAGATGGACATCGAACTACCTGCGACTTGGGGGCGGTCAGACTAGCCGCCACGCATGACAGTTCCGTTGTTTCATCCATGAACAGAACGGTGCGTGCTGGATGTGCACCTCACTCGGGAGGCGCGCATCCCGGCGCACAAGATAGAGGGGCAATAATCAAAAAAACGTGAAGCGCCCTTATAGCACCCGGCCGGCGAAATGCGCATGGCCGAGCAGTTCGAGATGCAATTCATCGTTTTGTTGCAATGGGCCGACCCCGGCCGGAGTGCCGGTAGACACCACATCGCCCGGTTGCAGGCTGAAATGCCCGGCGATGTGCTGAATCAGCGGCACGATCGGGTTGAGCATGTCGCGGCTGTTGCCGTCCTGGCGCACTTCGCCATTGATGGTCAGGCGGATGCCTAGGTCAGCCGGGTCTTCCACGCTATCGCCGGGAACGAACGGGGCGAGGACAAAGGCGCCATCGAAGGCCTTGGCCAATTCCCATGGATAACCCTTTTCCTTGAGCTTGGCCTGCACGTCGCGCAGGGTCAGGTCGAGCGCCGGGGCGTAGCCGGAAATGGCGTCCAGGACTTCTTCGCGGCTCGGCTGGCGCGACAGCGGCTTGCCGATCAGCACGGCGATTTCCGCTTCGAAATGCACGGCGCCGCGGTCCAGCGGGATGATGAAGCCGCCATCCAGCGGCACCACGCAGCTGCCCGGCTTGATGAACAGCAGCGGCTCAGTCGGCACCGGGTTGTTCAGCTCTTTGGCGTGCTCGGCGTAATTACGCCCGACGCAGACCACCTTGCCCATCGGGAAATGGATGTGGGTACCGTCGCTGTACTGATGTTGGTAGCTCATGCCTGCTCCTCATCGGGCGGGGGCGACCCGCGTTGATATGACGGGTTACGCCCGCCCTACGGCTGAGTCGACTGTAGGAGCGGTCAGACCGGGAATATCTTGCCCGGGTTCATGATCCCGTTCGGATCGAAGGCCGCCTTGATCGCCTTCATGTAGGCGATTTCCGCCTCCGAGCGGCTGTAGGTCAGGTAATCGCGCTTGGTCATGCCCACGCCATGCTCGGCGGAGATCGAGCCGTTGTACTTCTGCACGGTCTCGAACACCCACTGGTTGACCGTCGCGCACTTGGCGAAGAACTCGTCCTTGCTCAGCGCGTCGGGCTTGAGGATGTTCAGGTGCAGGTTGCCGTCGCCGATGTGGCCGAACCAGATGATCTCGAAGTCCGGGTAGTGCTCGCCGACGATGCGGTCGATGTCATGGAGGAACGCCGGCACCTGGCTGACGGTGACCGAGATGTCGTTCTTGTACGGCGTCCAGTGCGAGATGGTCTCGGAAATGTATTCGCGCAACTTCCACAGGTTGGCCAGCTGCTGCTCGCTCTGACTCATCACCCCGTCGACCACCCAGCCCTGCTCGACGCAATGCTCGAAGGTCGCCAGCGCGGCGTTGGCCACTTCCTCGGTGCTCGCCTCGAATTCCAGCAGGGCATAGAACGGGCACTCGCTGTCGAACGGCGCCGGCACGTCGCCGCGGGCGAGGATCTTGGCCAGCGCCTTATCGGAGAAGAATTCGAAGGCGGTCAGGTCGAGCTTGTTCTGGAAGGCGTGCAGCACCGGCATGATCGAATCGAAATCAGGGGTGCCGAGGACCATCGCCGTGAGGTTCTGCGGTGCGCGGTCGAGGCGCATGGTCGCCTCGACGACGAAGCCGAGGGTGCCTTCGGCGCCGATGAACAGCTGGCGCAGGTCATAGCCGGTGGCGTTCTTGATCAGGTCCTTGTTCAGCTCGAGCAGGTCGCCCTTGCCGGTGACGACTTTCAGCCCGGCCACCCAGTTGCGGGTCATGCCGTAGCGAATCACCTTGATCCCGCCGGCATTGGTGCCGATGTTGCCACCCAGTTGGCTGGAGCCGCTGGACGCGAAGTCGACCGGGTAATACAGGCCCTGCTCTTCGGCGAAGGTCTGCAACTGCTTGGTGATCACCCCCGGCTGGCACACCGCGGTGCGATCGAACTCGTTGAAGGCGAGGATCTGATTCATGTAATCGAAGGCCACCACTACTTCGCCGTTGGCCGCGACAGCCGCGGCGGACAGCCCGGTACGCCCGCCGGAAGGCACCAGAGCGACCTTGCGTTCGTTGGCCCAGCGCACGATCGCCTGCACCTGCTCAGTGCTCTTGGGGAGGACAATGGCCAGCGGTGCCGGAGCGAAATGTTTGGTCCAGTCCTTGCCGTAGGCGGCCAGGGAATCAGCGTCGGTGAGGACTTTGCCGGGCTCAACCAGGGTCTTCAGCTCTTCGATCAGGGCATGGGTCATCAGCGGAACTCTCAAACGATTCATGGTCACCCTGAGCACGCTTCATCAGCCAGGGGTGGGTCTTTCGCGGGGGCCGTATGCTAGCATAGCGCCCCCGTTGACTGTGCCCCGAGCCGACTTTCGGGACCGGCCCAAGTGCCGCACGCCCTGACATTTTTACCGCGAATCACAGGTACGCAGATGAGCAGCAAGACCTCTCTCGACAAGAGCAAGATCAAGTTCCTTCTCCTCGAAGGTGTGCACCAGAACGCGGTGGATACGCTGAAAGCCGCCGGCTACAGCAACATCGAGTACCTGAAAGGCGCGCTGTCCGACAACGAGCTGAAGGAAAAGATCGCCGACGCGCATTTCATCGGCATCCGCTCGCGCACTCAGTTGACCGCCGAGGTCCTGGACTGCGCCAAGAAGCTGGTCGCGGTCGGTTGCTTCTGCATCGGCACCAACCAGGTCGACCTCAACGCCGCCCGCGAACGCGGCATCGCGGTGTTCAACGCGCCGTTCTCCAACACCCGTTCGGTCGCCGAGCTGGTGCTGGCGCAGGCCATCCTGCTGCTGCGTGGCATCCCCGAGAAGAACGCCTCGTGCCACCGCGGCGGCTGGATCAAGTCGGCGGCCAACTCCTTCGAGATCCGCGGCAAGAAGCTCGGTATCGTCGGCTACGGCTCGATCGGCACCCAGCTGTCGGTGCTCGCCGAAGCGCTGGGCATGCAGGTGTACTTCTACGACGTGGTGACCAAGCTGCCGCTGGGCAACGCCACCCAGGTCGGCAACCTGCACGAACTGCTGGGCATGGCCGATATCGTCTCGCTGCACGTGCCGGAGCTGCCGTCCACCCAGTGGATGATCGGCGAGAAAGAAATCCGCGCCATGAAGAAGGGCGGCATCCTGATCAACGCCGCACGTGGCACCGTGGTCGAACTGGATCACCTGGCCAACGCGATCAAGGATGAGCACCTGATCGGCGCGGCAATCGACGTGTTCCCGGTCGAGCCGAAGTCCAACGACGAAGAGTTCGAGAGCCCGCTGCGTGGCCTGGACCGGGTGATCCTCACCCCGCACATCGGTGGTTCGACTGCCGAAGCGCAGGCCAACATCGGTCTGGAAGTGGCCGAGAAGCTGGTCAAGTACAGCGACAACGGTACCTCGGTATCGTCGGTCAACTTCCCTGAAGTGGCCCTGCCGGCGCACTCGGGCAAGCACCGCCTGCTGCACATCCACGAGAACATCCCGGGTGTGATGAGCGAGATCAACAAGGTGTTCGCCGAGAACGGCATCAACATCTCCGGCCAGTACCTGCAGACCAACGACAAGGTCGGCTACGTGGTCATTGACGTCGACGCCGAGTACTCCGACCTGGCCCTGGAGAAGATTCAGCACGTCACCGGCACCATCCGCAGCCGCGTACTGTTCTGAAAACAGCCCGCAAAGCTGCTGTGTGCCTGTGATCTCGGCACGGGCGGTGCTCGGAATCCTCATGTACTCCAGTACATTGCGGTTCCTGCGCTCCGGCCGCACCGAGCTGACAGCCGCTCGCGACGCTTTGAGAACTGTTTTGCTGGATATGAAAAAGGGAGGCTTCGGCCTCCCTTTTTCATGCCTGGCTGATGCCGAGGCGACTACTTCACGGTGGCCGTCATCACGGTGGCCGTCATTTCACTGTGACGGTAATTTTCTTCGAGATCACCGGCGGATCGAGCGGCACGTGATTCTTGTCGCCGACCAACAGCTGCAACGTGTGTTTGCCCGGCGCCAGGGTCAGCTCGGTTTCGGTCTGCCCCTTGCCGAAATGGCGGACGTTCTCGGTGGCCGGCAGCGGCATGTTTAGCGCTGGCATGTCCTGCACATCGATCAACAGATGATGGTGGCCGGTGGCCGGTGGCCGGAGCGTCAATGCCGGCCGGTGCGACGCCCATGCCCTTGAGGCCGAATTTGACGGTAAAGGTCTTGTCCACCGTGGCCCCGTCAGCCGGTTCGATGAAGTACACCTCAGCCCCCTGCGGCGCTGCCGTGAGCGGCATTGCTGCGTGGGCGAGGCCACCGGAGAAGGCGACGGCGAGAGCGAAAATCGGCAGTAGACGTGGCATGGCGCTGTTCCTTGCTGGATTGGATGAGCACAGACCAACCCCCGCAAGGCGCGGTTCCCTAGCAAAGCAACCGCTCTGTTTCAGATAGTTTCAGCATCCAGTGCAGCCAGCGCCCGGGCTGCGTCCGGCAATTGTTCTTCGCTGAACACCTGCACCCCGGCCCGCCGCAACAGCGCGGCGGTAACGCCTTCGCCTGCGACCTTGCGGCCCGTGAAACTGCCGTCGTAATTCTCCCGATTGCCACAGGACGGGCTGCGCGCCTTGAGCACCGCCAGGCCAATGCCGTGTTCGCGGACCAGAGCCAGCGCCTGCTGCGCACCATCGAGGAACTCCGCCGTGACATCGTCGCCGCTAATGGTCAGCACCCGCTGGCGACCCTCGAGCACCTCGCCACCCTGGCCGCCGGCGATTTCCGCCGGCGCGCGCGGGGTCGGCAAACCGCCGGCCACTTCCGGGCACAGCGGCACCACTCGGCCCTCGGCCTGCCAGCGCGCGAGCAAGTCGAACGGCCCGTGGCAGCCGCCGTCATAGCGCACCAGATGGCCAAGCAAACAACGGCTGACGAGGATTTTCTGCATTGGGTATCCCTCCTGACGACGCGTGATGGTCAGTCACTGCGCGTAACAACTGCCTAATTCAAGCCTATCGACGGCCAACCGAAGGTGCGGGAAAACGGAGCAAAGCGCCGGCCCGAGGCGCCCGCAGCCATCGCGCAGCCTATCCTTCGGCGGGAACTGCCGGGCACCGCTCGCCAGCCTGGACGGCGCGGGCCAGACTGCGGCGCACCCCGCGAACTGCGCGAAGGAAACGCCGCCATGTCCTCAAGCACAACCCGTCACCTACTGCTGGCGCTCGTCAGCTTCGCCACGCTATCCGCCGGCAGCAGCCAGGCCGCCCTGCGCGATCTCGACAATCACACCTTGAGCACCATCACCGGTCAGGCCGGCATCACCCTGCGCATCGACCTGCAGGCCAATATCGGCCAGGTGGCCTGGAATGACGACGGTGGCAGTGTCTCGTTGCGCAACGTCAAGGTCGACAACGGCTGCGTCAATCCCGGCGACTGCCCGAACGGCGCCGGTGGCAGCTTCGCCTACGGGCCCGCGCAATTGGGCCTCAGCGTACCGCTGCTGGGCATCAACGTGCCGACCTTGCAGGTCGATGTAATCTCCGGCAACAACGGCCAGCAGCAGATCCAGCTGACCCTGCCCGATCTGACCGGCATCAATCAGCAGTTGATTGCCAACGACTTCCCCGCTCAGCGTATTCGCGTGCGTGTGGAAGGCGACCTGTATATCGGCGACAGCAGCATCGGCAAGCTGGCGGTGCGCGACATCACCGACCTGCGCGGTACGTTTCGCGTCTGGGGTCACTAAGGTCTGCGATCATCACAGCAACCCGTCGCCACGTCGGCGAAACCAGCCGGCCAGCGACAGCCGTTCGCGGTTGCTGGTCAGCACCTCATGGGGCAAGTCGGCGGACATGAACACCACCAGGCTGCCACCCAGCGGGGCGATATCCTCGGTCCGTTCACCGTTCGCCGCCGGCAGATGCAAGCGCAATGCGCCGCCATGCGCTGCCTGCCAATCATCATTCAGATAGGTCAGCACCGAGACCACGCGCCGGTCGTCGTCGCGGAAACGGTCGACGTGGCGCTGGTAAAACGTCCCGGGCGGATAACAGGCGAAGTGGCTCTCGTAATCCGCCAGGCCCAGGTAGAGCGCCTGGTTGAGCGCCTCGCGCAAGTCCTCCATCAGCCGTAGATAGCGATCGCAGGCCGCCGACTGGCCGGCTTCCAGCCACTGGATGCGATCACCGCGCACCCCTTCGCGGACCTGTTGGCCGGCGCCGCGCCCGATCCGCGCCGGGGCCAGCTCGCCTTGCCGGGCACGCTCACGGCACTCATCGGCCAAGGCTCGGGTCAGATCATCTGGCAGGAAGCGGCTCTGCCGGGCCCAACCATGCTCGGCCAGGTCATCGACAATTGGTTGAAACAGCGAGGGAGCAGTTTGGCTTAACATGCGGGCAATTCTACAGCGCCGCGCGCACGCCTCGACAAGCCGTGGTATCGCCACCGAAAATGCCCCTCGTCCGACAGGAGTCCCGAATGCGCGCCCTTTTTGCTTGTGTGTTGTTGCTGCTCAGCCTGCCCAGCCGGGCTGACGATCATTCCCAGCTCTATCAGGTGGCGGGTTGGGCCGAACAGCGTGCGCATTTCAGCGCCGCGTTGCAGGCCGCCCAGCAGCAATATCGCAGCACCCTGCCGCCGGCGGTGTATCAGGCGCTGGTGGCCAACAGCAATCAGCGCTTCGCCGCGCAGGCGATGGACCAGCGCGCGCAGGCGGCGTTGCGTCAGCAACTCGCCGATCCGCAGCCGGCGCTGCAATTCTTCCAGTCGCCGCTGGGCCGCAAGATCACCGCTGCCGAGGTCAAGGCCACCAGTCGCGAGGAATTGCAAAAGAACGCCAACGGTTTGCCGCGCATCCAGGCCGACGCCACCCGGCGCCTGCTGATTCGTCATCTGGCCCAGGTGTTGCCAGCCAAGGAAGCCGGTGCCGAAGTCAGCCTGGCGCTTGCCGGGGTGGCCGCCGACAGCCTCAGCCAGATGATTCCCGGCCTGCTCGGCGGCGATCAGGCGCAAGGCATGCTGAATAGCCAGCGGGAGCGGCTGATGCAGCAAATCGATGGCGATATCGACAACACCCTGCTGTACGTCTACCGCGACTTGTCCGACCCGGAGCTCGAGGAATTCGCCAGCTTCGCCGAATCCGCGGGTGGTAAAGCCTATTACCAGGCCGCCGTGGGTGCCGTACGCGCCGGCTTGGCCGTCGGCCAGAGCAACGCCAACCTGGCGCCGGCGCAGCCGGGCATTTGAGTCGCCACACATGCGCTCAGTAGGAGCGGATTCATCCGCGAATCGAAGCGCCGGGGCATGGGGCGGCGGATTGTTCGCTGCGCTCCTGAATCCGCCCTACGCCTGCTTCATGGTCGTTAGCTTCGTAAATGTAGGGCGGGTGAAACCCGCGAGCGGCGAACCTTGGCGGGTTTCACCCGCCCTACAGGTCTGAATCCGCCCTACGCCCGCTATACGGCGCTAGAAGTACCGCACCACCTGGGCCCAGACCCTTGGGCTGCGGTCGTTATCGCTCTGGGGCTCGGCGTTGCCGAGCTTCCAGGCGGCGACGGTGTTGAGGCGCCAGCCGTGGTCGGCCCAGGTGGCGCCCAGGCCGGCAGCGGAGAGGCTGCGGTGGTTTTCGTCGTCGCTCCAGGTGTCCTTGTGCAGACGCACCTGCCCATGGTCGGCGAAGGTGGACAGCTGCCAGGCCGGTGTCAGGGCGTAGCGCAGCTCGACATTGGCCTGCCAGCCCTGGTCGCCGGAGGCCTCGCCTTGCGGGTAGGCGCGCACGCCATAGGCGCCGCCGAGGCTGATCTGCTCCGAGCTGTCGAGATTGCCGTCGCTCCACTGGCCCTGCACCTGGGTGTAGAGGCTGAAGCGCTCGCTCAGGTGTTGCAGGCGCACCAGGCTGGGATTGAGCTTGTGAAAGTTCCCCTGGGTGCCGGCCGTGAGATCGTCGACCAACTGGTTGAGCGGGCCGTCGATGTTCAGGCTGCCCTGGCTCCAGGCCAGGGCGAAGCTGTTCACGCCGCCGCCCAGCAGGTCGTCGCGGCTGTTGCCGCTGAGGCTGGCGATCACCACGCGCGCGCGCTTGTCGCTCTTGCTGGCGAAGAAGTCGATGTCGTCCTTGAGGCGCTTGTCGTCGAACTGCAGCTGCGCATACAGGGAGAAGTCGCGGCTGCGCAGCAGTGGCTGGACCGCATAGGCGCTGCTGATGCGCGCGTTGCCGTGGGCCTTGAGGTCTTCGAAGTCGCGGGTCAGCTCGTAATCCATGTCCGAGTAGGCCACGCCGAGCTGGGTGGCCCACGGGCCGAGCGGCAGCTGATAGGCAGCGCGGTAGTAGTGCTGCTCCTCATCCGAGCCCATGGCCCGCAACGACACCTGATCGCCCAGGCCCAGCGGGCTGTTGAGGTTCAGGCTGCCGCCCAGGCGGTACTCGCCGGTGAAGCGGTTACCGTAGTTGTCCAGGTCGACCGAGCCGGAAACCGGCGGGCCGGGCTGCACATCGACCAGCAGGTCGGTGGCGCCCATCGAGGCGCCGGGTTTGAGGGTGGATTTGACCGCCACTCCCGGGGTGTCCTGGAGCAGCAACAAGCTGCGCTCCAGCGGCGCGGCGCGCACCGCATCGCCGCTCTGCAGGGCCTCCAGCGGTGCCAGGGCGGCGCCCCTGAGACCGGCCTGGTTGTCCACCTGCACCGCGCCATAGCGGCCTTCGAGCACGGCGATCTGCACCACGCCGCCCTCGATCTCCTGGGCCGGCAAATAGGCGCGTGCCAGCGGGTAGCCGCGTTCGCGGTACAGGCGGGTGATGCGGTTGGCGCCGGCCTGCAACTCACCGAGCGAGACCGTGCGGCCTTGTAGATCGGCCAGCAGCGCCAGCAGCTCCGGCTCGGCAATCGCCGTGTTGCCGGTGAGGCGCAGCTTGGTCACCTGCAGGCTCGGGCCGCCGGCCTTGACCTCGCTGGAGGGCGCGTCGGGCAGGTTCAGCTCCAGCGACTGCTTGGGCGGCAGTTGCAGCGGGGCCTGCTCGATCTCGCGGATCGACTGGCCGGCGTCGGGCGCCACCTGTGCCACGGCGGCGAGGCTGACGCTGCTCAGGGCCAGGCCCAGCAGGGAAAGGGTAAAACGCATGATCAGATTCCTTCCGGCAGGCGGATGCCTTTGGCGATGATGGTGGTCCCTGGGAGCGCGGCGAATGCCGGCGCTGACATACTCGCGGCCGGTCCGGCTGGCGGCCTGAAGATAAGGCCGGGGGCGTGGATGATCACGGTCGCTTTCGGGATCTGCGGGCCGCCACTGAAGCCGAACTGGCCTGTCGGGAAGCTGAGTGAATCACCGCCATTGGTCAGGTAGATCGTGCCGGCGATGACCTGAACGTGGGGCCCGGCGGGAGGCGTGGGCGCGACGTCGTTGATGGTCAGCGCGCCATCGACGAAGGTCAGCGCGTAGTTGCCGTCCACGCCGCTGGCGCTATGGGCATAAGTGCCGGCCGTGGTGCCGCTGCCGCCGGTGGTGCGGACGCCGCTGAGTACGCTGGCCTGCTCGCCATTGACCAGGCCGCTGGCGGTGAAGCCGGCGACGCTCTGCTGCAGGCCGTTGTGGGAACGGGTGGCGCTGTTGGCGGTGACGGTGGCGGCGGCCTTGGTGATGGTCAGCGCGCCGTCGACGAAGGTCAGCACGTAGTTACCGTCCGCGCCGCTGGTAATCAGGTTGTAGGTGCCGGCATTGGCGCCGCTGCCACCGCTGGTGGTGACGCCGCTGAGTACGCTGGCCTGTTCGCCGTTGACCAGGCCGCTGGCGGTGAAGCCGGCGACGCTTTGCTGCAGGCCGTTGTAGGTGTGGGTTGCACTGTTGGCGGTGACGGTGGCGGCGGCTTTGTCGATGGTCAGCGCGCCGTCGTCGAAGGTCAGCAGGTAGTTACCATCCGCGCCGCTGGCGATCAGGCGGTAGGTGCCGGCGTTGGTGCCGCTGCCGCCGGCGGTGCTGACGCCGGTGAGTACGCTGGCCTGCTCGCCATTGAGCAGGCCGCTGGCGGTGAAGCCGGCCACGTTCTGCTGCAGGCCGTTGTAGGTGCGGCTTGCGTTGTTGGCGGTGATGGTGGCGGCGGCTTTGTTGATGCTGGCGGTCGCGGTGGCGTTGGGACTCAGCAGGTAGTTGCCGGCATCAGCGCCCGCCAGCACACCGCTGACCGTGACGGTCTTGCCGGTGCCGGCGTTTTTATCGGTAAAGCTGCCGGAGGTGCTCAGGCTCAGGTTATCGCCCGCAATGACCCCGACCAAGCTGCCGGAGGTGGCGGCGGCCGTGGTGCCGTCGTAGGTCTTGTTGTCTGCGACGATGGTGCCGGTGATGGCTTTCGGGGTGATGTTGGCGGTCGTGGTTGTGTTGATGTTGGGGCTCAGCAGGTAATTGCCGGCATCCGCGCCCGCCAGTACAGCGCTGACCGTGACGGTCTTGCCGGTGCCGGCGTTTTTATCGGTAAAGCTGCCGGTGGTGCTCAGGCTCAGGCTATCGGCAGCAAAGACCCCGCCGAAGCTGCCGTAGGTGGTGGCGGCCGTGGTGCCATCGTAAGTCTTGTTGGCGGCGACGATGGTGCCGGTGATGGCTTTCGGGGTGATGCTGGCGGTCAGACCGGTCGGGTTGCTGATCGTGTAGTTGCTGGCCAGGCCGGTGCCGTCGGCCAGGGTGGCGCCGCTGGCGATCACGGCCTTGCCGGTGCCGGCGTTCTTGTTGTCAAACCTCAGCGTCAGGCCGGTCACGCCCAACATCTCACCACTGATCAGGCCGCTGAGTGCGCCGCCCGTCACGCTGGCCATGGTGTTGCCGTCGTAGACCTTGTCGAGGGCCGACATGCCGGTAATCGTCAGTGCCTTCGGTGTAATGGTGCCGGTGCCGGTCGCGGTGGTGCTGGCCAGCAGGTAGTTGCCCGCGTCCGCGCCGCTCAGGGTCAGGAAGGAGATGTTCACGAGCTTACCGGTGCCGGCGTTCTTGTTGCTGAACGAGGCGGTGGTGGCGCCAATCGCCAGGTTGTCGCCGCTGACCATGCCGTTGAAGGTGGCCGTGGCCGAGCCGAAGGTGACCGCGGTGCCGCCATCGTAGACCTTGCTGTCGGCCACCACATTGGTGACCGAGCTGATGGTGGCCTGGTTGATATTGGCCGTTACGCCGGTAGGGTTGCTGATCGTGTAGTTGCTGGCCAGGCCGCCATTGCCGCCATTGCCAAGGGTGGTGTTGACCGTGACCGTCTTGCCTGTGCCTGCGTTCTTGTCGGAGAACATGGCGCTGCTGACTGAGGTCAGCGTTTCGCCGCCGACCATGCCGGTCAGGGAGCCGCCGCTGATGCTGGCTCCCTTGCTGCCGTCATAGACTTTGTTGTTCACCGTCAAGTTGTTCCAGCTCAGGGCCTTGGGGGTGATGGTCAGGCTGCCGCCGCCGGTATAGCTGATGTCATAGCCCTGTTGGCCGGAATACAGGCCACCCAGGCTCAACCCGCCATTGGCGGTGCTGTAGGTGCCGGCGTTGGCGGAAGTGCTGGCGTAGCGGGCAGGGCCGTTGAGTAGCGCGCCGGCCAGGCTGGGGGTATAGGTGAAAGTGCCGCTGGCGATGCTGCCGTCGTAGGTCTTGCTGGTGATGCTCGCGGGGTTGGCGCTCACGGTCACGGCCTTCAAAAAGCTGCGCAGCAGAGGTGCGCTGTAGCCCTCGTAGATCCGCCAGACTGATGCGCTACCGCCCTCGGTGGCGATGTCCCAGCCGCTAAAGCTGGCCGCGCTCTTCATCTGGGCGGATGTGAGTGCGGTTGCCCCTGAGGGGGTGGCTTGATTGCCCGTGGCATGGGCCTGCCCGGTGCTCTGTGTATCCCAAAAGCTTGCGCTGATCGTGCCGGTGTTGCGCCCGACCAGGCCGCCGACGTAGATGGCGCCGGTCACCGGTCTGATCATGCCGGTGGCGTAGGCGTTGCTGATCGTGCCGGCGAAGTTGTACCCGACCAGACCGCCGACGTTGCTGCTGCCGGTCACCGTGCCGGTGGCGTAGGCGTTGCTGATCGTGCCGGAGGCGATGTACCCGACCAGGCCGCCGACGTAGTCGCCGCTGCCGCTCACCGCGCTGGTGGCGTAGGCGTTGCTGATCTCGCCGTCGTTGTACCCGACCAGTCCGCCGACGCTGTCTCTGCCCTCCACCGTGCCGCCCAGCAGGCCGATATTGCGCAGCGTGCCGGTGCTGCGGGTGCTGCCGAACAGGCCGACGTAATCCTGCAAAGGCCGGGCGATGGTCAGCCCCGAGATCGCGTGGCCCAGGCCATCGAAGGTGCCGCTGTATAGGTTGGAGTTATTGCCAATGGGGCTGAAGCCCAGGCTGCTCCACATGCCGCTGGCATTGCTGCCGGCGGTGGCGCTGGCGTCGATATCGTTTGCCAGTGTGTAGTCGGCGCTGAGGTCATAGGCCATCAGCTGCAATTGGTGGGCGTTGCGGACGGTGGTGCTGTATTCGCTGAACAGGAAGGGCCGGGTTTGCCCTTCGATCATGATCCATTGCTTGTCTGTCCCTACACTGGCCACCCAGATGCCCGAGCCGCTGGCGGTTTCGGCCCAGGTGCCGAGGTTGGCGTAGCTGGCATGGTTGTAACGGTTAGCGGCGGTGAGCTCAGTCACACCTGGGTGGAGTAGCTGGTTGCCCACGGCCTGAGCCTGGCCAGTGCTGTCCTGATCCCAGTAGCTGTTGCTGATGCTGCCGGCGACGTTGTACCCGACCAAGCCGCCGACGCCGCTACTGCCGGTCACCGTGCCGGTGGCGTAGGCGTTGCGTATCGTGCCGTAGTTTTCCCCGACCAGGCCGCCGGCGTAGTAGCCGCTGCCAGTCACCGTGCCGGTGGTGTAGGCGTTGCTGAGAGTGTCGTTGTTGGTCCCGACCAGGCCGCCGACGTAGTTGCGGCCAGTCACCGTGCCGGTGACGTAGACGCTGCTGAGAGTGCCGTCGTTTTTCCCGACCAGGCCGCCGACGTAGTCGTTGCCGTTCACCGTGCCGGTGACGTAGGCGTTGCTGATGGTGCCGGAGTAGTGCCAGCCAACCAGCCCACCGACGTATTGGCCGCCGCTGATCGAACCACCGCTCAGGCCAAGGTCGCGCATCTCACCAGCGAGCACGCCCATCAGGCCTACGTAATTCCACTGGGGCCGGTTGATGCTCAGTCCGTCGATGCTATGGCCGAGGCCGGCCAGCCTGAAGCCGACGGTAGCGGCGGCGCCGTTATCACTTACGCCCAGCGGCTTGAAGCCGGCGCCGGCGTTCCAGGTGGCGGTGGCGCTGGCGTCGATATCCTCGGCCAGGGCGTAGCTGCCGCCGAGGTTGTTGTCGATGGCCTGCAACTGGTCGACATCGTGGATCAGCGTATAGCCCTGGCCATTGATGCTCAGGCTGGCATTGGCGCCGGAGAGGGTGACCGGCGCCCCGATGCGGTAGTCGCCGCCATGCTTGAACACCAGGCCGGCGCTGTTACCCGTCGCGCTGATCGGCGCCTTGATATTGATGTTGCGTTCGGCGCTCAGGGTCAGGCGGTTGTCGCTGCTCCAGCTGATCGCGTCGTTGACGTGGATGTCGCCATTGCCGCCGGTCGTGCCCATGGTGGCGGTCTGGATCTCGAAGTGGTTGCTCTGCACCGCCAGCGACACCGCCGCGCCGCTCATGTCGCCACCGCTGGCGGCGATGGTGAAGTCGTTGGGGTCGATCAGCCAGGTGCCGGTGCTGCCGTTTTCCGCCTGGGTGGTGACCTTCGCCGTGTCGGCGATCTTGACGTGGGCGCCGCTGGTTTCCACGAAGCCGCCGTTGCCGCCCTTGGGCGCGCTGGCATCCAGGGTGCCGGCCACCTGTACCGTGCCGCCGTCGAAGCCGCCGAGCAGGACGATCTTGCCGTCCTTCTCGCCCAGGGTCTGCGCCTCGATCACCCCGGTGTTGTTGACCACGGTTTTCAGCAGCGCCTCGCCGGCGTGGGCGGTGAGCAGCACCTGGCCGCCGTCGGCCTTGATCAGCTGGCGGTTTTCCACCAGGGCGTCGACCACGGCTTCATCCACCTGCACGTTGAGCAGGCCGTCGCCGGCGAAGTCCAGGGTGACTTTGTTGCCCGCCGCCAGGGCCACGCTGCCCTGGTTGGCGACGATCACCCCCTGGTTGCTGACGGTGCCGCCGAGCAGCGCCACGGCGCCGCCGTTAGCGGCGCTGATGGAACCCTGGTTGACCACGGCCTGGTTGCTGCCGTCGCCCTTGAACTGGTAGTTGCCGGCGGCGAAATCCTCCACCGAGAGGTCCAGGGTCGAGGCCACCAGACCGCCGACATTGACCGCGGCGCCCTTGCCGAACAGCACGCCGTTGGGGTTGACGATAAACACCCGGCCGTTGGCATCGAGCTGGCCCATGATCTTCGAGCCGTCGGCGCCGAGCACCCGGTTGAGGGCCACCGCATCGGCACCCGGCTGGTTGAAGGTCACCTGGTGGCCGTCGGCGATATCGAAGCTCTGCCAGTTGATGGCCAGCTGGTTGCTGTTCTGGCCGATCACCAGCTGGTTGCCGGTGGCCGCGCCGATCTGGCCGCTGCCATGGACGATCTGCCCGCCGCTGGGCAGGTCGGCGGCCAGGCTGTGCAGCGGGGCGCCGAGCCCCAGGCCGGTCACCGTCAAGGCAGTGGCGATGCGCCGCGCGCCGCGCTTGCCCTGGCGGGCCGCGTGTTCGCTGGCCACCACCCAGGCGCCGAGGCTGTGATTCCAAACGGTGGAAAATACGCGGTTCATGGCGTCGTCCTTGATGTGCAGGCAGGGCGTTGCGCGCGCGGCAGCGGGGGGGCTGGCGACTCTCTGGCCTGGTGTTTTTTTAGGCAGTCACCTTAACCAGCAGTGAATGTGCAGCCCAATAGTCCATTTGGACTGGCTTGCGCGGCGAGCCGTTAAGACATTGAATGGCCACCATGACTAAACACCTGCTGCTTATCGATGACCATGCGTTGTTCCGCTCCGGGGTGGGCCTGGTGTTGGCCGCCGGCTTGAGCGATGTTCAGCTATCCGAGGCATCCTCCTTGGCGCAGGCGCTGCTGTGCCCGAGCGAGGCGGTCGATCTGGTGCTGCTGGATGTGCAGCTTGAGGGCGGCAACGGTCTGGATGGCATCGCGGCGCTCAAGGGCAAGTGGCCGCTGGCCAAGGTGCTGGTGGTGACTGCCTTGCAGGATGCGCGGGTTGTTCAGGAGGCACTGGCACGCGGTGCCCATGGTTTCGTGTGCAAGACCGAGACCCCCGCGCGCATGCTGGAACTGATCGCCCAGGCGCTCGCTGACGAGCTGCCCGCTCAGGTGTTCCCGTCCTTGCTGCCGGAGGCGAGTCAGCCGCCGGTCAGGCTGACGCCCCGGCAGTGTGAGGTGCTCGATTTGCTGTGTCAGGGGCTGTCCAACAAGATGATCGGCCGGCGCCTCAACCTCTCGGAGAACACCGTGCGCGGGCATGTGCAGGCCACCCTGTTGGCGTTGCAGGTGTCCAGTCGCTCGGAAGCGGCCTTCGTGGCGCGTCGCCTGGGGTTGAGCCTTTGAACGAGGTAGCGCTGAGCGACAAGCTGGGCCTGGACATCCGCATCGAGCAGGTGCGGCTGGTGTTCATCGGCATGCGCAGCTCGCTGTTCCTGGGTCTCGCCCTGGCCCTGGTGCTGCTGCTGGCCCTGGACTCCGCCGAGAACCGCCAGCGCTTGCTGGGCTGGTTTGCCCTGGTGGTGGTGACGCGCGTGCTGTGCGTGGGTTACGCGATGCTGGCCCTGCGCCGCGGCGTGACGCCGGGCAACGCGTCCCGGCTGATTCTGGGCATGAGCCTGATCAAGGTGCTGGAGGGTTTGGCCTGGGGCTCATTGGCCTGGGTGGTGATGGGGCACGGCTCGCTGATGGAGCAATTGCTGGTCATGGCCTCGCTGGCCGGGGTGAGTGGCAATGCGGTGTCGCTGCTGGCGCCGGTGTTCCCCCTCTATGCCAGCATGCAGTTTGCGCAACTGGTGGCCATCAACAGCAAGCTGTGGCTGATCGGGGATGCGTCCTATCGCAATCTGGCCATTGGCTGCAGCCTGTATGTCGCCGGCCAGGTCGGGCAGGCGCTGATCGCCCAGCGGGCGTCGCGGCGCTCCATCGCCCTGCGCTTCGAGAACCTCGACCTAGTCGAACGCTTACAGGTGGAGAGCGAGCGAGCCGAGGCGGCGCGGGACACGGCCGAGCAGGCCAATCTGGCCAAATCGAAGTTCCTGGCCGCCGCCAGCCATGACCTGCGCCAGCCGGCGTATGCCCAGGAGCTGTTTCTGGAAGTCCTGGCGCGCAGCGAGCTGTCGGACATACAGCACAAGGTGTTGAACCGTGCGCGGGCGGCCAGCCAGGCCTCGGCGCAGATGCTCAATACCTTGCTGGATTTTTCGCGTATCGAGGCCGGGGTGATCGAGCCGCAGCGCCGGGCGTTCCGCCTGCAGCCGTTGTTCAACAAGCTGGAGAATGAACTGGGCAGCCTGGCGGATGCCAAGGACATCGTCTATCGATGCCGCGAAACCCAGTTGGCGGTGGATTCCGACCCGGCCTTGCTGGAGCTGATGTTGCGCAACCTGATCGCCAACGCGATCCGCTATACCGAGCGGGGCGGCTTGCTGGTCGCCTGTCGCAGGCGCGGCGATGCGGTGTTGATCGAAGTCTTCGACACCGGCATCGGCATCGAGCCGTCGCAGCAGGGCGATGTGTTCCGCGAGTTTCACCAGCTGGGCAATCCGGAGCGCGACCGCCTCAAAGGGCTGGGTCTGGGCCTGGCAATTACCGAGGGCTTGGCGCGTTCGCTGGGGCACGGCGTGAGCCTGGTGTCCCGGCCCGGCCGTGGCAGTGTGTTCCGGATCCGCCTGCCCCTGGCCCAGGGCAACTTCAGCGACGATGTGTTCGAGCAGCCCAGTGCGCCGCAATTGCAGGCCAAGCGTTTGCGTGGCCTGCGGGTGCTGGTGATCGATGACGATGCCAGCGTGCGCGATGGCATGCTGCACCTGCTGGAGGATTGGGGCTGCGAGTGCCGCGCCGTGGAGGATATTGAGGATGCGCTGCGGCAGGTCGAGCAGTGGCCGGTGCAGGTGTTGATCAGTGATTACCGCTTGCGCGAGCACCAGACCGGCGCCCAGGCCATCAGCCAGGTGCGCGAGGCGTTGGGCGCGGCGGTGCCGGCCTTGATCATCACCGGCGACACCGCGCCGGAACGCTTGCGCGAGGCGCGTACCAGTGGTGTGCCCTTGTTGCACAAGCCCGTGTCGCCCGCGCAGTTGTACCGGGCGCTGGTCAACAGCCTGGACGACTGAGCGGCCCGCCACCGCGGCGGCGCCCGACGGTGCAATTGGTAGCGCTGCGAGGTAGGGCGGGTGAAACCCGCGAGTGGCGAACCTTGGCGGGTTGCACCCGCCCTACAGGTCTACGCGGACAGAACCCTCTCCTTCTGGGGAGAGGGCAGGGTGAGGGGGCGCAGCGAGGTAGGGCGAAGATGTTGCGTTGCTACGAAGCTCCCTCCCCTCACCCCGGCCCTCTCCCCAGCGGGGAGAGGGGGAGGAGGTGCAGTTTGTAGGATGGGTTGAGCTGCGCGGTTGCCAGCGAGGTAGGGCGGGTGAAACCCGCGAGTGGCGAACCTTGGCGGGTTGCACCCGCCCTACAGGTCTACGCGGACAGAACCCTCTCCTTCTGGGGAGAGGGCAGGGTGAGGGGGCGCAGCGAGGTAGGGCGAAGATGTTGCGTTGCTACGAGGCTTCCTCCCCTCACCCCGGCCCTCTCCCCAGCGGGGAGAGGGAGAGGAGGTGCAGTTTGTAGGATGGGTTGGGGCACGCAGGTCCGTAGGATGGGTTGAGCGAAGCGATACCCATGCGGCGCAAATGTTGGGTATCGCTTCGCTCAACGCCAACCTACAGGCGCCCGAAAACAAAAAAGCCCGGCACTTGGCCGGGCTTTCGGTGACACGCGGGTGACGACTCAGCCGTCGAGCAGCGCCTTGTCGCGCACCGCGCCCTTGTCGGCGCTGGTGGCGAGCAAGGCGTAGGCCTTCAGCGCGGTGGTGACTTTGCGCGGACGGGCTTCGACCGGCTTCCAGCCTTTCTGATCCTGCTGCACGCGGCGTGCGGCCAGCTCGTCGTCGCTGACCAACAGGTTGATCGAGCGATTGGGGATGTCGATCAGCACCTTGTCGCCGTCGCGCACCAAGCCGATGGCACCGCCTGCGGCGGCTTCCGGCGAGGCGTGGCCGATCGACAGGCCCGAGGTACCGCCGGAGAAGCGGCCGTCGGTGAGCAGGGCGCAGTCCTTACCCAGACCTTTGGATTTCAGGTAGCTGGTCGGATAGAGCATTTCCTGCATGCCCGGGCCGCCTTTAGGGCCTTCGTAGCGGATGATCACGATGTCGCCGGCCTTCACTTCGTCGGCGAGGATGCCGCGCACGGCGCTGTCCTGGCTCTCGAAGATCTTCGCTTTGCCTTCGAACACATGGATCGACTCGTCGACGCCGGCGGTCTTCACCACACAACCGTCGACGGCGATGTTGCCGTACAGCACGGCCAGGCCGCCTTCCTGCGAGTAGGCGTTGGCGACGCTGCGGATGCAGCCTTCGGCGCGGTCGTCGTCGACGGTATCCCAACGGGTCGACTGGCTGAACGCCGTCTGGGTCGGGATACCGGCCGGGCCGGCCTTGAAGAAGGTGTGCACGGCCTCGTCTTTAGTCTGGGTGATATCCCACTGGGCGATGGCGTCGAGCATCGACGGGCTGTGAATGGTCGGCACGTCGGTATGCAGCAGCCCGCCACGCGCCAGTTCGCCGAGGATCGAGAAGATCCCGCCGGCGCGGTGCACGTCTTCCATGTGGTACTTCTGGATGTTCGGCGCGACCTTGCACAGCTGCGGCACGGTGCGCGACAGGCGATCGATGTCGCGCAGGTCGAAGGCCACTTCGCCTTCCTGGGCGGCGGCCAGCAGGTGCAGGATGGTGTTGGTCGAACCGCCCATGGCGATGTCCAGGGTCATGGCGTTCTCGAACGCCTTGAAGCTGGCGACGTTGCGTGGCAGCACCGACTCGTCGTTCTCGCCGTAGTAACGCTGGCACAGCTCGACGGCCAGACGCCCGGCGCGCAGGAACAGCTGCTCGCGGTCGCTGTGGGTGGCCAGGGTCGAACCGTTGCCCGGCAGGGCCAGACCCAGGGCTTCCATCAGGCAGTTCATCGAGTTGGCGGTGAACATGCCGGAGCAGGAGCCGCAGGTCGGGCAGGCGCTGCGCTCGTACTCGGCGACTTTCTCGTCGGAGGCGCTGTCGTCGGCGGCGACCACCATGGCGTCGACCAGATCCAGGCCGTGGCTGGCCAGTTTGGTCTTGCCGGCTTCCATCGGCCCGCCGGAGACGAACACCACCGGGATGTTCAGGCGTAGCGCGGCCATCAGCATGCCGGGGGTGATCTTGTCGCAGTTGCTGATGCAGACGATGGCGTCGGCGCAGTGGGCGTTGACCATGTACTCGACGGAGTCGGCGATGATCTCGCGGCTCGGCAGCGAATAGAGCATGCCGTCGTGACCCATGGCGATGCCGTCGTCGACCGCGATGGTGTTGAATTCCTTGGCCACGCCGCCGTGCTTCTCGATCTCGCGGGCGACCAGCTGGCCGAGGTCCTTCAGGTGCACGTGGCCGGGCACGAACTGGGTGAAGGAGTTGGCGATGGCGATGATCGGCTTCTTGAAGTCTTCATCCTTCATCCCGGTGGCGCGCCACAGGGCGCGGGCGCCGGCCATGTTGCGGCCGTGGGTGGAGGTCTTCGAACGGTAATCAGGCATGACGGATTCCTGCGGCTAATCAGGGAAGCATTGATGTGTTGCGAGCTGGGTCAGCGGTGGATCGTCGCGCGACGCGAGGGGCGTTGGTCGAGACGGGATCACCGTCCGCACCGCCCGGGCTCACAAGCCCGCCGAGGATGATTGGCGAGGGATAGGCCGATTCTACGCCGCCGGCGCCCACTGGGGAAAGGCTGACGGTCGGCCGGTGGCGTCCGCGAGGTTCGGTGCCTCCGCTTTCCCCAGCCCCGTAGCCCGGATGCAATCTGGGAGTCCCACGGGCCTTGTTCCCGCCGGCTCGGCTCCCGTGCGTGCTGCTCCCGGATTGCATCCGGGCTACCTGCGCTCATGCCACCGTGGACTGCTTTTATCCCCTCGCCCCTCTGGGGAGAGGGCTAGGGAGAGGGGTGGCGGTGCGACCCTCTCACCACGCTGGCCGCCAAGGCTCCTCTGTCGTGATCGAGAGAGGAGTGAAGGCTCGGGCTTAGGCCGCTTGCGACAGCGTCGGGGCGGCCGCAATGGGCGAGGCGCTCGGGCGACGCAGGGCGTCGGCCAGCTGGTCCTTGTCCAGCTCGCCTTCCCAGCGGGCCACGACGATGGTCGCTACCGCGTTGCCGACCAGGTTGGTCAGCGCGCGGCATTCGGACATGAAGCGGTCGATACCGAGGATCAGCGCCATGCCGGCAACCGGCACTGCCGGCACCACTGAGAGGGTCGCGGCGAGGGTGATAAAGCCGGCGCCGGTGATCCCCGCCGCGCCCTTGGAGCTGAGCATGGCGACCAGCAGCAGAAGGATCTGATCGCTCAGCGCCAGCGGCGTGTCGGTGGCCTGGGCGATGAACAGCGCGGCCAGGGTCATGTAGATGTTGGTGCCGTCGAGGTTGAACGAGTAGCCGGTGGGGATCACCAGACCGACCACCGAACGCTTGCAGCCGGCCTTCTCCATCTTGTCCATCAGGGTAGGCAGCGCCGCTTCCGAGGAGCTGGTGCCGAGCACCAGGAGCAGTTCTTCCTTGATGTAGCGGATCAGCGCGAAGATCGAGAAGCCGTTGTAGCGCGCCACCGCACCGAGCACCACGACCACGAACAGCAGCGCGGTGAGGTAGAAGGTGCCGATCAGCATGGCTAGGTTGGCCACCGAGCCGATGCCGTACTTGCCGATGGTGAAGGCCATGGCGCCGAACGCACCGATCGGTGCGGCTTTCATCAGGATCGACACCAGTTTGAAGATCGGTGCGACCAACGCCTGGAGGAAGTTCACCACCGGGGTGCCCTTGTCGCCGACCAGCGCCAGGGAGATCCCGAACAGCACCGAGAAGAACAGCACCTGGAGGATGTCGCCAGAAGCGAAGGCGCCGACGATAGTGGTCGGGATGATGCTGCTGAGGAAGCCGACGATGCTCTGCTCATGGGCCTTGGCGGCGAAATCGGCGACCGCCTTGGGGTCCAGCGAGGCGGCGCTGATGTGCATGCCAGCGCCCGGCTGGACGACGTTGCCGACGATCAGGCCGATCACCAGGGCCAGGGTCGAGAAGGTCAGGAAATACAGCATCGCCTTGCCGGCGACGCGGCCGACTTTCTTCATGTCGCTCATGCCGGCGATGCCGGTGGCGATGGTCAGGAAGATCACCGGGGCGATGATCATCTTCACCAGCTTGATGAAGGCATCCCCGAGCGGCTTCATCGCCTCACCGAGCTGCGGGTAGAAATGCCCGAGCAGGATGCCGATGAAGATGGCCAGCAGGACCTGGAAGTACAGGTGGCTGTAAAGAGGCGCTTTCTTGGCCGGCGCGAGGTCGGCGGTGAATTGTACAAGGCTCATTGTTATATCTCCGGGGGCCTGCCAGGCCCAGGTAGTCGAACGGTGACGAAGCCGTGACCTCGTTGAGCAAGTCCTGAGCAAGGGCCGCGCCAGCTTTTCGTTATACGGTTAAGTTGTTGATATATAAGTTGTTTGTATGGAGTTTTGAGGCGAGTGGCGGCTGCTGTTGGGCGGATATCCGCACAGAGGTGTTGGGCTTTGTGCGGAATTCGGCGCAGACTTTCGCCTCCCCCTTCCCGCGGCGACTGGCCATGAGTGGATTCGATGCAAGTACCCGGTACGGACGACGGCGCGCCTGGCTGCTGTTCGGTCTATTCGCCGTACTGCTGGCGACGCTGACCTTGTGGCTGGCCGGGGAGTACGGCCGCCGTCAGGCCTACACCGAGCTCGGCGAACGCGCGCGCCGCGATGCCGACCTGAACAGCGTGGTGTTGCGCACCGTGCTGGAGAAGCAGCGCTCGCTGCCCTTCGTGCTCGCCCAGGATCGCGACATCCGCGACGCCCTGGTGTCGCGCAATGCCGCCGCGCTGCGGCGCATCGACCAGAAGTTCGAGAGCCTGCTGGCCGGCACCCGCGCCTCGGTGATCTACCTGTTGGATGCCGGCGGCCTGGCCGTGGCGTCCAGCAACTGGCGCGAGCCAACCAGTTTCGTCGGCTCGCGCTACGACTTCCGCGCCTACTACCGCCAGGCTGCGGCCGGCGGCAGCGCCGAGCACTACGCGCTGGGCAGCGTCAGCCAGCGTCCGGGCCTGTACATCTCGCGGCGCGTGGAAGGGCCGTCGGGGATGCTCGGTGTGGTGGTGGTCAAGCTCGAGTTCGATCAGGTCGAGCTGGACTGGCAGCGTGCCGGCGACAGCAGCTACGTCACCGATGCGCACGGCATCGTGCTGATCACCAGCCGGCCGGCGTGGCGCTTCATGACCCTGGCGCCGGTCGCCGCCGAGCAGCAGGGGGCGATTCGCGAGAGCCTGCAGTTCGGCGCCGCCTCGCTGGCGCCGCTACCGATCGAGCCGCGCACTCCGCAGGGCGAGCCGGACGTGGTGCGCGCGCAGCTGCCGGGCGCCGCGGCGCCGGCCGAATTCCTGCGGGTCAGCACCGCGGTGCCGGCGACCAACTGGCGCCTGCACCTGCTGGTGCCGACCGCGTCGGCGGTGCAGGGCGCGATGCGCGAGAGCCGCAGCCTGGCGCTGTTCGGCCTGGGTTTGCTGCTCGGCCTCGCCGCAGTCGTCCTCTACCGGCGGCAGAAGGCGATCCAGCGCGCCGCCGAGCAGGAAGCGGCGCGTCAGGAACTGGAACGCCGGGTGATCGAGCGCACCCGTGAGCTGAGCAGCGCCCGCGACCAGCTGCAGGAGCAGATCGACGAGCGCCTGAAGACCGAGGCCAGCTTGCAGTCGGTGCAGCAGGAGCTGGTGCAGGCCAACCGCCTGGCGATTCTCGGCCAGGTCGCCGCCGGCGTGGCCCACGAGATCAACCAGCCGGTCGCAGCGATCCGCAGCTACGCCGACAACGCGCGCACCTTCCTCAGCCGCGACAACGGCGAGCAGGCTGCGCGCAACCTGGAGCAGATCGCCAGCCTCACCGAGCGTATCGGCACCATCACCGACGAGCTGCGCAACTTTTCGCGCAAGGGCCGCCGCGAAATCGAGCCGATCCGCCTGGTCGAAGTCATCGACGGCGCGCTGCTGCTACTCGGCAGTCGCTTCCGCCAGCGCTACGGCCGCATTGAAGTGGCCATGCCGCCGGCCGAGCTGCGGGTGATGGGCACGAGCATTCGCCTCGAGCAGGTGCTGATCAACCTGCTGCAGAACGGCCTGGAGGCGGTGGAGAGCCATCCGGACGGGCGCATCGAAGTCAGCGTCAGTGAGCAAGATGAGCGCGTGGCGCTGATCGTCAGTGACAACGGTGCGGGCATCCCGGCGGCGATCCTGGCGGCGCTGTTCACCCCGTTCAACACCTCCAAGGAGGGCGGCCTAGGGCTCGGTCTGGTGATCTGCAAGGACATCGTCAGCGAGTTTGGCGGGCGCATCGAGGTCGCCAGCAGCGCCGCCGGTAGCCGTTTCACCGTGTATTTGCAGAAGGCCGTCTGACCATGGATATCCGTTCACTCGTGGCCTTCGTCGACGACGATGCCGAACTGCGCGCCGCCAATCAGCAGAGCCTGGAGCTGGCCGGCTTCGAGGTGCTGCCGTTCGCCGACGCGGAAAGCGCGCTGGCCGCCCTGGATGCCGACTTTCCGGGAGTAGTGGTCAGCGACGTACGTATGCCGCGCATCGACGGCCTGGAGCTGTTCGCCCGCCTTAAGGCGCTCGACCCCGACCTGCCGGTGATTCTGATCACCGGCCATGGCGACATCCCGATGGCGGTGGAAGCGCTGCACAACGGCGCCTATGACTTCATCGCCAAGCCCTACGGCGCCGAGCGCCTGGTGCAGAGCGTGGCGCGCGCCGCCGAGAAGCGCCGCCTGGTGCTGGAGAACCGCGCGCTGCGCCTGGCCGCCGAGAGCGCCGAGGAAAGCCTGCCGCTGCTTGGCCAGACCCCGGCCATGCAGCACCTGCGGCGCACCCTGCGGCACATCGCCGACACCGACGTCGACGTGTTGATCGCCGGCGAAACCGGCAGCGGTAAGGAGGTGGTGGCGCGCCTGCTGCACGACTGGAGCCGGCGCAGCCGCGGGCACTTCGTCGCGGTCAACTGCGGCGCGCTGCCGGAGACCATGATCGAGAGCGAGCTGTTCGGCCACGAGGCCGGTGCCTTCACCGGCGCGCAGAAAAAGCGTATCGGCCGCATCGAGCATTCCAGTGGCGGCACGCTGTTCCTTGACGAGATCGAGAGCATGCCGGCGTCAGCGCAGGTGCGCCTGCTGCGCGTACTCGAGCAGCGCGAGGTGGTGCCGCTGGGCAGCAATGAACACCGCGCCCTGGACCTGCGGGTGGTCGCGGCGGCGAAGATCGACCTCGGCGACCCGGCGCAGCGCGGCGATTTTCGCGAGGACCTGTACTACCGGCTGAACGTGGTGACCCTGAGCATTCCGCCGCTGCGCGAGCGCAAGGACGATATCCCGCTGCTGTTCGCGCACTTCAGCCAGCGCGCCGCGGCACGTTTCAAGCTGGGCGCTCCGGAACTGAGCGCCGAGTTGCGCCGCCAGCTGTTTCAGCACGACTGGCCGGGCAACGTGCGCGAGCTGGCGCACTTCGCCGAACGCTGCGTGCTCGGCCTCAACCCCAGCGCGGCGTCCGCAGCGCTGGTCGACGTGCCGCTCGAAGCGAGCCTGCCGGAGCGTCTGGAAGCCTACGAAGCCGAGCTGATCCGCCAGGCGCTGGCCGCCAACGCCGGCGACGTGCGCGCCACTCTGGAAACGCTGGGCATCCCGCGCAAGACCTTCTACGACAAACTGGCCCGCCACGGCATCGACCGCGCCGAATACGCCGGGCGCAAGGACGCCGAATAGGCCGTCATCGGCGCCAGGGTTACGGCAGTAGGAGCGAATTCATTCGCGATGGCGGTGGCCGGGATCGCGAATGAATTCGCTCCTACAACGGGTATTGGTGAGACGGGTAGGGCGGGTGCAACCCGCGGGTTTCACCCGCCCTACGTGATGTGGCTGCTACGAGCGCCCGAGACACACCTTTCGCCGTCGGCCGCGATTCGGCACGGCGCGCGTGCCTCGGCACCTCGGCACTACGGCCGTCAGGCGTTGGGCAGCAAGCGTACGGTCAGGCTCTTGATGTAGCGGGTCTCGGCGATTGCCGGGTGAACCGGGTGATCCGGGCCCTGGCCGCCGCGTTCGAGCAGCTGGATGTTGCGGTCGAGGTGGCGGGCGCTGGACAGCAGGATGTTCTGCAGATCGTCCTCCGGCAGGTGCATCGAGCAGGAGGCGCTGACCAGGATGCCGTCCTTGTTGAGCAGGCGCATGGCCTGTTCGTTGAGGCGGCGGTAGGCGGCTTCGCCGTTCTTCAGGTCCTTCTTGCGTTTGATGAACGCGGGTGGGTCGGCGACGATCACATCGAAGCGTTCCTCGGCGGCCTTGAGCTCCTTCAGCGCCTCGAACACGTCGCCTTCGACGCACACCAGTTTCTCCGCCACGCCGTTCAAGGCGGCGTTGCGCTCGACGCCGTCCAGGGCCATCGCCGAACCGTCCACGCACATCACTTCACTGGCGCCGAACGCCGCCGCCTGCACGCCCCAGCCACCGATGTAGCTGAACAGATCGAGCACGCGCTTGCCCTGTACGTAAGGGGCCAGGCGCGCGCGGTTCATCCGGTGGTCGTAGAACCAGCCGGTTTTCTGCCCGGCCACCACCGGCGCTTCGAATTTGACGCCGTTCTCTTCCAGCGCGACCCATTCGGGGACCACGCCGAACACGGTTTCCACGTAACGCTCGAGACCTTCGGCATCGCGCGCCGCGGAGTCGTTCTTGAGCAGGATGCCGCGTGGCTTGAGGACCTGGATCAGGGCGGCGAGCACCTCGTCCTTGTGGCGCTCCATGGTCGCCGAGGCGATCTGCACCACCAGGATGTCGAAGAAACGGTCGACCACCAGACCCGGTAGCAGGTCGGAGTCGCCATACACCAAGCGGTAGCACGGTTGATCGAACAGCCGCTCGCGCAGGCTCAGGGCGACATTGATGCGGTGCACCAGCAGCGACTTATCGAACACGTGCTTCAAATCGCGCGACAGCAGGCGCGCGCAGATCAGGTTGTTCGGGCTGATGCCGACGATGCCCAGCGGCTTGCCGCCAGCGGCTTCGAGGATCGCCTGGTCGCCGGCCTGAAAGGCGGCGAGCGGGGTGGCGGCGACGTCGATTTCGTTGCTGTAGACCCACAGATGACCGGCGCGCAGGCGGCGATCGGCGTTGGCTTTGAGGCGCAGGCTGGGCAGGGACATGGGGGCGCTCCGAAAAAAAGAGCGCGAGTATAGCCCAGCGCACCCAGCCGCCGCTGGCCGCCCGGTCAGGCGGCGCGAGCGTCGGCCAGCCAACCGCAGTGGCTTTAGGCGGCGAGCAGTTCGAGCAGCTGGCGATTGAAGGCCGGCAGATCGTCCGGTTTGCGGTTGCCGATCAGGTTGCCGTCCCGGATCACTTCCGACCGGGGCGTCGCGTCGGATACTCAATTTCCGACCGTCGCGGCCGACAAGGTTTCAGCTTCATTCGTCCGCCGCCGGCCACATTGGCCATCCTGCGGTGCCTGCACGCAGGTTAGACTGCGTGCTCAACGTCGAGCAGTCGTTAGCGTATGAACCAGGAACTTTCCGCCGAACAGATCCAACAGGTATTGCAGGGCATCAGCGTGCCGCCGCAGCCGCAGATCATGGTCGACCTGCAGATGGAGCAGGTCATGCCCAACCCCGATCTGAAGACCATCGCCCGCCTGATCGGCCAGGACCCGGGGCTGTCCGGGGCCTTGCTGAAGATCGTCAACTCGCCGTATTTCGGCCTGGCCAACAAGATCAGCTCGATCCAGCGCGCGGTTAACCTGCTCGGCAGTCGCTCGGTGATCAACATGATCAATGCGCTGTCGATCAAGGGCGAGATGAACGACGAGACCATCGTCACCCTCAACCGCTTCTGGGACAACGCCCAGGACGTGGCGATGACCTGCCTGACCCTGGCCAAACGCATCGGCTGCGAGGCGGTGGACGAGGCCTACACCCTCGGCTTGTTCCACAATTGCGGCATCCCGCTGATGCTCAAGCGCTTCCCCCAGTACATGGGCGTGCTCGAGGAGTCCTACGCCAGTGCCAGTGCCGAGCGGCGCATCGTCGACACCGAGAACCGCCTGCTGAATACCAACCATGCGGTGGTTGGCTACTTCACCGCGCGCTCGTGGAACCTGCCGCAGCACCTGTGCGAGGCGATTGCCAGCCATCACAACTGCCTGTCGCTGTTCGGAGACGACTCCGGCCGCGACGTGCAGCTGAAGAACCTCTTGGCGATCCTCAAGATGGCCGAGCATATCTGCGAGTCGTACCGGGTGCTCGGCGACCAGGACGTCGACCTCGAATGGGAAACGCTGCGCGCCCCGGTGCTGGAATATGTCGGCCTGTCCGGCTACGACTTCGATAACCTCAAGGAAAGCATCCGCGATCTGGGACGCTTCTAGCTTGTTTATCCCCTCGCCCCTCCGGGGAGAGGGTTAGGGAGAGGGGCGGACGTTCTCGTTGCCGCTGGCCCTCTCCCCCAGCCCCTCTCCCCCCTCTCTATAAAAGAAGGGCGGGCGAGGGGAGCTCCTAACCTGATATAGCGTTGAATGACTGCCATGCCCGAACTTCCAGAAGTCGAAACCACCCGCCGCGGCATCGAGCCGTACCTCAAGGGCCAGCGCGTCAGCCGGGTGATCGTCCGCGAGCGGCGGCTGCGCTGGCCGATTCCCGAGGACCTCGACGTGCGCCTGTCCGGCCAGCGCATTGTCAGCGTCGAGCGGCGCGCCAAGTACCTGCTGATCGGTGCCGAAGTCGGCACGCTGATCAGCCATCTGGGCATGTCCGGCAGCCTGCGCCTGATCGAGCAGGGCCTGCCGGCGGCCAAGCACGAGCATGTCGACATCGAACTGGAGTCCGGTCTGGCGCTGCGCTACACCGACCCACGGCGCTTCGGTGCGCTGCTGTGGAGCGACGATCCGCTCAACCACGAGTTGCTGCGCAAATTGGGCCCCGAGCCGCTGACCGACCTGTTTGATGGCGAGCGCCTGTACCAGCTGGCGCGCGGCAAGAACATCGCCATCAAGCCGTTCATCATGGACAACGCGGTGGTGGTCGGGGTCGGTAACATCTACGCCAGCGAGGCGCTGTTCGCCGCTGGCATCGATCCGCGTCGCGCCGCCGGTAGCGTGTCGCGGGCGCGCTATGTGCGCCTGGCGCAGGAGATCAAACGGATCCTCGCGCATGCCATCGAACGGGGCGGCACCACCTTGCGTGATTTCGTCGGTGGCGATGGCCAGCCCGGGTATTTCCAGCAGGAGCTGTTCGTCTACGGGCGTGGCGGTGAATTCTGCAAGAGCTGCGGCAGCACCTTGCGGGAAGTCAAACTCGGCCAGCGCGCCAGTGTCTATTGCCCACGCTGTCAGCGTTGAGCGCCACGCCAGCCGCGCAAGCCAGGGGATATGCGTTGTTCAGCGATTGAAGGGCGTCACGCTGACAAGCCGGCAAGCGCTGTTATAGTTATCGCCACTGCCAACCTATAATCAATAAAACCTTTGAAGGACCATCCCCATGAACCTGTTCCGCGCAACCGCTGTTGTCTTGGCTCTGACCACTGGCCTGCTGGCGTTGCCGGCTCAGGCGCAGGAGGCCATGCAGCAGAATGTCAGCGGTGATCCGCTCTACACCGCCAATGCGCCGGATGCTTTTTCGATGGTGGCGGATCTATTGATTGCCCGTCCGCTGCTGATCGGCGCCACTGTGATCGGCGCGGCGGCCTTTGTGGTTGCTTTGCCGTTCGCTGCGACGGGTGGTGGCATTGGGGCTGCCGGCCGCGCGTTGGTGGTCGAGCCCGGCAAGGCCGCGTTCGTGCGTTGCCTGGGCTGCACCGGCGACGGCTACAACAAGCGCCAGTAACTCGCCAGCAGCTTCGCGAGCCTCGGGTGATGAGCCCGGGGCTTTTTATTGCGTGCGATTTGCTGGCGCCAGTTCCGGAGCCGGGTGGCACAGCGAAGCGCCTCCATGCCACCGTCGTGCGCGCGTCCAGGCGCCGAGCGTGAGGCGCTGCCTGTCGGGACAGTGGGTTGTGCTCTAATTGGCCGTTCCTGTTAACGGAGTGGCATGGACGTGAAGCACTACTTGCGCATCATTTTGCTGGGACTGGTCGGTGCCGGGCTGGTCTATTCGTTCTGGTCCAGCGCCGGCTGGCTGCAGTTGTGCGCCGGTCTGGCGCTGTTCCTGTTCGGCATGCAATGCCTGGAAGAGGGGCTGCGCCAGCTGGCCGGCAGTAAGCTCGAGCACTTGCTCGGCAAGAGCACGGCAACGCCGTTCAAGGGCCTGATGTTCGGTGTCTGCGGCACCATGCTGCTGCAATCGAGCACCCTGGTTTCGCTGCTCACCATCGCCTTCATCAGCACCGGACTGATCCAGCTGGCCGGCGGCATCGCCATCCTGTTCGGCGCCAACCTCGGCGCCACCAGCGGCATCTGGCTGCTGGCGCTGGCCGGGCAGAATCTCAGCCTTAGCCCGCTGGCCCTGCCGTTGCTGGTGTTCGGCGTGCTCGCCAGCTTCAGCGGAGCGAAGAGCAAGGCCGCCGGGCGCATCGTGCTGGGCATCGCCTTCATCTTCCTCGGCATCGACCAGATCAAGGACGGCTTCACCAGCTTTGGCGGCGGCCTGGACATGAGCCAGTACCAGCTCGACGGCGTCGCCGGCCACCTGCTGTTCACCGCCGTCGGCCTGATCGGTACGGTAATCCTGCAGTCCAGCCACGCGACCCTGATTCTGACCCTGGCGGCGCTCGCGGCTGGGGATCTGCAGCTCGGCCAGAGCCTGGCCATCGCCATCGGCTCGAACGTCGGTAGCAGCGTCAGTACCGCCTTCGTCGGCTCGCTGGGCGGTAACCGCAGCGGTCAGCGCCTGGCTCTGGCCCACGTGCTGTTCAATGTGGTCACCGCCAGCCTGGCGTTTATCCTGCTGACTCCGCTGGCCCGGCTGGTCGAATGGCTGACCGCGCAAGTCGGCCTCGGCGACAACAGCCTGATCCAGCTGGCGCTGTTCCACAGCCTGTTCAACGCCTCGGGGGTGCTGCTGTTCTGGCCCTGGCAGGGCTACCTGGCGACGCTGCTGACGCGGTTGCTGCCGGATCGACCGGAGCCGCAGGTGCTGATCACCGAACTGGCACTGGATGATCGCCCGCCCGAACGCACCCGCGCGCGCTACCTCAGCGAGCGCGCGCTGGATTCCGCCGATGCCGCTGCCAGCGCGGTGGTCCAGGAGCTGCGCCACCTGGGTCGGCTGAGCCTGGAGGTGATTTGCCACGCGCTGTACCTGCCGGTCGACCAACTGGCCCGCGTGCAAGTCGATAGCGCCTTGCTGCAGGCCCGGCCGGAGCCCCATGGTCTGGATGCCGAGGCGCTTTACCAACACCATATCAAGGGCGTGTATGGCGATCTGCTGAGCTTCATGGGCCGCCTGGAAGTGTCGCTGGACGAGGCTCATCAGCAGTTCTGGACCAGTTGCCAGGTGGCGGCTTTGCAGCTGGTGGACGCGGTCAAGGACGCCAAGCACCTGCAGAAGAATCTCGGCCATTACCTGCGCGAGGAGCCGTCGACCGTGCGTCAGGCTTATGTCGAGCTGCGCGGTCACCTGCTCGCGCTGCTGCATCAGATCGACGAACTGGTGCGCGCGGAGCTCGGCGACGAAGCCTGGAGTGCGCACCTGCAGCGTCTCGACGAGCAGGCCGCGGTGTTCGATGCGAGGTTTCGCGAGCAGCTGTTCACCCTGGTCCGTCAGCAGCGGCTGGATGGCCTGCAAACCAGCTCGCTGATGAACGACCTGGGCTACGTCAGTCGTATCTTCCAGAGCCTGCGCAATGTGCTGCTGCTTGGCGAGGGCCAGGAGCCGCTGCGTGCGCTGCGGCGGATCGAGGCGGGCGACGAAACGCTGATCGTCGTGCCGGGGCATCAGGGCTGAATCGCGCGCATCGGCTCACGCAGCGCATCTGCCGCACAGCAGGTACGACGATGGCGTCAGGGTGTCGGCTGTGCCTGCTTGGCCGGGGCGGCGCCCTGGGGTAGCGGCCAGGGCAGCAGCACGCTGGCTTCGCCGATGCCGCGCGGGTCGCTGGCGGCTTCCAGGTCGCCGCTGCGTTTGTCCCAGCGCAGCGCCTGCAGGTTGCCGTAGCGGCTGGCGAGCTTCTCCAGGGTGTAGCCGCGCTGGCTCAGGGCCTGGACTTCGGCGGCGCTGAAGGTGCCGGGCTCGTGTTGCACCACGTCGGGCAAATACTGGTGATGGTAGCGCGCCACCACCGGCCACTGGCTGGTTGGCTGGCCGTCGAGGTAAGCAAGCATGGCCAACAGCACCATGCTTGGAATGCGACTGCCGCCGGGGGTGCCGAACACCGCGAGCTGCTCGGCGCTCTCGATGAAGCTCGGGCTCATGCTCGACAGCGGCCGCTTGCCGCCGGCGATCAGGTTGGGCTGGCTGCCGCTCAGGCCGTAGGCGTTGACCCCCTGCGGCTCGGCGGCGAAGTCGTCCATCTCGTCGTTGAGCAGCACCCCGGTGCCCGGCACGGTAAAGGCCGCGCCGAACGGCAGGTTGACTGACAGGGTGGCGGCCACCGCGTTGCCGTCCGAGTCGATCACCGCGAAGTGTGTGGTGTGGTCGCCCTCGTGCCAAGCCGGGGCGCCCGGCAGGGCACTGCTCGGCGTGGCGCGCTGGGCGTCGATGCTGGCGGCCAGGCGCTTGAGGTAGTCCGGGGCGAGCAGTTGCGGCAGTGGGTTGGCGACGAAGTCGGGGTCGCCGAGCAGACCGCGGTCGCGGTAGGCGCGGCGCAGGCTTTCGATCACATAGTGGGCGCGCTGCACGCGGTCGGCGTCGCGCCACGGCAGCTGCTGGAGCATCGCCAGGCTCTGCGCCAGAGCTACGCCACCGGCCGAGGGCGGTGGCGCGCTGATCAGCTCGCGGCCATCGGCGAGGGCGAAGCGCAGCGGCGTGCGTTCCACCACCTTGTAGCCGGCCAGGTCGGCCAGGGTCCAGATGCCGCCGGCGGCGCGCACGCCGCTGACCAGCTTCTCCGCCGTCTCGCCGGCGTAGAAGCCGCTGCGGCCGTAGCGCCCCAGGCGTTCCAGGGTGCGCGCCAGCTGGGTTTGCTGCAGGTAGCCCCATTGTTCGGGCACCTGGCCGTCGACGAGGAACAGCCGTGCGCTTTCCGGGTCGGCGCGCAGCGCCTCGAGGCGGGCGAGGGCGCGCTCGCGGTACACCCGGTCGATCGACACGCCGTCACGCGCTAGGCGGATCGCCGGGCCGAGGCTGTCGATCAGCGCCAGCTTGCCGTAGTTGGACGCCAGGTGGACGAGCCCCGCCGGCAGGCCGGGAATCGCCGCGGCCAGCGGACCGTTCAGCGACAGCTCGCGCACCACTTTGCCCTGGCGCACGTAGAGGTCGGCGTGGGCGGCCTGCGGCGCGCGTTCGCGGGCGTCGATGAAGCGGTAGGTCGGCGGTGTGCCGGCCTGGCGCAGGAGGAAGAAGCCGCCGCCGCCGAGGCCGGAGCCGTAGGGTTCGGCGACCGCCAGGGCGGCCGCGACGGCCACCGCCGCATCGAAGGCGTTGCCGCCGCTGCTCAGGGCTTCCAGGCCAGCCACCGTGGCCGCCGGGTGCGCGCTGGCCACCGCAACCTTGCCCGGCGCCTCGGCGGCCCAGGTGGTGGCGGTGGTCAGCAGGAGGAGGAACAGTAGGGGCAGGCGCTTCATCGTCGATCCAGGCGCGTGGCGGTCACAGCAGTATGGCCGAAGGTGCCGGCTTGGTTGGCACGCCGACGGCGGTGCGGGCACGTGCGGAGGCGGATCAGGCTTTGCCGGTGAGCTTGCGGTATTTCTCCATCAGCTCGTCCTTGCTTTCCACATGGCCATCGTCCAGCGGGATGCAATCCACCGGGCAGACCTGTTGGCACTGCGGCTCGTCGTAGTGGCCGACGCACTCGGTGCACAGGTTGGGGTCGATCACGTAGATCTCCTCGCCTTGGGAGATCGCCGCGTTTGGGCATTCAGGTTCGCAGACGTCGCAGTTGATGCAGTCGTCAGTGATTTTCAGGGACATCGAACAACTCCTGCCAGGCCGGACGGCCATGGCATTGGGAACACAATGGGCAAATTGTGCCGCATCGCCGCCCGGCTTGCACGCCGGGCGGACGTCCTGCACTTAGAACCTGCTTACGATCTGCTGCGCGTTGGCCATACGGCGTTGAAATCGGGCTCAGAATGCTCATTTACAACGCGTAAACTGCGCTTCTTCGCCCGATTTCGCCTTGTCTGGCCCTAGCTCGCGAGATCGTAAACAGGTTCTTAGCGCTTGAAGCGTTCGGCCAGGGCCGCGGCGACTGCCGGGTGGACGAACTTGTTGATATCGCCGCCCAGCGCGGCGATTTCGCGCACCAGGGTCGACGAGATGAAGGAGTACTTTTCCGACGGCGTGAGGAACATGCTTTCCACGTCAGGAACCAGTTGGCGGTTCATGTTGGCCAACTGGAATTCATATTCGAAGTCCGAGACCGCGCGCAGGCCGCGCAGGAATGCATTGGCGTTCTGTTCCTTGGCGAAATGCGCGAGCAGGGTGGAAAAGCCCACCACTTCGACGTTCGGCAGATGCTTGGTGACTTCACGGGCCAGTTCCACGCGTTGCTCGAGAGAGAACAGCGGATTCTTTTTCGGACTGGCGGCAACCGCAATGATCAGCGTGTCGAACAGTCGTGAGGCACGCTCGATCAGATCAGCGTGACCCTTGGTGATCGGGTCGAAGGTACCTGGGTATAGCACTCGATTCATCGTGACGTCCTGGCGGAGTCCGTGGGGGAGTCGGATGGTAGCGCAGCGAGGTGGCTGGGGCCAAGCCGCAGGAGGAAGCGCGGCTGGACGTAGGATGGGTCGAGGCGCGCAGCGACGATACCCATCGTTGCCGGGGCGATGGATATCGCGGCGCTCAGGCTAGGCGCCCCATCCTACGCTTTCAGACGCTCGACCAGCGCCGTGGCCAACTGGGCGGTAAGGCCATAGACCGACAGCTGCGGGTTGGCGCCGATGCTGGTGGGGAACAGCGAGCCGTCGTGAATCGACAGGTTCTCCAGCTGGTGATGGCGACCGAGGCTGTCGGCAACCGCCAGGCTGGCGTCCTCGCCCATTGCGCAGCCGCCCATCACGTGGGCGCTGCCCAGGCGGGTGCGATATAGCTCCAGACTCAGTCCGTCGATCAACTGACGCGCTTCGCCGAGAGTTTTCACGAAGCCGGCATCGTTGTGCATCGGCATCACCGCTTTAGCGCCTGCAGCGAACTGGATCTCGGCCATGCTGTGGAACGCGCGGCGCACGCCGTTCCAGGTGTAGTCGGTCATCCGGTAGTCGAGCACCGGGCTGCCGTCGCCGCGCAGCTCCACGCTGCCCTCGGCGCTGTCCGGGTGGAAGCCGTCGCGCATCAACGCGAGGACTACGTTGGTGTGCGGCAGCTGCTCCATGCGCAGGGCGTTGTCGACGCCGAAGCGGCCGAGCAGGGTGGAGGTCAGCGCCGGGTGCAGTGGCGGTACTTCGAGCTTGTAGGACATGCGCCCGCTGGCGCCTTGGTCCCACTGGAAATGATCGGAATAGATCGACTGCGGCGCGCCGTAGAACGGGTTGATGACCTGCTCGAAGTGCGCGGCGGAGAAGTTCACCAGATGCAGGAAGGTGCGCTTGCCCAGCCGTCCGTGCGGGTCTGGTGCTTGCGAGCGGAGCAGCAGCGCCGGGCTGTTGATACCGCCGCCGGCGAGCACGTAGTGCTTGGCCTTGACGGTGATCTTGCGCCCGGTCGGCGCCACGCAGCGCTCGTCGAGACCGACGCACTCGATCCCGCTGACCTTGTCGCCGTCCACCAGCAAGCGTTCGGCACGCGCCAGATAGAGCAGCTCGCCACCTTTATCGAGGGTCGCCGGAATGGTCGTGACCAACATCGATTGCTTGGCGTTGGTCGGGCAGCCCATCCCGCAGTAGCCCAGGTTCCAGCAGCCGCGCACGTTGCGCGGGATGGCTTTCCAGGGATAACCGAGCTTTTCGCAGCCGCTGCGGATCACGTCGTTGTTGGGGTTGGGTGGAATCATCCACGGCGCGACGCCCAGGCGCTGTTCCATCTTCTCGAACCACGGGGCCATTTCGGTGACGCCATGACCTTTGACGTTGTGCTCCTTGGCCCAGTGCTCGAGGGTCGGTTCCGGGGTGCGGAAGCTTGAGGTCCAGTTGACCAGCGTGGTGCCGCCCACGGCGCGGCCCTGGAGGATGGTGATGGCGCCGTCCTTGCTCATCCGCCCGATGCCTTCCTGATAGAGGCTCGGGTAGGCCTCGGCCTCCTGCATCTTGAAGTCGGAGCTGGTCTTCAGCGGCCCTTCCTCGATCAGCAGGACCTTGAAGCCGGCGGCGCTGAGGATCTCCGCCGTGGTTCCGCCGCCGGCGCCGCTGCCGATGATGGCCACGTCGGCTTCCAGGGTCAGGTCCTGCTCCAGGCGCGAACCATCGTAGGTTTTCCAGCCGCGGGCCAGGCCCTCGCGGAACAGATCGGGTACAGGCATATCGGGCGCTCTCAGGCAGATTCTTATTGGGGACGTAGCGGGTGGTTCAGACCGTCGGCGGGCCGGGGTAGCCACAGTGGGCCCAGGATTCGGGGCGCCCATACCAGGCCATCATCACCAGTTGCAGCAATGCCGCATGGCCCATGCGCAGGAGATTCAGCGAGCTGTTTTCCCAGCGCAGCAGAAAGGCCTGCACGTCGGCGGCTGGGGCCTTTTCCCAGCTGCCCCAGACCCCGGTCAGCGGGCCGCGGGTGATCGGCAGAGCGAGCAGATCGAAGAGCTGCTGGGTCTGCTTCAGCAGTTCCGGGGATACATGGTTGAGGCTGTAGTCGAGGCTTTCGAGGGTGCCCTTGAGCGCCTGCGGCATCTGCTCGCTTGCCACCGCACCGGCCAGCATCACCGGGATCAGCGCGCGCAAGAACGTCAGGTCGGACTCGCGCAGTACGGCGAAACCGCTTGCGGAAGTGCTTGCCGAGCAGCCGCTCAGCGTGGCGGTGAGGCCGGCAGTGGTCAGCAGGGCCGAGCCGAGCAGACCGACTTTCAGCAGTCCGCGCCGCGACAGCTGCGGCGAGGGGAGGGTGGTGTCTGTCATTGTCATTATCACCAGGGCGGTTTTATCGCGGCAGCGGGCAGGCGCTGCCGCGGTATCAACGGATAAACAGTTTGTAGACCAGTTTCTGCAGCGCCTTGCCATACGGCGGGTAGATGGTTTTGGCGGCGTTGAAGCGCTGTTTGACCAGTACGCCTTTGGCCTTGCTGAAGGTCAGGAAGCCTTCGTGGCCGTGGTAGTGGCCCATGCCGGAAGGGCCGACGCCGCCGAACGGCATGTCGTCCTGGGCCACATGCAGCAGGGTGTCGTTGAGGCATACGCCGCCGGAGTGGGTTTCTTCGAGCACGCGCTGCTGCTCGTCCTTGTCATAGCCGAAGTAATACAGGGCCAGCGGCCGCGGGCGCTCGTTGATGTAGGCGAAGGCCTGCTCGATGCGCTCGTAGGGGACGATCGGCAGCAGCGGGCCGAAGATTTCGTCCTGCATCAGCTTCATCTCGTCGTTGACGTTCAGCACCAGGGTGTGTGGCAGGCGCCGGCCCTGGGCTTGCGGGTAGAGCGGCACCAGCTTGGCGCCCTTGCCCTCGGCGTCGCTCAGGTAGCCCTGCAGGCGCAGGACCTGGCGCTCGTTGATAATCGCGGTGTAGTCCGGGTTGTCGGTGAGCTGCGGGTAGAAACCCAGCACTGCCTGGCGATAGGCCTCGACGAAGCCGTCGACGCGGTCCTTGGGCACCAGTACGTAGTCGGGCGCCACGCAGGTCTGCCCGGCGTTGACCGTCTTGCCGAAGGCGATGCGCTCGGCGGCATCGGCCAGCGGTACGTCGGCGGAGACGATGGCCGGCGATTTGCCGCCCAGTTCCAGGGTCACCGGGGTGAGGTTCTCCGCTGCAGCGCGCATCACGTGCTTGCCGATGCTGGTGGCGCCGGTAAACAGCAGGTGGTCGAACGGCAGCTTGGAGAAGGCCATGCCGACTTCGGCCTCACCGAGCACCACGCTGACCAGGTCCTCGGGGAAGATCTTCGCCATCAGCTGCTTGAACAGCAGCGAGGTGGCAGGGGTCGACTCGCTCATCTTGATCATCACCCGGTTGCCGGCCGCCAGCGCACCGACCAGCGGGCCGACGGCGAGGAACAGCGGGTAGTTCCACGGCACGATCACCCCAACCACGCCGAGTGGCTGATAGACCACCTTGGCGCTGGCCGGCTGAAATGCCACGCCGACCGCGCGCTTGGACGGCTTCATCCATTTCTTGATGCGTTTGCTCGCGTAATGGATGCCGAGCAGGCTGGGCATCAGTTCGGCGAGCAGGGTCTCGTCGGCGGAGCGATTGCTGAAATCCTTGGAAATCGCCTCGATCAGCGCCTGCTGCTCGTTGCGCAGGAGTACGCGCAGGGCTTGCAGCCACTCGATGCGCTGTTGCGCCGACGGCATCGGCTGGGCCCGGAAGGCGGCGCGTTGGCGCTGGAACAGGCTGTCCAGCTCGCTGCTCTGCTGCTGGCTGTATTGCACGCTGTCGAGAAAGGGAGAGGCGATTGTGGCGACCATTGTTGCGGCTCCTCGGCGGACCGTTTGTTGTTGTGCAGTCGCTGGATTTTTAGAGCAATTGCTCTAATCTGTCAAACAGCTTGCCGGTTGCCGCGTCGAGTGGCAGCCCAACCAAAAGCGGGCGCTGCTCCGGCGTGCTCCGCCCAGTAACACCTGCAGCGGTCAAGCCTGTACCTTTGCCGAATTGGCGGGGACGCCGCCGCTTCATTTAGATACGAGCCATGGCCGCACAAATCAAAACCCGCGAGCGCATCATTCAAGCCAGCCTGGAACTGTTCAACAGCCAGGGCGAGCGCAGCGTGACCACCAACCATATCGCCGCGCACCTGGGGATTTCCCCGGGCAACCTGTACTACCACTTCCGCAACAAGCAGGCGATCATCGCCGAGCTATTCGCCGAGTACGAAAGCCACGTCGACACCTTTTTGCGCGTACCCGAGGTCCGCGCCCTGACCATCGACGACAAGACCTTCTACCTCGAGGCGCTGCTGGCGGCGATGTGGCGGTTTCGTTTCATGCACCGTGACCTCGAGCATCTGCTGGAGGCCGATCCCGCGCTGGCTGCGCAGTACCGCAGCTTTTCGCAGCGCTGCCTGAGTCATGCCACGGCGATCTACCAGGGTTTCGTCGCGGCCGGCATCTTGCGCATGAACGCCGCGCAGATCGAGGCGCTGACCCTCAACAGCTGGATCATCATGACCTCCTGGGTGCGCTTCTTGTGCACCACCCGCGGCGATCCCGGCGACCTCAACGAAGACCTGCTGCGTCGCGGGATCTATCAGGTGTTGGCGTTGGAAGGCGGCTACCTCGCTCCGGAAGCGGACGATGCGGTGCAGGCGCTGTACGCCAAGCTGTATGTGCCGCTGGAGCAGATCATCCCACCCAGCGCAGATGCAATTTCGTAGGTTGGCGCTGAGCGCAGCGATGCCCAACGTCGATCTCGAACCTTGCCGAACAGTGACGTCAGGCCTGTTGGGCATCGTCGCTGCGCACCTCAGCCCAACCTACACAAGCGTGCGTGCCTGGGCGCTGAGCCAGGCCGGAATGCGCCGTTCCAGGTAATAACCCGGTTGGCGCGGTGAGCCGTCGATAAAGCCGACATGGCCACCATGGGCATGCAGTTCGAACTCCACCCCGGGCGCCAGTTCGGCACTTTCCGGCAGGCTGTGACGGAACACGAAGGGGTCGTCGGCGGCCTGGATGATTAGCGTCGGCGTGCGGATCGCGCCCAGGTAATAGCGGCTGGAAGCGCGCCGGTAGTAGTCGTCCGCATCGGCAAAGCCATGCAGCGGCGCAGTGATCCGCCCATCGAAATCCCAGAACGTACGCATGCCATCCAGCGGCCCGAGCTGATGCAGGGCGGCCAGGTGCTCGGCCTTGTTCTGCTGCGTGAATAGCTGTTGCTTGCGCCGCACGTAAGCGACCATCTCGCTCATAAAATGGCGCTGGTAGACCCGCGAGAAGCCGATGCCGATGCGGTCGGCGCACTGGTCCAGGCGGAACGGCACCGACACCGCCACCGCCGCCTGCAACAGGCAGCCCGCACCGCTTTCGCCGAGATGCTTGAGCAGCACGTTGCCGCCCAGCGAATAACCTACCGCGTACAGCGGCGCCAGCGGCCGCTGGGCGCGCAGGTGGGCGATGACGGTGGCCAGATCCTCGCTAACTCCCGAGTGATAGCCGCGCGGCAGCAGGTTCGGCTCGCCCGAGCAGCCGCGCCAGTTGAGCGCTACGCTGGCCCAACCTTGAGCGGCCAGGCGCTGTTGCAGACCGAGCACGTACAGTGAATCGGAGGAGCCGGTCAGTCCATGCAGGACCAGCACCAGCGGCGCGCGGGCCTCATGCGGGCCATGCCAGTCGAGATCGAGAAAGTCGCCATCCTCCAACCACAAGCGCTCGCGCTGGCGTTGCAGTTGCGGCGGGCGGCGGCATAGCGAAGTCCACAGGGTTTGCAGATGCGGGCCGGGCAGCCACCAGGCGGGTTGAAAGGTCGTGGACATCTGCTGCGGGCTCACCGTGCTCGGGGGCTAGTTGGGCCGGGGCGGCTCGCTGCAGGGAAAGCCCCGGGGTTGCTCAATCGCGGCCGAACAGATCGCGGGTATAGACCTTCCCGAGCACGTCGTCGAGGGCGGCGTGCAGGCGATTGCTGAGGATCAGGTCGGTCTCTTGCTTGAAACGGGCAAGGTCGCTGATCACTCGGCAGCCATGGTACTCGTCCTGATGCAAAACCGGCTCGTAGATGATGATCTCGACGCCCTCGGTTGTGAGGCGTTGCAGGATGCCCTGGACGCTGGAGGCGCGGAAGTTGTCCGAGCCGCTTTTCATAATCAGGCGGTAGATGCCGACCACCTGCGGCCGGCGTCTAAGAATGTCCGCGGCGATGAAGTCCATGCGTGTGCTGTTGGATTCGACGATCGCGTGGATCAGGTCCTGCGGGATGTCGGCGTAGTTGGCCAGCAACTGCTTGGTGTCCTTGGGCAGGCAATAGCCGCCGTAGCCGAAGGAGGGGTTGTTGTAGTGGCTGCCAATGCGTGGGTCGAGACCGATGCCCTCGATGATCTGCCGGCTATCCAGGCCGTGGCTAGCGGCATAGGTATCGAGTTCGTTGAAGTAGGCGATGCGCATGGCCAGGTAGGCGTTGGCGAACAGCTTGATGGCCTCCGCTTCCGTGGCGTCGGTGAGCAGCACCGGGATGTCCGGTTTCAGCGCGCCTTGTTGGAGCAGCCTGGCAAAGGCTTCGGCGCGGGCCGAGCGTTCGCCGACCACGATACGCGCGGGGTGCAGGGTGTCGTAGAGCGCACGCCCTTCGCGCAGGAATTCCGGCGAGTAGAGCAGCCGGTCGCAGTCCAGTTGCTGGCGGATGTGGTGGGTGTAGCCCACTGGCACGGTCGACTTGATGACCATCATCGCGCGCGGATTGATGGCCATCACGTCGCGGATCACGGCCTCGATGGCGAGGGTGTTGAAGGCGTTGGTGTGCGGGTCGTAGTCGGACGGGGTGGCGATAAGCACATAGTCCGCACCGGCATAGGCAGCGTGCTTGTCCAGCGTGGCGCGAAAGTTGAGGGGCTGGTGGAGGAGATAGTCCACCAGCTCGGGGTCCGCAATCGGTGATTCCCGGCGGTTGAGCATCGCCACTTTGTCGGCATCGATGTCCAGGGCGACCACTTCGTGCTGCTGGGCGAGCAGGACGGCGTTGGCCAGGCCGACGTAGCCGGTGCCGGCGACGGCAATTTTCATCGCTCAGCGCCTTGACCAGTCAGCGGCTTGCGCGGGTGGTCGCCGGCGCCGTGCAGGTCAGCCTGACTCAGGGTGCGCACGCTGGTTTGGCGTGGACCAAAAAAACCAAAGCGCCGCCGCCGGGTAACTTCGATCAAGAGATCAAGCCGCTTGCCGTCGCCTGTGACCAGGTTGCTGGCGTGTAGCCGAATCGTGAAGGTCTTGGGCGGCGAGGGGGAGTGCGTCAGGCTGTCGCTGATCGTCTGCAGCAGGTGCTGGCGCGTCTCGAACGGTATGTCGCGTACGCCGTTGGTGTACAGATGGGCCTTGGTTCGGATGTAGCAGCGATTGATCAGGCTTTGCAGTTTGACATTCTTGATGGCGTGAAACGTTGTGCGTTCATCGTCCGCATGGGAAATGGGATTAACGAACTGGGCTGGATAATGTTCAGCCCGCGCATTAACTCTTTCGGCCAGTCTGGTATAGAGATCGGTATCTTCTCCGCCCCAGCCGCGAAATACTTCATCGTAACCACCGACACCTTCGAACGCGGCGCGTGTGCATATTACGGTGCCTGCTGCTTCCTCCAATTGTTTGTCGGCGGCCGGGCCGACCAAATAAAAGCAATCGGTATTTAGGTTCTGTTGCATCCACTCGAGCCAACCGCTACTTATTCGTATATCGGCATCAATAAAACATAACCACGGCGCGGATGAGTTAGCCGCGCCGATGTTGCGGGCGCGGGGCAGGCAAAATCCAGGGTCGTCATTAACACGGATGACTTTAACCTCGGGAAAGTTTTCTTCGACCCAGTCGCCTGTGTTGTCAGGGCAGGCGTAATCCACCAGAATTATCTCTGCCGGCGACTCGGCTGCAATTGTCGCAAGCGTCTGCTTAATGTGGTGCAGACGGCCTTTGCAGGTCGTTATGAAGGCAATTGGATACATAAAATCTCAGGGTTGAATATGCGAGTTCTGGTCACTGGCGGGGCGGGATTCATCGGTTCACATTTGTGTCGACGGTTGTTGGCGGATGGCCATGAAGTACTTTCGGTGGATAATTATTTCACCGGCAGTCGGCAGAATATTCATGACTTGTTGGTGAATCCGCGATTCGAGGCCATGCGTCATGATGTAAGTTTTCCGCTGTATGTGGAAGTTGATCGAATCTTCAACTTTGCCTGTCCAGCATCGCCCGTACACTATCAGCGCGATCCGGTGCAAACAACTAAGGCCAGTGTGATTGGCGCGATGAATATGCTCGGTCTGGCCAAGCGCACAGGGGCCAGAATTCTGCAGGCGTCCACCTCGGAAGTATATGGCGACCCTGAATCCCATCCGCAGCCGGAAAGCTATTGGGGGCGGGTCAATCCCATCGGGATTAGAAGTTGTTATGACGAAGGCAAACGTTGTGCTGAAACGTTGTTCTTCGATTATTACCGGCAGCATGCGCTGGATATAAAAGTGGTGCGCATATTCAACACCTACGGGCCCGGCATGCAACTGCATGATGGTCGGGTGGTGAGTAACTTCATTGTTCAGGCGCTGCGGGGCGAAGATATCACCCTGTATGGCGATGGCACGCAGACCCGCTCGTTCTGCTTCGTCTCGGATCTGGTCGAAGGGGTGCTCGCGATGATGGACAGTCCGGCGGACTTTGTCGGGCCGGTGAACTTGGGGAATCCAGCGGAATACAGTATCGGCGAGATCGCCGAAACCATTCTTGGCCTGTGTGGTTCGGCGTCGAAACTGTCATTCAAGCCCTTACCCGAGGATGATCCACGGCAGCGCCAGCCCGATATACGCCTGGCCCGGGAACGTCTGAACTGGCAGCCGCAGGTCGCGCTGGAAGATGGCCTGAAGGCGACCATCAGCTACTTCCGCCAGGTCTTGGGGCGCGTCTGACCAAGGTGCCGGGCGAAGCCGCTGGTCGGGTGCGGACCGTCAGCTGGCCGAGGCCGGCTCGCCGCTAGTCGGCTGAGCCGCTCAGAGTCAGCCGCGCTGCCACAGCGCGTAATACACCTTTCCGGCCTTCTGCTCGCGATGCTGGCGCCAGCTGGCGGGTATGCTCAGGCTCGACGGCGGCGCTTCGCTTTCGGTGTAGATCCATGCCTCGTCGGCCAGCCAACCCTTGTCTTCCAGCAAGGCGCAGGTCGGCTCGAGCAGGTTCTGGCCGAACGGCGGATCGAGAAACACCAGGTCGTAGGGCGTCGGCGCTTGGCTCTCCAGATGGCGCAGCGCGTCACCGAGCAATAGCTGACCGTTTTCGCATTTCAGGGTGGCCAGGGTCTCGCGCAGGCTGGCGATCGCCGCACGGTTGGTGTCCAGCGCCAAGGCGTCGGCGGCGCCGCGCGACAGCGCTTCGAGATACAACGCGCCACTGCCGGCGAACAGGTCGAGCACATGGGCGCCGACCACATAGGGCGCCAGCCAGTTGAACAGCGTTTCGCGCACCCGGTTGGGCGTCGGGCGCAGGCCGTGGGCCATCGGGAAGCTGAACTGGCGACTGCGCCATTCGCCACCAATGATCCGCAGCTGGCCGAGGCCGCCGTGGGCGGGGACGTTCGAGGGTTTACTTGGACGAGGCATCAATGCTCCGGGACGCCGAGCGGCTGCTCAACGGGTTTGTCGCTGGGCGCCGGCAGCGGTTGCTGCTCGACGGTCGGGCCGGCGCTGACGATGATCAACGCGTTGGGGTCGAGGTGTTTGCTCATGGCGGCTTTGACCTGCTCGGCCGAGAGGCTCTGCACCTGCGCCATGAAGTCTTCCAGATAGTTCAGCGGCAGGCCGTAGAAACCAATCGAGCCCAGCTGGCCGACGATATCGGCGTTGCTCGCGGTGGTCAGCGGGAAGCTGCCGGCCAGCTCGCGTTTGGCGTCGTCCAGTTCCTTCTGGGTCGGACCGCTGCTCAGGTAGTCGCGCAGGATGTCCTGGACCAGTTTGAGGGTGCCGGTGCTCTGCTCGGCGCGGGTCTGCAGGCTGATCATGAACGGCCCGCGCGCCTGCATCGGGCTGAAACCCGAATACACGCCGTAGGTCAGGCCGCGCTTCTCGCGCACTTCTTCCATCAAACGAGTGCCGAAGCCGCCGCCGCCGAGGATCTGGTTGCCCAGGGTCAGCGCCGCGTAATCCGCATCGCGGCGGTCGATGCCCAGTTCGGCGAGCAGCAAAGTCGTTTGCTTGGAGGGGAACTCGATATGGCTGGGGCCGGCCTTGGGCGGCTGCGGCTGCGCCACGGCGGGCAGCGCCGGGCCTTTCGGCAGCGCGGCGGAAACCTGCGCGGCCAGCGCCTCGGCTGCCGGTCGGTCGAGGTCGCCGACCAGGGCGATGACCACGTTGCCGGCGGCGTAGGCCTTGGCGTGGAAGGCGTGCAGCTGGGCGACGCTGATCGGCGGAATGCTCTGCTCGGTGCCTTCGCTCGGATGGCCATAGGGATGTGTGCCGTACAGGCGTTCGAACAACTGCAGGCCGGCGAGCTTGCCGGGGTTCTGCTTCTGGTATTCGAAGCCGGCCAGCACCTGGTTCTTGATCCGCACCAGCGAGTCCTGCGGGAAGGTCGGCTGGCCGATCACCTCGGCGAACAGCCTGAGCGCCGGCTCGCGCTGCTCGGCCGCGCTCAGGCTGCGCAAGCTGGCGATCGCCATGTCGCGGTACGAGCCGTTACCGAAATCCGCGCCGAGGCTTTCAAAGCCCGCGGCGATGGCGCTGACGTCCTTGCCCGGCACGCCTTCGTTGAGCATCGCGTTGGTCAGCATGGCCAGGCCCGGCGCAGCGCCGTCCTGGCTGCTGCCGGCGGCGAAGGTCAGGCGCAGGTCGAACATCGGCAGCTGGTGGGCCTCGACGAACAGCACCTTGGCGCCTTCGGCGGTCTGCCAGGTCTGAATCTGCAGCTCGCGGCGACTCGGCGCCTGATCCTTGAGCGCGGCCAGCGAGCTCAAGGAGCTGGCCGCGGGCGGCGTCGCGGCTGGTGGGGCGGACGCTGCCGGCGCGCTGCTGCTGGCCACAGGCGTGGCGGCCGGCTCGGGGTTGGAGGCCGAGCGACCGGCCACCAGCACCAGGACGCCGATCAACACCAGGACGAGCAGGCCGACCAGGGCAAAGCGCAAGCCATTACGCTCACTCATGGGATGCCTCCAGAGGCAGGATGTGGGCGACGCTCAGGCGGTCGCGGGTGAAGTAGGTGCTGGCCGCCTGCTGAATGTCGGCGGGGGTGACCGCTTCGAGCTCGGCGAGCTCCTGATCCATCAGGCGCCAGGACAGGCCGACGCTTTCCAGGCCGCCGATGGCGCTGGCCTGGCTGCTGATCGAGTCGCGCTCATAGACCAGTCCGGCAATTACCTGGGCGCGCACGCGTTGCAGTTCTTCGCTGCTCGGCGGGGTTTTCTTCAAGTCTTCCAGCTGGCGCCACAGACCGGCTTCGGCTTGCGCGAGAGTCTTGCCGGTCTGCACGTTGGGCGTCGCCGACAGGGTGAACAGGCTGTCGCCACGGCTGTAGGCGTCGTAGGAGGCCGAGGCGCCGGCGACCAGTTCCTCGCCGCGCTCCAGGCGCGACGGCAAGCGGGCGCTGTAGCCGCCATCCAGCAGGGCGGCGATCAGGCGCAGCGCATGCACCTCGCGCGGCGTTTGGCTGGTCACCAGACCTGGCACGTTGAAGCCCATCAACAGGCTCGGCAATTGGGTGCGCAGGTGCAAGGTGGTGCGCCGTTCGCCGGGCGTGGCCAGTTCCAGCGGCGCTTTGGCGGCCGGCACGTCGCGTCGCGGTACGGCGCCAAAGTATTTATTGGCCAGGTCGCGGACTTCGTCGACACCGACATCGCCGACCACCACCAGCGTGGCGTTGTTCGGCGTGTACCAGGTTTCGTACCAGCGGCGCAGTTCGTCGACCTTCATCCGCTCCAGATCGGCCATCCAGCCGATGGTCGGACTGTGATAGCCGCTGGCGGGGTAGGCGAGGGCCTTGAAGCGCTCATAGGCCAGCGCATTGGGCTTGTCGTCGGTGCGCATGCGCCGCTCTTCCTTGATCACCTCGATCTCCCGGGCGAACTCTTCCGGCGGCAGGCGCAGGCTGGCCATGCGATCGGCCTCCAGCTCGAAGGCCACGGCCAGGCGATCGCGCGCCAGCACTTGGTAATAGGCGGTGTAGTCATCGCTGGTGAAAGCGTTCTCTTCGGCGCCCAGCTCACGCAGGACCCGCGACGCTTCGCCCGGGCCGAGTTTGTTGCTGCCCTTGAACATCATGTGTTCGAGGGCGTGGGACAGGCCGGTCTGGCCGGGGGTTTCATAGCTCGAGCCGACCTTGTACCAGACCTGCGAGACCACCACCGGGGCGCGGTGATCCTCGCGGACCACCACCTTGAGGCCGTTGTCGAGGACGAATTCGTGGGTCGGTTGCGGTTCGGCGGCCTGAGCTGCAAGTGGCAGGCAGAGGACCGCAAGCACGAGACCGGCGGCATGACGGGCAATCATTTTCATCGATGGGGCGACCTGTCGGGCGGCCCGCTTGGACTTAGCGTCGGCGGGCGAGGAGGTGCTAGGATACTAATCCGTTTTCCTGGCGGCCACGCCTGGAAGCTGTTTTCAAATTGGCTGCGCCTCGGTGAGGCTGCGTCAGAAATGGCCTCGGAATGCTCACTTAGCAGTCGTAAACTGCGCTTCCTTGGCCACTTCTTCCTTGCCTGACCTGTGCTCGCCTAATTTGAAAGCCGCTTCTGCTGGCGCGTCGCTCCTTGAGATAGCCGTCTCTATGTTTGGTTCCAACGACGACAAGAAAGCTCCGGCGCCGGCCGGGGAGAAGAAAAGCCTGTTTGGCTGGATGCGCAAAAAGCCCCAAGAAGCGCCGGTTGACGACGCGCCGACGGTCGATGTGCCTGCTGCCCCTGCGCCCCTTGAGGCCATGCCGGCCGTGCCGGATAGCACCGCCCAGAGCGTGCCGTCCGCGCCTGAAAATATTCCTGTAGCTGCTCCGGTTGAGCTTCCGGCAGAACTGCCTGCGCCGCCAGCCGTTGCCGAAGCCACCGAGATCGCTGCGCCCGCCGAAGCGCTTGCCGCTGCCGAGCCGGTGTCCGCGCCTGCGCCGTCGCGCTTTCGCCTGAACATCGGCAGCGAAGTGGCGCATGTCGCCCCTGCGCCAGCGCCGGTAGAGGTGCCACCCGCCCCGCAGTCCCCGGCCGAGCCCACGCCCAGTGCGGTCGAGCTCGCGCCGGCTGAGCCGCTAGCCGCCCCCGCCGCCAGCGCGGAAACCAAACTGGGCTTCTTCGCCCGTCTGCGGCAAGGCCTGTCAAAAACCAGCGCCAACCTCGGCGAGGGCATGGCCAGTCTGTTTCTCGGCAAGAAGGCCATCGATGACGATCTGCTTGATGAGCTGGAAACCCGCCTGCTGACCGCCGATGTCGGCGTCGAAGCGACCAGTGCGATCGTCGGCAACCTGACCAAGCGCGTGGCGCGTAAGGAGCTGGCCGACAGCGGCGCACTGTACAAGGCGCTGCAGGAGGAGCTGGTGGCCCTGCTCAAACCGGTCGAACAGCCGCTGCGGATTCCCGCCGACAAGCAGCCCTATGTGATTCTGGTGGTCGGCGTGAACGGCGCCGGCAAGACCACCACCATCGGTAAGCTGGCCAAGAAGCTCCAACTCGATGGCAAGAAGGTCATGCTCGCTGCCGGCGATACCTTCCGCGCCGCGGCCGTCGAACAGCTGCAGGTGTGGGGTGAGCGCAACAACATTGCGGTGATCGCCCAGCACACCGGCGCCGATTCCGCCTCGGTGATCTTCGATGCGGTGCAGGCCGCCAAGGCGCGCGGCATCGACGTACTGATCGCCGACACGGCCGGGCGTCTGCACACCAAAGACAACCTGATGGAAGAGCTGAGGAAGGTTCGCCGGGTGATTGGCAAGCTCGACGATACCGCGCCGCACGAAGTGCTGCTGGTGCTCGACGCTGGCACCGGGCAGAACGCCATCAACCAGGCCAAGCAATTCAACCAGACCGTCAGCCTCACCGGCCTGGCGCTGACCAAGCTGGACGGCACCGCCAAGGGCGGGGTGATCTTCGCCCTGGCCAAGCAGTTCGGCTTGCCGATTCGCTATATCGGTGTCGGCGAAGGCATCGACGATTTGCGGACCTTTGAAGCCGAGGCCTTTGTCCGGGCCCTTTTCGCCGAGCGGGAGCATGCATGATTCGATTCGAGCAGGTTGGTAAGCGCTATGCCAATGGCCACGTCGGCCTGCATGAACTGAGTTTTCGCGTGCGCCGCGGCGAGTTCCTGTTCGTCACCGGCCACTCCGGCGCCGGCAAGAGCACCTTGCTGCGCCTGATATTGGCGATGGAGCGGCCCAGCACCGGCAATCTGCTCCTGGCTGGCCAGGATCTGGCGCAGATCACCAACGCGCAGATTCCTTTCCTGCGCCGGCAAATCGGCGTGGTGTTCCAGAACCACCAACTGCTGTTCGATCGCACCGTGTTCAACAACATCGCCCTGCCGCTGCAGATTCTCGGCCTGTCCAAGGCGGAGATCGCCAAGCGTGTCGGTGCAGCGCTGGAGCGTGTGGCGCTGTCGGATAAAGCCGAACTGTTTCCCGGCGACCTGTCCACCGGGCAGCAGCAACGCGTCGGCATCGCCCGGGCGGTGGTGCATCGTCCGGCCCTGCTGCTGGCCGACGAACCGACCGGTAACCTCGACCCGCGCCTGGCCGCGGAGATCATGGGCGTGTTCGAAGACATCAATCGCCTCGGCACCACCGTGCTGATCGCCAGCCACGACCTGGCGCTGATCGCGCGCATGCGCCACCGCATGCTGACCTTGCAACGCGGCCGCCTGATCGGTGACGGAGAGGCTGCCTGATGAGCGAACAGCAACGCAATCCCAAGGCCGCCGAGCGGGTTGGCGGCGGCGTCGGCAAAGCGGCCGCCAGTCGCCATGACGAAGGCCCGGATTTCCGCAGTCAGCTGCATGCCTGGCTGGAAAGTCATCGCGCCAGCCTGATCGACAGCCTGCGCCGTCTCGCTCAGCAGCCGATCGGCAGTTTCTTCACCGCGCTGGTGATGGCCATCGCCCTCAGCCTGCCGATGGGCCTGTCGCTGCTGCTGAATAATATCGAGCGGCTCGGCGGCTCCTGGCAGCGCGCGGCGCAGGTCTCCCTGTATCTGCAGATGGATGCCAGCGACGCCGTGGGCGCGCAGCTGCGCGACCAGATCGCCGCCATGCCGGAAGTCGCCGAAGCGCAATGGATCAGCCGCGAACAGGCCTTGGCCGAGTTCCAGCAACAGTCCGGGCTCGGTCAAGCGCTTAAGGAACTGCCGCAGAATCCGCTGCCGGGCGTGGTGCTGGTGACGCCCAAGGAAATCGACAAGGCGCGTCTCGAAGCGCTGCGCCAGCGCCTCAGCGAGTTGCCCAAGGTGCAGCAGGCGCAGCTCGATCTGCTGTGGGTCGAGCGGCTCAGCGCGATCCTCAAGCTCGGTGAGCGTTTCGTCTTCGGCCTGACCCTGCTGCTGGTGATGGCGCTGCTGTTGGTGATCGGCAATACCATCCGTCTGCATATCGAGAATCGCCGCAACGAGATCGAGGTCATCAAGCTGGTCGGCGGCACCGATGGCTATGTGCGGCGTCCGTTCCTCTATATGGGCGCGCTGTACGGCTGCGCGGCCGGCGTGCTGGCCTGGCTGGTGCTGGCCTTTGGTCTGGACTGGCTGAATGGTGCGGTGGTGCGTCTGGCCGGGTTGTACGGCAGTGACTTCTCGCTCGGCGGCGTGCCGGCCGGTGATGGTTTGTCGCTGTTACTGGGTGCGGTATTGCTTGGTTACATCGGCGCCTGGCTGGCGGTCGCCCGACACTTGAACGAGCTGGCGCCGAAGTAGTACCTTCTTGCTCCGCTTGAGTAACAGCTGTTTCTGAACGTTGAGTCAGGTTTTGTGTCAGACTGACAATACTGAACTCAAGAGTTCATGAATCGGAGGATTTGCATGACCACCACTTCTTTGCAACCTGTCTATGCCCTGGCTCCCGGTGCGAACCTGGAAGCCTACGTGCACACGGTAAACAGCATTCCATTGCTGACCGTCGAGCAGGAGCGCGAATTGGCCGGCAATCTTTTCTACCGGCAGGACCTCGAGGCTGCCCGGCAGATGGTTCTCGCGCACCTGCGCTTCGTCGTCCATATCGCCCGTAGCTACTCGGGTTATGGGCTGCCGCAGGCGGACCTGATTCAGGAAGGCAACGTCGGCCTGATGAAGGCGGTCAAGCGCTTCAACCCGGAAATGGGCGTGCGCCTGGTGTCGTTCGCGGTGCACTGGATTCGCGCGGAGATCCACGAATTCATTCTGCGTAACTGGCGGATCGTCAAAGTCGCGACCACCAAGGCGCAGCGCAAACTGTTCTTCAACCTGCGCAGCCAGAAGAAACGCCTGACTTGGCTGAACAACGACGAAGTGCATGCCGTGGCCGAAAGCCTGGGTGTCGAGCCGCGCGAAGTGCGCGAGATGGAAAGCCGTCTGACCGGCCACGACATGGCCTTCGACCCGGCCGCCGATGCCGATGACGACAGCGCCTTCCAGTCGCCGGCGCATTATCTCGAAGACCATCGCTACGACCCGGCGCGGCAGTTGGAGGATTCCGACTGGAGCGACAGCTCCAACGCCAACCTGCACGAAGCGCTGGAAGGCCTGGACGAGCGCAGCCGTGACATTCTCCAGCAACGCTGGTTGACCGACGAGAAGGCCACCCTGCATGAGCTGGCTGCCAAGTACAACGTCTCCGCCGAGCGTATCCGCCAGCTGGAGAAGAACGCGATGAACAAGCTCAAAGGCGCGATCGCCGCCTGATCCTGAACCACCCCGAAAAAGCCGCACGCGAGTGCGGCTTTTTTCTGTCCGGAGAGAATGCATGGCGCCGCAATTACGCTCGTTTCGTTGGCTGATCTACGCCGCCGTGGTCGCGGTCAGCGCCTGGAGTCTGTGGACGTTACGCGCGCAGCAACCGGGCGAGCCGTTGCCGTGGCTGGTCGACTGGCAACAGCAGGTATTCACCCCGCTGGCCGAAGAGCGCCTCAGCGTGCAGGAGCTGCGCGCCCTGGCGCCGGGTGCGCTGTGGATTCAGCCGCAGGGCGAAGCAGGACCGCGGTTGCTGTACCGCGCCGACTGGCAGGCCAATGACCTGGCCTGGCAGCTGGAAGCCGAACTGGCGCTGACTCAGAAGGAGCGCGACAGCCTGCTGGCGGCGACCGGCATCGCGGCCAGTGCCGCTGAGCAGGAATTGAGCGAGGAACTGCTAGGCCAGCTGGCTCAGCATCAT